>JBGSTM010000335.1:0-7136 GCA_041736495.1 Akkermansiaceae bacterium
CTCTATCAAGCGGTGCTCGGCATGCCGCGCCACCTTGGCCAGCATTCCGGCGGGATGATCGTCTGCGATCACGGGCTCGATGCGGTCGTCCCGCTGCAACCGGCGACCATGCCGGGACGCACGGTGGTGCAGTGGGACAAGGACGATTGCGAGGACATGGGTATCGTGAAGATCGATCTGCTAGGACTCGGCATGCTCGCGGCGCTCGAGGATGCCCTTGAAATCCGCTCGCGCCGCGGCCAGCCGGTGGATCTTGCGAAGATCCCGAAGGACGACCCCGCGGTTTTCGAAATGCTCTGCCGTGCGGACACCATCGGCACCTTCCAGGTCGAGAGCCGGGCGCAGATGGCCACGCTGCCGATCATGCGGCCGAAAATATTTTATGATCTCGCCATCGAAGTGGCGATCATCCGGCCGGGTCCGATCGTGGGGGATCTGGTGCATCCCTATCTGAACCGGCGGAACGGCACCGAAAAAATCGACTGCATCCATCCGGACTGTGAGGAAATCCTCCGGCGTACGTTAGGCGTGCCGCTTTTCCAGGAACAAGTGCTGCGCATGGCGATGGTCGTCGCTGGATTCACGGGTGCGGAAGCCGACGAACTGCGGCGGGCGATGGCCTTCAAGCGCAACGACGAGCGCATGGAACGCGTCACCGAAAAACTCCGCCTGCGCATGACCGAGCGCGGCGTTCACGGGGAGGTGCAGGAGAAAATCGTCGCATCCATCGGCTCGTTCGCGCTTTATGGATTTCCGGAAAGCCACGCGGTTTCCTTCGCGCTCATTGCTTACGCGAGCTGCTGGCTCAAGGTCCACCACCCGGCGGAATTCTACGCCGGACTCATCAACAACCAGCCGATGGGATTCTACTCGGTGAACACGCTGATCCAGGACGCGAAACGCCACGGCATCCGCATCAAGCCGGTTTCCTGCCTGTGGAGTGCCAAGCTAACCATTGTTGAAGATGACACCACGTTGCGACTCGGGCTGGCCCGGATCAAAGGTTTGTCAGCAGCGGATAGAATTGTCAGTGAGCGGATGAAATCATCGTTTTCCTCGCTGGAGGATTTCATGTCCCGCGTCCGGCCGACGGCGAAGGAGAAACGGCTGCTCGCCCAATCCGGAGCGCTCAACGGGCTGCCGGAAGTCGCCCACCGGCGGCAGGCGTTGTGGCAGGTCGAGCTGCCCTTGCACGACGACCTGCTGATTCCTCCGCGTCCTAACGGGCAGGAGTTTCTCGCGGTCATGTCGGTGGAAGAACGCTTGTCCGCGGATTACCACACGCAGGGAGCATCCACCGGCCCGCACCCGATGGGGCTGTGGCGCGATCGGTCCGGCAGCCGCAACATCCTGCGCGCCACGGATTTGCAAAACCTGCCGCACGGCATTCCGGTCACCGTCGCCGGTCTGGCGATTTGCCGCCAGCGCCCCGGCACGGCCAAGGGGCATTGTTTCATTTCCATGGAGGATGAAACCGGCATCGCCAACCTGTTCGTGCCGAAAAAAACATTCCAGCGCCTGCGGCAGGTGATCACCAGCGAGCCATTTTTGTTAGTCGAGGGGATTCTCCAACGCTCGGAAGGCGACCAGCCGACGGTTTACGTGCTCCACGTCGAACCGTTGTCCGGGATCGAACCGGAGCACGCCACGCGCTCGCATGATTTCCACTGAGTCGGGTTTTGGCCTGGCCACCTCGTTCCGGCACGGAACTTCCGCAACCTGTTCACCCGGATGCCGGACTCCGAAAACGGCTGATCGCCGAAAAATGGCATGCGCACGACCGGATCGGGGACCATCACGGGACAAGATTGACTTCGATGCGCAGGAAGCGTTTGGCGCTGTTCGCCGGGACGTTGGCGGTGGTGAGGCCGTTCACATCCGGGATGCCTTGGTCAACACCGCCCGGAGTCCAAGACTCGGTGGCACCGAGATCGGTGGAGGTTTTCACGGTGTAGATGACATGGGCAGGCTGGGCGCGGGTATAGGTGAGACTCAGTTCGCCAGTGGCGAGGAGTGCATTCGGAAGCGCGCTGGAGGTGAGTGGCGGCAGGCCGAGGGCGAACTCTAGCAGGTTGCTGATGCCGTCCGCGTCCGGATCGTCGAGGGGGCCGCGGAGATTGGCGGGGACGCTCGCGGCGATGAGGTAGTTTTCCAAGGCGAGCTCGGCGGGACTTGCGGCGGGGGGAGCGGTGGCGGTGGCGTTGAGATTCACGACGAAGGATGGCGTGGCGGGATCGTCGCTGGCGACGGTGAGGATGGCGCTGCGAGGGCCGGCTGGGCCGGGTTGCGGATCGTAGCGGACGGTGAATGCGCGCACCTCGCCGGTGACGTAGGTGCCGGGCAGGTTGCTGGCGGGCGGGGTGGGGATGAGGCTGAAATCGGCTGCGTTTGTGCCGGAGAGGCTGACGCTGGAGACGAGCAGTCCGGCGGAGCCGATGTTAGATAAGTAGGCGGTGATGCTCGGGGTGATGCCGCTGCCGATCTGGGTGGAGCCGAAGTTGTAGCTGCTGCCGCTGTTGGTGATGGCGGACATTCGGAAGAGCAGCTCGGGGGTGGGGGAGGTAATTTCCAGGGGATCGGGCAGGGTAAGCAGCCAGCCTTGCACCTGGCTGGTGGAATCGGCGGCGGTGCCGGCGATGACGCGGCGGTCGGCGGAAATGGAGGTGACTTGGTTCAGGGTGAATCCGGGCGTTGTGAGGCTGTAGCGGGAGGCGAGGTAATCCGGCAGGACGATGAGCGCGCCATCCGGCAGCCAGACGGCGGCGCGATTGTTGCTGAAGGAAGAGGAGCCTTGGCGGACGTTTCCTCCAGCGGTGCCATCATCGTTCACGCAGAACGCATCGCCGAAGGTCTGGGTGCGGGTTCGGACCAAGGCTGAACCGACGGGTGCGGCGAGGCCTGCGCCACGATCCCAGCGCATGGCGGACTGGCCGCTGCCGAATGCGGGCGAGGTGCTTCCGTAGCCAACGATGTAGCGGGCGTTTGGCGAGATAGCGCGGATGTCGGCATTGGCAAGGCCGCCGTTCTTCGGATCGGGCAACAGGGTGAAGCCGCCGGTGGTGGTCCAGAGGAATGCCCCGTTAAATAGACCGGTGCGCTCGTAGCCGGCGATGGTGCTGCCATCTGCGGAGATGCCACCGGGGTTGGAGGCGATGTCGTTTCCAGCGTTCGGCACATTTCCCAACAGGGTGTAGGTCTGCATGGCGGCGGAGTAGTGGAAAGCGCGGTTCTGGCCGTTGAAGTCCTGGATGATGCCGGTGGCATCGCCATTGTCGGCGAGACCGATCGGCAGGATCAAGTTAATGTTAGAAATGGGGCCGAGCGGCAGGGGGACTGCGGGGAGCTGGGTGCCGGACTCGGCGGCGAGGTCATAGACGAGCAGCGGGAAATTTCCGGAAAACGAACCAAGGAGGACCTTGGTGCCGGAGGGATTGACGCCGCCCACGTTGCCGTAGCTGGTGAGGCTCACGAAGGTGTTCGGCAGTCCGGTGATGCCGCCGCTGGCAGTGAAGGTGGCGGGAGCACTGCCGAGCAGTGTTCTCGGCGGCGAGGAACCGGGGATGATGCTGCCGCCGAGGGAATTTGCCGAGCCGTAGGGGGTGAGGATGGCGCCGCCGGCTGTGGCGGACACTTTGAGCGTGGTGACGGTGGAATTGACCACGCCGACGTTGTTGGTCACGCGGACGAAATAGGTCCCGCCATCGGATAGCGAGAGGCCACTGATGGTGAGCGAGGCGGTGTCTGCACCGCTGATGACCGAACCGGAGGAGTTGCTGCCATTGGTAATAGGGACGCTGTTTCTGAACCACTCGAAACTGGTGGCTGCTGGCGTGCCGCCGACGCTGGCGCTGAGCGTAAAGGTTTCACCAGCAGTGCCAGTGGCGGAGAGCGGGAGCGGATCCACGGTCGGTGGGGTCACGGAGGCAGAACCGCTGGTGAAGAGGGTGCCGGAGCTTCCGGCGGTGAGCCAGAGGCCGTCGGCTTTGGTGACGGTGAAGAGTTCGCCGTTGGCGGCGGGAACGGTCGTGGGCTCTGTCCAAGTGATGGCGTCGGTGCTTTTTACGATAAATGGGCGGGCGGGGCTGCTGCCGGCGACCACGTTGCCGACGACGACGAAATCCGTGCCATCGTGAAAGACGTCATTGATGCGGGTGGTGGAGATGGGTTTGCTCCGAAAGATCCATGACGTGCCGTTTGGCGAGGTCAAAATCGAGCCGTTGCGGGTGACGGCGACGAAGTTTCCATTCGCGTAGATCACGCTCTGCCCGGAGGTGACCAGGCCGTTGACGGTGACTGGAGTGAGGGAGGAGAGGTCCTCGGGCGCGGTGAGGATGGTGTTCGAGATGTTGGTGGTGATGACGTAGGTTCCGGTGCCCGCAGTCGCGCCGGGCTTGAAGGCGATGTCGCGGGTGGTGTAGGCGAAGTTGCCCGTGGTGTTTGCGAGGAATTTTTTCGAGGTCCAGGTCTGGCCATCCGGGCTGGTGAGCAGCTCGGCGTAGCTGTTGTTGTTAGGGTCGACGGTGGCGATGAAAGGAGCCGTGGTGACTATGAACTGGCCGTTCAAATGTCGGACGCGCCCGAGGGCCGGGGTGCCGCTGGCGCGGACGGCGGGGTTGAGTTTCGTCCAGGAAATCGGTGTGGCGGGCAATCCGGCGACGGATGCGGAGGTGGTGGTGTAGATGGTATTGGAGCTGCCGGCGATGATGAGGGTGCTGCCATCCGTGGCGATGCCGCTGGAGGCGAAAGCACCAGGAGGATTTGGAAGTATGGCGGAAGTCCAAGCGGCGGTTCCGGCAGCGCTGTGCCAGAATGTCGAGCCCACGGTGGCCAAAATGAAGCGCCCGCCGGCGTAGGACGAATGGGTGGGCGTGGTGCCGCTGGAGCTGCTGAGTTGGAAGGCGCGATTGTCCCACGTGTTTTGGGCGGGGAGACAGGCGGCGGTGAGCAGGGCGATGGCGAGTGATTTGAGTGACGTCATGGCTGGGGAGGATCAATGGAACACGATGAAGCGCGGCGTGGCTGAGGCAATCCCCCGAACAGGGGAATTTTTGGCCGGGTTGATGCAACCGTGAAAATTAGTTTGGAAAAATGCGTTTCCCAAAGACCTCTCTTCAACGGTCATCCCTCAATCCAGAATGGAATTGAGCTGAAGCGCGGACTCAGGCGATCGCCACGAGGATCGCCTTCTGCGCGTGGAGGCGGTTCTCCGCTTGTTGAAAAATCGTGTCCGCGTGGAGTTCCAGCACTTCGTTGCTGATTTCCTTGCCGCGATAGGCGGGCAGGCAGTGGAGGACGATGTGGCCGGGGGCCGCGTGTGTTAGGAGGCTGGCATCTACCTGAAAACCGGCGAATTCCTGTTCCTTCTCCTGCTGGTCTTCCTGGCCCATGGAAAGCCACACGTCGGTATTGACGACATGCGCTCCCTCGGCGGCGGCTTCCGGATCGGAGGTGATGGTGACGTTCGGTGCGTCGAGGTCCTCCAAGAATCCTTTCGGCGGCTGGCAGGATGGAGGCGAGGCGACGACGAGTTTGAAACCAAGTCGTTTCGCCGCCCACATCCACGAGCGCGTCATGTTGGAAAACCCGTCGCCGATGAAGGCGATCTTCTTGTCCTCCCAGGTGCCGAGTTTTTCCTGGATGGTCAGCAGGTCTGCTAGAATCTGGCAGGGATGCTCGTCGTCGGTGAGCGCGTTGATGGTGGGAATGCCGGAGTATTCCGCGAAATCGACAACGTCCTGCTGGGCGAAGGTGCGGATGATCACCCCGTGCACCATGCGCCCTAACACGCGGGCGGTATCCTTGATCGGCTCGCCGCGGCCGAGCTGGATGTCGTTTTTCGAGAGAAACATCGGGAATCCGCCGAGCTCGCGGATGCCGACTTCGAATGACACGCGCGTGCGGGTGGACGACTTGGTGAAGATGAGCGCCCATGTCTGGCCGGCGAGTTTCTGCCCGTCGCGTCCGCGCTGGCGCTTGAGATAAGCGGCGGAATCCAGCAGCTGTTGGAGTTCCTTGGCGCTGAGTTCTTCGATGGAGAGGAAATGTTTCATGGGAAAGAGAGAGGGGCTGGGGGCCAGGTGCTAGGGGCTGAAGAAAAGAAAGAGTTAAGAAGAGGCGGGACGGCGTTCCAGCGCGTCGATCAAGCCGTTGAGCATACGGCCGACTTCTCCACAGCGATCGAGAAGTTCGTCATGGTCGGTCTGAGTGATGTAGTTATAACGCATGGCCAGGGTGATCTGGGTTTCCACTTCATTCAGTGATCCCCGGGAGATGGATAGAAAGTGAATGAAGTCAGGAGTGGTGCGCCTGCCATGCCCTTCGGCAATGTTCGAGGGAACTGATACCACAGAGCGATTCAATTGTGCGCTAAGTCCGAAAAGCTCCTGCTTTGGAAACACGAGGGTCGCATTGTGGACCTCAACGCACAAGTCCATGGCCTTCTGCCAGACAATCAAGTCGCGATAATATTGAATGTGCATGATTTCTGTTTCTCTTCTAGCCCCTAGCCCCCGACCCCCAGCCCCTCAAGAACCGAATGGATTATCGAAAGCGCCTCGTCGATTTCGGCGTCGGTGACGTTGAGCGGCGGCAGCAGGCGGAAGGCGTTGGGACCTGCCGGTGGAACGAGCAGGGCGCGCTCCATCAGCTTGTCGACCACCACGAGGGCGGGCGTTTTTCCTTCCGGAGTGGGAATCAGCGCGGGATCCAGGGCGATCCCGATCAGCAGGCCCTGGCCGCGGACTTCGGTGATCACAGGTAGATTCCACGAGCGGATGGTTTCGCGGATGCGGACTTCCTGGAGGATGGCGTTCACGGCGAGTTCCTTCTCGCGGATTTCCTTGAGCACCGCGAGCGAGGCGGCACAGACGAGGGGATTGCCGCCATAGGTGGAGCCGTGCGAGCCCGGTCCCATCAGGGAGGACAAAGCCGTGCCATCGTCAGCAACCGCGCGGTCGCTGAGCCAGAACGCACCGATCGGCACGCCGCCACCCATGCCTTTTGCCCAGGAGATGCCGTCGGGTTGGATTTCCGGGGCGAGCATGCGCCAGGCCATCGCGTCGCCGCAGCGGCCGAAGCCGGCTTGGACCTCATCGAAAAATAACAGCAGATCGTGTTTCTTGCAAAGATCGGCCACG
>JBGSTM010000364.1:0-1910 GCA_041736495.1 Akkermansiaceae bacterium
GGCAGCTCGGCGGCGGTCCAGGCGGCGGCCCGTTCGAGAGCGGCCACCGCTTCGGGTCGCGGGTCCGCGGCATCGATGAGGCCTGATAGAGCGAGTCCTGAAGCCCCGGCGCGGTAGGCGTGATGGGCTCCGGGAAGTGGCGCGTAGATGTTGAGGTTCTTGGTGCGCGTGGCACTTCCCCAGGAGCCGTTTTTATTCTGGGAGGCGATGAGAAAGTCCACCCCACGGCGGATGGAAGAGTCGATAGCCTCGCGAGTGACCTCCGCCGCATGGGAGAAGACGCAAGACAGCAAGACACAAGACGCAAGACGGATGGGGAAAGATGATGACATCGCGATGCTCTTTTCTTGCGTCTATTCCTTCGGAACGACGACCACCTGGCCGACTTCCAAGCCGCTGAGGATTTCCGTTTCGTCGCCGGAAACCCGGCCGCGCTTGACCGGGCGGGGCTCGGTTTTTCCATCGGCAAGTTTCACCTCCACGGTCCAGCCGGCGTTGCCGAAATCGAGGGCTTTGCTGGGAACGGCTATGGCGGACGGCTGTTGATAGGAAATCAGGCGGACTTGGGCGGTGGCTCCGGCGACCGGGGTGATTCCCTCGGGCCAGGTGACCGAAAAATCCGCGCGGTAGGTGCCGGTGGTGCTCGGAGCGTGGGCGAGGGTGAGCAGCTTGACCGGGATTTCCAGTTCCTCGCGACCGGCGAGTGTGGCGGTGCCGGCAAGGTCGGGCTTGAGCGAGCGGGCGGTCGCTTCATCAAGGAACGCGACCAATGCGAGCTTGGCGGCACCGGGGACAAAAGTGGCGAAGGCCGCGTTCAAGGGTGGCTTGCCATGAGGCACAAGGCCTTTGACCAGATCGCCGGTGGTCCAGCGGCCGTTTTCGATGGAACCATGATAGAAAACCCCGTCGGCAACGGCCTTGAACTCGAACAGGGCCCTGTCGGACTCCAACTCGGCGAGCGACTCCAGCGCGCGCTTCCGGGCGGTCTTCAAGCCCTCCAGTGCGATCTTGGCGAGCTCGACGGACCGCGGGATGTCGGCCTCGGCTTTTTTCAAACTGATGGCGGTGTCGCGCTCGCTGTCGGCGAGGGTTTTCGCCTCACGCGGCAGGGTGACTTCGAGCGTGCGCTTGTGGTCGAGAATCTCCATCCGCAGGGCGAACTCGGCTGCAGCGACGGCGTCCTGCTGACGCACGAGGATGATCTCCTCGGTGTTCTCGGTGATGTCGTCCGCCTCGTACATCTTGGTAAGCTGTTTGAGCTCCTCGCGCTGGTTCGCGAGAATCTGCTCGCTGCGCTTGAGCGACTGGGCGGCGGTTTCCTCGGTGGCCTTGCGCCGGATCTGGGTGAAATAGGTGTTTTCCTGCTTGGCGATTTCCGCGGCGCGGCGCACGGCCTCCAGTTTGTTAGGAGCGGTTTCCTGAAGGATCTTCAAGTCGGACTCGGCCTGGGCCAGGGCAAACGCACCGACAGCGAGCTCCAGGCGGGTGTCGTCGATCTTGCGGTCGATGTCCTCGGCGTCGAAGCGGACCAGCACGTCGCCCTTGGAGGCTTTCGATCCGTGACTGGCGATCTCGGTGATTTTAAAATCCGTCCACACCTTCGGCTCGACTTTAATGAGCACGCAGTCGGCACCCGGCAAAGCGGTGGCGGTGAAAGACTTCTCGATGGAAAACGGCCGGAGTTCGATCGTGACTTCACCGGCGTGAGAAGCTGCTGCAATCAATGCGGGAATGATGTGAAAAGGGGTGAGACGAGCCATGGGTGCGCCGCAATGAAACACGGCGCGGAAGAAAGATCAATCCGCCGCTTTGCCTTTCCGGGCGAGCCAGATGGGCAGGAAACGCGGGCGCTTCGCATTGGCCGAAGAGGGCACGGTGAATTCCGCGACTTCGAAGCCGGAGCCTTGGAG
>JBGSTM010000374.1:0-6425 GCA_041736495.1 Akkermansiaceae bacterium
CGCGATGACCGCGACCGCGGACCGAGAGGCGGCGGTGGTGGATCGCGTGAAGGCGGCGAACGCCGGCCGTTCCAAGGCCGTGGCGGGAATTTCGGAGATCGCCGCGATGCTCCACCTCAACAAGTGGAAGTCCAACCGGAGGTTGGCGTGCGGGTCACCATCGCGCCGGACCCTCATGCCGTGCATCTCATCGGCAAGGAAGTCCATCAGGTCGCGCGGGTCTATCCGCTATTCGATGTCGCCAAGATCCTGCTCGCGGAGAAATCCCGCTGCCGTGCGGTTTTCGAAGCACCCGAACCCCACGCCCCGCTGATCCGCGGCAAGCTGGAGGAATCCGTTTTTGTCACCCGCGAGGAAGCCGTCCGCCATCTTTGGAATTCGGAACTGCGCAACGAACTCATCGAAGAGGAAACCATCGAAGTCGATCCGCCGACCGGGAATTTCCAGGCGATCGCCCGCTGCGGCATGTCCGGCGAGTGGCTGGGCCCCGTCAATTTCCATTCCTATCAGACGAACCTGCGCCGCCTGCACCGCGAGCGGTTCGCCCGGATGCCCTTCGAACTTTATTCATCGAAGGTCCGCACCGAGCGCGGTGAGGAAGCGGTGAACGCGTGGTTGGAGACGATGAAAACCAAGACCCGCTGGCGGATCAAGGGCGGTGAAGACGAACCATGGATCGACGACCGCGCGGAAGCCGAGCGGGTCTTCGGCACGCGTTGTTTCGACAAGGCATTTGAGGAAACCCGTCTTGCCGATGTCTCCGGTGCCATTCCGGCGAAAAATCTATCACCCTCGCTGCTTGTCTCGCTGAAGATGTCCGGCACCCACGCCCGCAACCATCCCGCGATCCTGATTCCCGCCGTGTGCCGCGCCGTCGAGGCCGAGCATCTGCCGGTCTTCAAGCGCCAGGGAAAACTCCATACCGGCCCCGCCCGCCCGCATCCGCTTCCGCTCAACGCCGTGCTCGCCGAGCGCCCCGCGGTGATGGTCGCCTGGATCCGCGAAAACAGCCCGGCCAAGCTTGAAGGGCTCTGGAAATCCGTCCTGCCGGAAGGCAGCACCGCCCCACCCGCCGAATTCGCGGCGGACCTCTTCTGGCTGCTTCATCAAGGCCATATCCTGCTCTACACCGACGATACACTCGTCGTTCAGGAAGCCCGCGAAGCCAACACCGCCCAACCGAGCGGCGAGCCGAAAAAGAAGAAGAAAAAGAAGTCCAAGAAACCGAAAATCGCTGCCGAAGCCAAGGAAGGCGAAGCAACCGCGGGGGAAACGCCGGCTTCGGATTCTCCCGCTGAAACTGCAGCAGTCACCGGCGAAACTCCAAGCGAGCCCGAAGTCCCCAGCGAAACCGCAGACTCCCCTGCCCCGGCTGCTCCCGAAGTCGAGATTTCGGCCACTGAGGAAACTCCGGTGGAAATTTCGGAATCCCCCTCCCCACCTGCTCCTGAGGCCGAAGCGGTGGCCGTCGATGAACCTACACCTTCCGGGGAAGCACCAAGCACTCCGGAAGCCGCAGAAGTTCCAGAATCCGAAAAGGATCACGAGGAAACCCATCCGTTTGCGGACTGATTTCCCCAATTTTCAAATTCGTCGAGGTTTCCAAATTCCAAGGGTTGACGTTCCCGTGTGGCTATGGTTCAAACCTCCCGACCCGCATCATGGAACGGTGGCTGAGTGGTCGAAAGCACTCCCTTGCTAAGGGAACGTACGGGTAACCGTACCGAGGGTTCGAATCCCTCCCGTTCCGCTCTCCTCCGCCGAGTGGGTGAATCAGACTCAGCGGCGGATTGGAGGCCTATCTGGCAACGACGCGATCGGATTGGAAAATCATTTCCGGGCTCAAGAATGCGTTTGGAATCGCACGGAAAACGGCGTTTCATCTTGGAGAAGGAAGGTCGCAACAAACCTTCCTGAAAACGCCATGTCACAAGCCATCATCGATCCTGAAGAGGTCCGTCGTTTTGCCGCGGAGCTGAAGCGTTTCAACGGAGATTTGCGCGAACGAACCGGCTCGCTGATGGCGCGGTTCACGGCGCTCGGCGATACTTGGCAGGACCAGGAGCAGGAAAAATTCGCCGCCGAGTTCACGCAGTTGATGAAGACGCTCAAGTCCTTCCTCGAACTGTCCGACCGCCACACGCCTTACCTTCTGCGCAAGGCCGAGCGGATCCAGCAATACCTCGACCAGCGCTAACACCGCGATGTCCGACCAGGTCAAAATCTCCTCGATCGAAGCGCTCGAAGCGTTCCGCGCGGACTTGATCCAATACATCGCGAAGGCCCGCGTCGCGCTGGAAGACATGGAGGGCGACGTCCGGCGGACGCAGACCTGGCTTGACACCGACCGCGTCCAGCATTGGGGCGGACAGATCAAACAGTGGACGAAAAAACTCCATCAGGCAGAGCAGGAACTCTACAGTGCGAACCTCACCAATCCTCAAGCCCGCAACGCGTTTCAGAAAATGAACGTGCTCAAGGCCCGGCGGACGCTCGAGGAGGCCGAGGCGAAAATGCTCGTCCTCAAAAAATGGCGGCAGACCTTCGAGAACCGATCCACACCGCTCTTGCGCCAGCTAGATCCCATGTTCCACCTCGTCGGCCAGGTCCTTCCCCAAGGCGTCTATTCCCTCGGTGAATCCATCAAGGCGCTGCAGGACTACGCGGAGAAAAACACCCCCAAGCAGTCCACACCTCCCACCGGATCAGGAGGCGAATCATGAGCATGTCCGGCAGCAAAGGACTGCTCTCGCTGGCCACCCGCCAGCTCGAGGCGCGTTGGGGGGAAACCCGGTTTTCATGGCGCGACCGCAAGGCTCAGGAATTCGATGACTTGTATCTAGCCGAGTTGATGAATAGTGTGAATTCAGCCCTCCGGGTCATCGACGAACTCGACCAATTGCTAGAAAAAGTCCATGCAGACTGCGACTGAACCCATCGACCTGCGCTCCGTGCAGGGACAGCTCGAACATCTGAGAGAAGGTGTTTCCGGCATTGTCGCCGCTGAAAAGGCACTCATCAAAAACCGCGCCGAACGCCTGCAGGTTGTCCGGCGGGAAACCGCCCAGCGCGAAGAGGCGGACGCGGAGAAACTCACCCGCCGGATTCACGAACTGGCCGCCGCCCGCCAGCAGGAAATCGATGCCGTCCAAGCCGCCACCGAGGCCCGCAGCGCGTGGATCCATCAGGCCTATCACAACAGCCGTGCGGCGCTCGCCCACCGCGTTCAAGTCGTCAAGGACCACAAGATCGGCCAGGTGCAGGGCTCGATCATGCGGAACCGGCAGGCCCGGCAGCAGGAACTGCAACGTGCGAAAGAAGCCCATCAGACGTTTCAGAATCTCATCGCGGGTGACCGCACCACCCGCCGGGAACTGCGGAAATCCGTGCTCTCGGCGTTCCGGTCCTATCAACCGCTGCTGGCGGACCGTTTCAACGGCAAACGCAAGTCGGTAGTGGACGTGGACCGCTCGGGCATACCCGAAAAACTAAGGGAAGCTCTGCTCGAAAATCTGGATGAAGCCCGCCAAGCCGCGGACTCCGCCAGCAAATTACCGCTGGCGAAGTTTTTCCGCTTCGTCCCTCTCTGGCTGCTCGCCGTCGTCATCGCGGGCACCCACCTTTGGCTGGCCTTCCGCCCCGGCACCGCTGGCATCGAGGCGGTTCTGCCCTCACTTCTCATTTCGGAAGGGGTGTTGCTCGTCGTTTGGGTGTTAGGACTGGTTTTGTCATTGAGCACGATCCGCCGCGCGACCGCGTCTCTGGCTGCCGCCCGGATGTTGGAATCATCCGCGGAAAAGGAATCCGCCAACCGCCTCGCCGCGATGGATGCGGAAATCCAAAACGAGCAGACCGCGGAAGGCCAGAGCCTCGGTGAAACATTCCGGGAATCCGACAGCGAGTGGAAAGCCCGCATGAGCGAGGGGCAGAAAAAACTCGAACTCCAACTCGCCCGGCTCCCCGCCCGCTTGGAGAAACTTCACCAGCGCAAACTCTCGAAAATCGATACCGCCCACGAGCAATCCCTGCAAATCGCCCAAGCCGAAGCGGATGAACGCTCCCGCCTCACCGAAGCTTCCCGCACCCAGGTCAGTTCGGTGATCGATGCCGATATCGACGCCAGGATCCATGATCTTACAAAACACTGGGCTGCCTATGTTCTCACCTCGATCGAGACCCTGATTTCGTTGGAAAACGCCTCGCGATCACGGTTCCCCGCGTGGACGGCCGCCGTTTGCGGTGACTGGACGCCGCCATCTCAAGCACCTCAAGCCATCCGCATTGGTAGAATCGTTGCGGAACCCACCCAACTGACAGGCGGGCTTCCCCATGACACTCGGCTTGTCCTGCCAGATGCCAATAAGCTCGACGTTCCGCTTTCATTGGCGTTCCCGGATCAGGGCTCGATCCTGATCGAAAGCGACGGCGGCAGCGCGGCAACCCTCGCACTCAATGCGATCGCCCTGCGTCTGTTAGCCTCACATCCGCCAGGCCGGTCTTCATTCGTGTTCATTGATCCGGTGGGGCTTGGCAAGGATTTCGCCGGCTTGATGCATCTCGCCGATTACGAGGAAACGCTCATCAACCACCGCATCTGGACGCAGAGCACGCAGATCGAGGAGCGCCTTGCGGAACTGAACGATCACATCGAAAAAGTCATCCAGATGTATCTGCGCAACGAGTTCGCAAACGTCACGGAATACAACGAACAAGCCGGCACCATCGCCGAGAAATACCGTTTTTTGGTCATCGCCGGATTTCCTTCCGCCTTCAGCGACACCTCTTGCAAGCGGCTTCTATCCATCGCCTCAAGCGGTGCCCGCTGCGGCGTGCACCTGCTCATCCAGCGCGACCTGCGCCAGCCGATTCCGGATGCCACGCTGGAAGACGAACTCCGCCGTACCTGCATGCGGGTGACCTTGCGCGACGGCGTTTTCCATCTGGCGGACGCACTGCCGGGAGCGGATGTCGTTGTTTTCGATCCGCCCCCGACGCATGAGGATTCGATCACGCTGGTGCATCGCATCGGCAAGGCGAGCATTGATTCCAACCGGGTGCAGGTGCCGTTCCCACAGATCGCGCCGCCGCCGGATGAAGTCTGGAAATCCGAAACGACCGACGAGCTGCGCGTGCCGATCGGCCGCACCGGCGCGAAGAAGCTCCAGATGCTGGCGATCGGCAAAGGCACCCGCCAGCATGCGCTGGTCGCCGGAAAAACGGGATCGGGAAAGTCCACATTGTTTCACGTGATCATCACCAACCTCGCGTTGTGGTGCAGTCCCGAGCAGGTGGAGTTCTATCTGGTGGATTTCAAGAAGGGCGTGGAGTTCAAGTGTTACGCGGCGAAACGACTGCCGCACGCGCGGGTGATCGCCATCGAGAGCGACCGGGAGTTCGCGCTGAGCGTGCTGCAGCGCATCGATGCGGAATTGAAGCGGCGGGGAGAACTCTTCCGCCGCGCGGGATCACAGGACCTCGCCGGATACAAGCGCACGCCGGACCACGAACCACTGCCGCGCAGCTTGCTGCTCATCGACGAGTTTCAGGAATTTTTCACCGAGGACGATGCCGTGGCGCAGGAGGCGTCGTTGCTGTTGGACCGGATCGTTAGACAGGGCCGGGCGTTCGGCATCCATGTGATTCTCGGCTCCCAGACCCTCGGCGGCGCTTACACTTTGGCCCGCGCCACTCTTGGGCAGATGGTCATCCGCATCGCGCTCCAGTGCAACGAGACGGACGCGCATCTGATCATGGACGACGACAATCCCGCCCCGCGCCTGCTCACCCGGCCGGGCGAAGGAATTTACAACGACCAGGCCGGCGCACTCGCTGCAAACAGCCCGTTTCAAATCGTCTGGCTGCCCGAGGAGGAGCGGGATGCCGTTCTTGACCAAGTCAACGCGCTCGCCACCAAAGACGGCAAACTGCCGCCGACTCCGATCATTTTCGAAGGCAACGCCCCCGCCGAGATCAAGGACAACGCCGAGTTGAAAAAACTCCTGAGTTCGCGACCCTCCGCCCGCCCGGTCACCGCGCGGGCGTGGCTCGGCGCGCCCAACTCCATCAAGGGGCCGACCGAAGCGCAATTCCAGCGCCAGAGTGGCAGTCACTTGTTAGTCGTCGGCCAGTCCACCGAGCGGGCGCTTTCGTTGCTGGCGATCAGCATCGTCTCGCTCGCCGCCCAATACCCGCCGGATCAGGTGGAATTCGTGATTCTCGATCCGCACGCCTACGATCACGGCGAGAACGGATTTTTCCAACGCCTCGCCGCGATCCTGCCGCATAAGATCCGCATCGGCGGGCCGGCGGAGCTTCCCGCGCTGATGGCGGATCTATCCAAAGAACTGGAAGCCCGCGGTCCGTCGTCTGGCCGGGACGCAGCCGAGGTTTTCCTCATTGTGCACGACCTCCAGCGCTTCAAGGCG
>JBGSTM010000349.1:0-8847 GCA_041736495.1 Akkermansiaceae bacterium
TTCTCCTAGCCTTCCTTCCCACGGTCGGTCGCCCTTCCGCAGTTGGCTTCAGATGGTAGTCTCTTCATTTTCATGTCTGGTTTTCCTACAGGGGACTTGCACCCCATTTACATCACGCCCATGCTGGGCACACACAAGGCGTCACTCCTAACGCCTGACCCGCCTCCAGTTCCAGCCGCCATGAACGCTACAACCTCAACCCCGTGTTCCACCCTCGCCCCGGTCAGGCGTAGGAGGACTCGACGTTCTGCTAAGAAATGAATTCGCGACCTCACACTTGGACGTTCATTTGTGCTCTATTTCTTGCAGCCACTTCTTGCGTTCCAAATCACGCAGGGAGTGATCTCGAAGGCCGAATCATTGCCTCCCTAGACATCAAATTTGATGGTCCGGATGGATTTGACCTGAATCACTTCAATAAGTTCATCAGGTCGCAGCCAGGCACTCAATACAGTGAGGAGATCCTTGGCGGCGATCTTCAAAGACTCTACGACAGCGGACTAGTGGATAACGCACGATTTATAACAGAGTCTTCAGACAGCGGGGTCCGTCTGGTAGCAGAGATTTTTTCAAGACCCGCTGGATGGCATGGAATGGCGTCACCACCCCGCACCCGACGATTTGAAATCACGAATAAAAAGACAGCAGAACAACCCGGCGCATCCAACGGCGGGCAACGTTGAAATTTGAATTCAGGCTTCCATCCCCGCCGTGGATGGCCTATACGTTCGCGAGAAAATTAAGACTATGCATCGGCCACTCATCGCATTGATCCTCGTCGCTACTCACCTAGCTGCGAGTCCACTACCTGATTTTCCATTCACCGCCGTCCTTGGCGCAGCCACCGAGGAGGTTACACCCGACAAGGCCACGATTAAGTTCACGGTGCTTTGCCATGACCCAAGCTCGGAAGTTGCCGTTTCGACCGTGAATAAGGTTTTGACGAAGGTCGTAGATGGCATCGTAGGACTTGGCATAAAGAAGGAGGATCTTGTTGCGGATGATCTCTCGAAAGAAGCAGTTCGGGAGAAAGGCGACGACTACAAGCGACTCAAGGTCCTCGGATACGACGTTTCCCGGGACGTGAAGGTCACAGTTGCCGAGATTGATCGATACACTGCGGTAGTGCGGCTGATTATGGCGACCGACAACGTTACGAGAGTCTCGACTGAGTTCGACACAAGCAAGAGGGACGAGGTCGAGGCTACGCTGATGGCGAGCGCCTGCGCTGATGCAAAGAAGAAGGCGGAACTGCTGTGTAAGGGTGTTGGAACCGATCTGGGGGAAGTATTTGCGGTATCCAATCAGGATTTCATAGGGCTCCCAGGCCAGTTCGGGTTCGGCTACTCAGGAGTTGGAGATGTTTTCTATGGCGCTAGCCCACTGCCGCCCCTTGGAGATGAAAACGAGATACCGGTGTTTGTTCCGGCAAAGATCGATGTGCGAGCATCAGTGAATGTGCTCTTCCGCCTGGGATCAGCAACCAAACGCGAACAAGTCGTGCCTCCTAACGGGCCATAAACATCTCAATTTCTTACCATTTTCCCTTCAATTACTCCCGTAGGAGCACTCAAATGTTAGCCCAATGAACATTCACGTCCAGACGTTGGAGATCGATCCGTGTGGCTGCGGGTTTGAGGGATCAATCCGCTTCCAACTTGCAGATACCGGCACCGAGATTAGATGCGGCTACACGTCGATGAACGAGGAGGCCGTTACAGCGGCTTACAGAGTTGGCATCGTCACCGAAGCCCCGGTCTTTTTGGCATTTGGGGTGATGAAGAGGACTTCGAAGCGCACGCCCTCGCTTTCGCCTACTGTTGTGGGGCGGTTCGGGGGCTGGGTGACGATTGATGGTGACACCTATGGGGTGGTCGATGGCTTGGCGCGAATTCCAGTCGACAACGAACTCGGTGAATCAATCCTGGACCTCGAACCTGGAGACTGGGTAGAGTGCTCCGGCGAGTTGATGCTTGGTCACAAGAACGAAGAGGGGCTAACAATTCGTGGATGACAACCCTTCATAAGCACCTCAATCTCATTTCAAAGGCATCTCCTTGGCGGGGTTGTCATCACTTCTGACGATCTGCAAGAAAATGAAGAAGCACATACTCGCTCAGATTTTCCTTTCTGTAGTTTTCTGCTCCAGCGGTGTTTTAGCCGAAGAGATACGGGTTCATTTCTCCGGCCAGACTAAGAAGCCTGGAGTCTACAAAGTCACGACACCGGCTAGGATTGAGGATCTTGAGAAAGCATGCGGCGGTTGGGGTGACTTTGGATCAGCCAAGCGGCTCACGATCATTCGGCTGGAGAGACCATCTAATGCAACCACAGGCGATCCCGGAGAACGAGAGACTCAAGTCTACAAGTTCGCCGATATACCACGGAACGGTGAGAAGCTCGTTTTGAAGCGTGGCGATATCGTTTTCATACCTGAGAAACAGGTGATCGGCCGATAGAATTCAAAAGGCAGATCAAGGCGTGCGTGGCAACCGGCGACAACGTCCTTCTTGGAATCGGAGCTTGATCTCGCCGGTGCCACCACATCATCGTTCGGCAATATAATTGAGCCATGAGGCACATCGCATTCATTTACACACCGCATCTTGAGGAGAGCGATATCCGTTCGTGGTTGGAGTTGCTGGCGACTATCGGCGTGAAGATCACGCACCTTGGAAAGAACGATCCTCCGAGACGATGGGTTGGAGATCGTGAGTCCGCCCTGACAGCAATTCTCAGTGGCACTGACCTTACGAACTGCACCTTTTTGAGAGACAGCATAGCCCGCTTGGATTTCGACATTCAATTGCACCAAGATCCCCGATGGGAGAGTGACACGATTTCCCTCTCGGGCGTTGCAGAGCCGCGATTGGTCGAGATCGCCCGTAAGCTTTCTGAGTGCCTTCCATGCTACGCCGCAATTGTTGGAATCTCCGGTGGCGGCAAGGATCAGGATTGGCAGATCCTTCACCTTAGCCCAGACTGCCCGAGTGAACTCCGAAGCAAGATTACAAACGCCGAACACGTCGTGGGTGGCAACGGCGGATAAGCTCCCTCGTTCGCTTCGCTCTGTGAGTCTTGCGCCGCCGTGCCACCACATTTAACGTTGGCCAAAAAATGAAGACTTTCGCCATCTACTGCATTGTCCTGATGCTCACTTTGCCCCGTTTGGGAGCGGAGGTGCCGAAGAATGATGACCGTTCGAACTATCAACGGTTGGCGCAGAGCGACGACAAGGCGAAGCGAGTGATCGCTCAGTTGGAGGATATTAAGATCGCTGATGTTTCGTTCGAGAAGCTCACCGCGACCGAAGCAATGGGCTATCTCACGAAAAAGGTCGTTGGCAATAAGGGTGGAGGCGTAATCAATTTTGTGGTCAGAGGAGCCGACCAAGCAAAGAGAGTTGGTATCACGAGTAAGAGCCTGACTTTCGCGCAGGCAGTCGATGAGGTTTGTCGGCAGTCAGGCAGGGTGTGGATGATCGATTTCAACGAGACCTCAGGTGCGCCCATTCTCGTAATCAAACAATTCAATAAGCCATGCTTTATGCAAGTTTTGTCTTGCAAGCGCTTTTCCTCGCTCTAGCCTACCCGGCATGAACAACCGCAAGCGTTGGACGGTGCATTGGCAGGATTCGCGGAAAAAACCGGTGATTTACCACTGCGTGAGTCGGGTCGTGGGGCGGCAATTCGTGCTGGAGGTGGATGAAAAGGAGCATTTCCGGATGCTGATGCGCATGTGCGAGAAGTTCACGGGGTGCCGGGTGTTGTCTTATTGCCTAATGTCGAACCACTTTCATCTCCTCCTGGAAGTGCCGCCGATACCGCAGGGTGGCATCCCGGATCAGGAATTGCTCCAACGGCTGCGCGTTTTCTACAGCGAGGCGCAGGTGGCTGAGGTCGCCAAGGAATTGGAAGAGGCGGCAGTGGTCCGGGAGCGTGGTGAGTTTGAACTGCAGCCCGTCGATGAAATGGGGATTCCACTAGATGCTGCGCAGGAACTAGCGATGGCAAAGCAGGATGTGGCGCGCAAGATGGATGAGATCCGCTGTCGTTACACCCGGCGGATGCATGATTTGAGCGAGTTCATGAAATCGCTGCTGGAACGTTTTACCAAGTGGTTCAATCGCGCGCATTCGCGCTCCGGCACGCTTTGGGAGGATCGATTCAAGAGCGTGATCGTGGAAAGCGGCACCGCAGCGCGGACAATGGCGGCTTACATCGATCTGAATCCGGTGCGGGCCGGAATGGTATCAGATCCGGCGCACTATCGATGGAGCAGCTACGGAGAGGCCGTGGGCGGCGGGGCCAAAGGGAATGGGAAAAAAGCGCGAGAGGGCTTGGTGAGAGCGTATTTTTGCGATCAGGGCGTCGGTTTTGAATCGGAGCGGTGGGGGGAGGTTTCGCGGTTGTACCGGCGGATGATGGGGATGGCGCTGGGGAGAAAGAGCGGCAGGACGGTGGTGGAGAAAGGCGTGGTTCGCCCGCAGATGAATGCGGCAGAGGCGTTAGAGGCGGAGGATAACGGGACGGTTTTGTTGGATTTAAAGCTGGCGACGATGCTGCGCTGCCGGGTGAGATATTTCACGGACGGCGCGGTGATCGGGAGCAAGGCGTTCGTGAATGAGGCATTCGCCGCAGCGCGGGAAAGGTTTACGGAGCGCCGCAAAGACGGAGCCCGGCGGATGAAGGGGAATGGAAAAGCGGCGACCGGGGTGTTGTGGAGTGCTCGAGACCTGCGAGTCAGGCTTGGGTGAAAAGCATCATCCTATCATTGTCGGTCCGCTTTGGGTCGGCGACTGTCACGAACGCGCCATCCGGCTCCCAGCTGCAAGATTGCGGGCCATCCGCGGGAACAGCAGCCAGTGAAACGGCAGCACCGCGATCCAGTAAAACCGTCCTAACAACCCTTGTGGCCGGAAGGTCGCGGTCTGCCGCAGCACTTCGCCACCCTCCGCTGAATCCTCGATGGCAAACTCCAGCCACGCCTCCCCCGGCAGTTTCATTTCCGCATAAAGCATGAGCCGGCCTTTTGCGCGGTCCGCCAGCAGGACCCGCCAGAAATCCAGCGAGTCGCCGGCATGCAAATCCGCCGGATGCCGGCGGCCGCGGCGGATGCCGATGCCACCCACGAATTTGTCCAAAATTCCACGCAACCGCCACGCCCAGTTCATCGAAGGCCAGCCGCCTGCCCCACCGATCGACCACACGCGGGCAATGACCTCCTCCCGCGAGGCCGTCAGCGGAACTACCCGGGAATCCATCAAGATCCCATGCTCGGGCACCTTGATGGCGTCAAAAAGCCGCGGCGAAAGCGTGCCCGCCGCCAGCGAATTGATCCAACTCGAGGGCACGTAATTCTGCGCGATGCACGCCAAAGCCCGTTCCACCGCCTCGCGGTAGGTCAGCAGATCCAACGGAATGATTTCGCGGATCTTCAAATCGCGACAAACAGTTTCGTGGGTCAACGAGTCCACCAAGCTGCGCGCCAGCGGAAACGAGGTGGATGTGAGCAGGCACAACCACGCGGAGGACAGCCGAGGACTGAGCAGCCGGGTCGGGAAAAAGACGCGCTTCAGCCCGCGCACCTCGCAATAACCCTTGATCAGATCAAGATAACTCATCACCTCCGGCCCGCCGATGTCATAGGAACCATGCGCCGCCTCCGGATGATCCAGGATGCCTGTGAGATAATCCAGGACATTGCGGATCGCGATCGGCTGGCAGTGCGTGTGCACCCAGCGCGGCGTGATGAGTACCGGCAGTTTCTCCGCAAGGTCGCGGATGATTTCAAACGAGGCCGAGCCCGAGCCGACGATGATGGATGCCCTCAACGCCGTGAGCGGCGCACCTGCTCCTAGCAGGATTTCCTCCACCCTGCGGCGCGATGAGAGATGCTCGGAGAGCGGGCCTTCTTCCGCGGCAAGTCCTCCCAGATAGATGATGCGTTTCCATCCGAGTGTCTTCGCCGCATCGGCAAAATTCTCGGCGCAGAGCTCCTCCTTGCGCGCGAAATCACCGCCGGAGCCCATCGAGTGGATCAGGTAGTAGGCGGCATCGATTTCCCGCGGGAGGCCAAGCAGGCTGGCCGCATCCAGGAAGTCCGCCTTGACCACGTGCAGGCGGGCTTCATTTTCACCGAAGTTGGCCACCGGGAAGCGCTGCCGGTCGCGGACGACTGCGGTGATTTCATGGCCCGCCTCCAGCAGCGCCTGAATCAACCGTAGGCCGATGTAGCCGTTGGCTCCTGTAACGATCACGTGCACGGCGCGACATTAAGCGGGTTCACCGGCTTTCCCATGGAAATTTCCGCCCCCCGATTTCCCAAGTCACCGGCATCGGAAACCCTCAATGCGCCGCCAGCCAGTTAGGCCCGGTGCCGGAGCTGACTTCGATGGGCACGCCGTGGGGCAGCGGAAGCGCGGTTTTCATGGCGGTGAGGATCTGCGGGACGAGTTCTTCCTGCTCGTCGAGCGCGAGGTCGAAAACGAGTTCGTCGTGGACCTGGAGCAGCATCCTGGTCTTATAGGAATTTTCGCGAAGCAACGCGGCGATGCGGATCATCGCGAGTTTGATCATGTCCGCGGCGGTACCTTGGATCGGGGTGTTGATGGCGGCGCGCTCGGCGTTTCCGCGGAGGTTCTGGTTGCCGGAATTGAGATCGGGGAAATAGCGGCGGCGGCCGCTGATCGTTTCGACGTAGCCGGCCTCGCGGGCCTCGTTCACGGTGCGGTCCATGAACTCGCGGATGGCCGGATACTCGCGGAAATAGGCGTCGATGATGTTGCCGGCCTCGGTGCGCGGGATGGCGAGGCGCTGGCTGAGGCCGAAGGCGGAGATGCCGTAGATGATGCCGAAGTTCACCATCTTCGCGGTGCGGCGCATGTCGGCGGTGACGTTCTCCGGTTCTACCACGAACACCTTGGCGGCGGTGATGGTGTGGATGTCGGCATCGTTCTGGAACGCCTCGATCATGGTCGCGTCCTGTGAGAGCGCAGCCATCACGCGGAGTTCGATCTGCGAGTAGTCGCAGGAAAGAAGCGTGAAGCCCTGGCGCGGGACGAAAGCCTTGCGGATCTTGCGGCCGGCTTCGGACCTAACCGGAATATTCTGCAAGTTCGGATCCGACGAGGCGAGGCGGCCGGTGGCGGCAACGAGCTGATGGAAATGCGTGTGGATGCGCCCGGTTTCCGCCACGATGTGGGTGGGCAGCGCGTCGAGGTAAGTGGATTTGAGCTTGGAGGCTTCCCGCCAGGCGAGAATGTCGCTGATGATGGGATGTTTGCCTTCGAGCGTGGCGAGCGTCTGCTCATCGGTTTTGTATTGGCCGGTTTTGGTTTTCTTCGCCTTGTCGGCGAGGCCGAGCTGGTCGAAGAGGATTTCTCCCAGCTGTTTGGGCGAGGCGATGTTGAACGAACGGTCGGCGTGGACGTGGATGGATTTCGCGAGTTCGTCGATCTGGATTTGCAACTCGTCGCCGATGACGCCGAGAGCGGCGGGATCGATGGCGATGCCCTCCATTTCCATGCCGACGAGGACCGGCAAGAGCGGACCTTCGATTTGTTGCAGGATGGATTCCTGACCGGACTCAGCGAGCAAGGGGCGGATTTTTTGGGCGAGTTGGTAGGTGACGTCGGCATCCTCGGCGGCGTATTCGGCGAGCACGGTGAGCGGAATGGAGGCGATGTCGAGGTCCTTGGATGCCTTCTTGGTTTCGGCGAAGTTGAAGAGGTCGTCGGGTGCGGGAGGCTGGGCATCGCGGTTGGAAACCGCGGCCACGTCGGCGAGTTTGACGGGAGTGTAGCCTAGCAGGATCTCCGAAAGGTAGTCCATCGAGTGACGGCGCTCGGGGGAAACGAGGGTGTCGGCGAGCAGGGTGTCGAAGAACGGGCCGGCGACTTCGATGCCGTGGTGGACCAGGATGGAAAGGTCGAACTTGAGGTTGTGGCCAATTTTTTCGGCGGGGGTGGAGAAGAGGGATTTGAGATGGGAGATTTGGGATTCGGAATACGGGAGATACCAGCCTTCGTGGGCTTTCCAGGAGAACGCGATTCCTAGCAGCTTCGACGTGAAGCGGTCGAGGCCGGTGGTCTCGATGTCGAAGCAGAAGGAGTTTTGCCGGGCGAGTTCGGTGAAGAGCTTGGACTGGAGCTCGGGGGTGTCGGCTAGATGGTAGATGTGCTCGACCTCGCGGATGGTTTTGAAGGTTTCGAAAATCGTGGGCTCGGCGGACGCTTCGCGCGGAATCAATTCCGCGCTCCCGGTGGGAAACAGCCGCTTGGTGAGGGTGCGGAATTCGAACTCGTTGAAGAGGGTTTTCAACGCCTCATCGTCGCGCGTTGAAAGGACGAGATCGTCCCAGGTGACTTCGATCGGGACGTCGATGATGATGGTCGCGAGCTCCTTGGAGAGCAGAGCCTGGTCGGCGTGGGTCTCGACGTTTTCCTTCTGCTTGCCTTTGAGCTTTGCGGAATTGGCGATGAGATTCTCGATGGAGCCGAACTCGGCGATGAGTTTTTTCGCGGTTTTCTCGCCGACGCCGGGGATGCCCGGGATGTTGTCGGCAGCGTCGCCCCACAGACCGAGAATGTCGATGACCTGCTCGGGGCGTTCGATTTCCCAGTTGGCGAGCATGACCGGCAGATCGATGACTTCATGGTCGGAGCCCTTGCGGCCGGGTTTCCACATGCAGGTGGTTTCGGAAATCAGCTGCGCGAAATCCTTGTCCGGCGTGACCATGAACGACTGGAACTCGTCCTGCTCGGCGCGTTTCACCAGCGTTCCGATGATATCATCCGCCTCGAAACCATCCAGCTCCAACACGGGGATGTGGAACGCGCGGCAAAGG
>JBGSTM010000036.1:0-5640 GCA_041736495.1 Akkermansiaceae bacterium
GCCCTCGCGGCTGTGGAAGATCTTGTCGGTGTCGGTGCCGGTGAAGCGGCTGCTGGCCTCGTGCTGGAGCGGCAGCTTGGACTTGGCGGCGACGTCGATCAGGCGCTGGACGACGTGGGGATGATTGGAGGAACCGTGGCAGACGGTTGGACCCGCGCCGAGCTTGACGCTGCCGTATTTGTTAGGATCGATGCCGGGGGTGTCGGTGGCGTGGGTGACGTCGTGGCAGACACAAACGTCGGGCTTGAGGCGATAGGTGGCCATCATCGCGCCGTTGCCGCCGATTTCCTCCTGCACGGCGTTGAGGCAGATGAGAGTGAGGGCGGGCTTCTTTTTGCCGCCGGCGATGCGCTTCATGACCTGGGCGATGATGTAGCTGCCCACGCGGTTGTCGATGGCGCGGCCGACGAGGCGTTTGTTAGCGAGCTCCAGCGGGCCGTCCTGATAGATGGCCGGGTGGCCGACGCGAAGTCCCATGGTGGCGACTTCGGCCGCGCTGGAGGCCCCGACATCGACCCAGAGTTCGTGCACGGCGGGCGCCTTTTCCGTGCCGGACTCATCACGACGGAGGTGGATGGCGGTGTTGCCGATGATGCCGGAGACGCTGCCCTTGTCGCCGAGAAGGGTGAGCCGGCGGCCGCGGGCGGTGGCGGAGTCCGAGCCGCCGATGCGGTCGAGGCGGAGGAAGCCGCGTTCATCGACGAGCTTGATCATGTAGCCGATTTCGTCCGCATGAGACTCGAGCATGACGACGCGCTTGGATTTGCCGGGCAGTGTGGCCCAGGTGGAGCCGTAGGAATCGCAATCGACTTCCGGGGCGTGAGATTTGATCCAGTCCGCCCAGACTTGCTGGCCGCGCATCTCGAAGCCGGTGGGGCTGGGTGTTTCTAGCAGTTGGAACAGGAAATCGCGGTCATCTTTTTTCATTGGGGGGGATTGAAACATCCCGGTGGGGACTGGCAAGGGCGGACGTGCCGCAATTCCCGGTCAAGGCTTGCCGACGACCGCGGGCGTGAGGTATTCGTCGACGGCGCGGAAGGTGGTGCGACCTTCGGAGTTGGTGAAAAAGAAGAGATAGCTGCGGAGATTCTCGTCGATGGGCCAGCGGGTGGAGCTGATGACTTTATCCCCTGCGTCGTCGCGGGTGGCAAATGCGATGTCGTAGTAGGTATTGTCCACCGCGCCACTGGGTCGGTTTTTGGCACTCTCGCCGGGCTTGAGGGACAGCGGAGTGGTTCCAAGTTTTCCGAGGATGGTTTTTTCCGAGCGGTTGATGAAATAGACGTCACCTGCCTTGAAGTTGGGATCATCGGTTCTCACCACGATCGGTCTGAATCCAGCAGGCTTTGCGACTACGAGAATTACGGCGAAGGCACTGCCGTTCTCAGGCAGAGTGATCGAGCAGAGTGGGATTTCCTTTTCCAGGGTCTTGAGCGCCAAAGCCCTGCCAGAGACGCTAACGGGAGGCGATAGCTGGTTCGTGGGAAGTGTGATGCCTTCCGATTTTTCCTTTCCGGAAAACAGGGCCACCTGTCCGAGTTGATCAGGGGCTTCTTCTGCGAGGAACCTCACTTGTACGCCACCTCCGGATTTTTTGGCGGGCTCGTCATTCTGGGCTGCGAGTGGTGAAAGAAGACCGAGTAATAGACAAAAAATGCGCGAATTCATGAGATGCGGGTCGAGTGTTTCTATGAAGTTGCGGGTCACACTTCCGTTGAATTCAACCAGCGGAACGAAACGATGTCAAAGCGGCGTCCGAAAGTTTTGTTGAGAGTATTGATGGAGGAGTAGAGTTTGTCGGCTGTATCTGCAGTCTGATCGACGAATTCCGGAGAACGTTGGACGACGGCTTCACACCAGGCGCGGGCAATGACCTTTCCAGCAGCATCGGTCTTTTCGCCATAGCCACGGATGAGGAACGAGTCTGAGCGTGCGGACAGGATGGGCGCGATGGGGGTGAGGATGTCCGCTTGCTTGACAATGCCCGGACCACCGAACGCCAGCGGACCTTGCTCCGCTTCCTTAAAGGCGAAACGATCACTGGTGGCGGAGGGAACGGATCTCGATCCCGACATGAAGGCATCGTTGATTTTCGTGTTCGTTCCGTCGAAGGAATCCGCACTCGAACCGGCATCGAGAGCGCTTTGGATGGCACCGGCACGAGCGAGTTCCGGATCACTGCCGACGCGACGGTTGACGAAATCCGCCAAGCTCAGGAACGGGCCACGTTTGCGGACTTCCTTGACGATCCCTCGGGCCAAGGCGTCGATCTCGGTGTCTGTGAGGGCGCGGCGCCCGGTCCACTGGTCCAGAGCCTGCGGATCGACGGTGCCCGTGCCTTTGGCAATGAGATCTTCTGGAGCAAGGAGGCCTGCGACCGGAGTGTCGGTTCCGCCGGTTTTGATCGATTCCTTGCCGGTGGCATCGCGCACGATGACGGGGCGTTCCTTACGACCACCCAGCAGACTTTTCCACGCTTCGACAGAGGTGGAATTCACATTAAACATGCCGTCCACGCGGATGAGGCTGGCGATGTAGTTGGTGGCGGCGGCGCTGGGCGTGGTGCCGGAGAAGTAGGTGCTGAGGATTTTGGCGGGCTCTTGACCGCGCAGGTCGGGGATGAAGCCGACGACGGGCAGCTTGTCCGTGCCATTGAAGAAATCCGAAGCGACGTCCTTCTGGAGACGCGACTTGCTGAAGGTGGACTGGCTTTGGGGAGCGATGCCGGAGAGGAACCAGTCGTCCCACAGGGCTTGATTGGCGAGATAGGAGTGGTCGGCCATGGGTCGGCCAGAGCTACCTCCGGGAAGGGAGCCTTCGACCTTATCGCTCGCCAATACGGAACAGGCCATCGAATTGCCGATCGCATGGGAAATCTGTGGCAACATGGGTTCGCGTGCATTCAGGGTGCCGTAGCCATACTTGGGCTTTTGAATGTCGAATCCATTTGCGAACGAATGTTGGAACGCGGCGAGCGAGACGATGGGTTCGCGTGGCACCGAGTGGGTGGCGACGAAGCTGCTTCCGTCGTTTTGATTCGTTCCACCACCGAAATAGGCGTTTCCGGCTGGAGTGACGTCGAGCTTGTCGTTCTTGCTGGAGAGCATGGCTTCCACGCTGTATTCGTAGGCGTGCATGTCGCGCTCTTTCTGTGTCATGTCGAAAAAATCCGTGTGCAAGGCTCTGGGATTGAAACGTGATAGAGCGCGTGTTTTGAGATTCGAAGTCTTCTCGGTTTTGGCGTTGAATGAAAAGAGCATGAACGCCTGTTTGGAAGTCAGACTGCTGACAGGCAGGTCTCGGGTATTCGTCCCATCAATGGTTTTGAAAATCGCTGGAAACATGGTCGCATCCAGGCGTCCGCTCTTCTTTGTTCCGGTAATTCCTGGGTTTGGGTTTCCCCGGTCTTCGCTGAATTTCAGCCGCTTGTCTCCGAAGTCGTAGTCGATGAACATTCCGCCGATTCCCAAGCTGGTGCTGCTGGTGCCGCGATCGTCGCCAACGTAGTACTCATGGTGTGTCAGCGAAAAATGGCGTGAGTGGTTGGCTCCTCCGATGATCGATTTGCCGGTTGTGGCCGTCGAACCGGCGGTCAGGTTGTTCGGGATGGCCTTGTATCGGATGATGTCATTGGCTCCGAGAGTGACGACGTTACTGGATTGATCCCGGACGGGAACTGAAAATCCCGAACCAAAGTTGAACCCTACCCTGCCACCAAGCTTGTGAATGTCCGGGACCGATGATTTGGCAAGGGTGCCGCCGGACTGCGAGAGCATCATGACTTCGCCGGGCTTGAAGACCAACTGCTGTTGGCCGGGATCAGAGGATCCGAACTTGAGACTGACAAAATTGCCGTCGCCGTTACCGGTCAGGGTGGCACCGGATAGGCAGGCGGCGAGAGGGAATTTCAAATACGAGCCGCCGTTTTTGGAAATCATCAGGTCGTAAGGGACCTGCCAGTATTTCACGCTGAAGCCACGCTCGAGGGTGACCACGACGGGAATATCCAGCGGGTTCCACATGGTGATGATCGGGTCGGCGACCAGATTGAGTTGGTTCGCGATGTTTTTGAACGAAAGCACAAGCTGATAGCTGGTGATGACCGGTTGCTTCATGAAAAACTCGTCGTCAGCTTGGCACGTAGTGGGATTGGAATTGATCTGAAGGAAAGGTGTTCCGCTGGCAAGACTACCGCCGGTGGTGAAGTTCGCGCTGGGGCTTCGTTTGATCTCTTTGTAGAGATTGTAGTAGACCCAGAGTTCCTGCAGGTTGATACCGGTTTCTCCGCCCACCTTGTAAAGCGCGGTATTGGCGTTTGTTTGTGACGGTTGTCCGGACGCCGGGCGCTCCAGCTCCATGGAGAGGTCCTTGCGGAAGCCGCCGGTGCGGACGTTGGTGAGGAGTCCACGGTTCTGGGGGGTGAGGTCGTGGAACAGGCCGCGGATGTTTTTCGGGTCGTTCGCGAGCAGCGCCGCACTTTGCCAGGTGGCGACTTTCGGGAGTTTTGGATCGGCGACGGTGAGCGATGCGAAAGGTTTGATGGTTCCGACCGAGGCGGATTTCAGGTTGGATGCGGGGGCGACCTGCTGGTCGGCACGGACTTCCGCGAGGGCGGTTGGAATCTCTTTCGCCGGGGCGATGAGGGCCTTGGTGCCGAGATCGCTGACCCACCAAGCGAGATTGTTTTTCACGTTGCCGGAGATCGTCTGGCTGAGCAACGGCACCCGGACCGTATCACCGATGGTACCCACGGTGTTGGCAGAGACAATCTCCACGGTGGTCTTGGGATCGTCAGGAAGCGCCGTGCCCGCGAAGGTTTTGGTGGCGATGCTGCTGGGATTTCCGGAAACGAACCATTGGAGGAACTCGGGTTCCGGGCGGGCGGCGGAAGGCAGCCCGGCGGGCCAGGCCTTGTAGGCACCCGCCCATTGGCGCTGTGGCTGGGGCGTGGTGGAGACCGCAGGGTCGGTGGTGGCAGCGATCTGGTCGGCGGTCGCGGAGATGCGTGTGTCCGGGCCGAGTTGTTTTTGAAGGTCGCCGATGGCGAGTATCACGGCGAGTCGGGCGTTGGCGCGGGCTGCTTGCATCGCGTCGCCTTGGGCCGAGCTGCGAAGACTGATGCTTGAAAGGGTGAGCAGCCCGACGGCGATCACCGTGAGCAGGATCATCAGCGAGAGGGTGACGATCAGCGCGAAGCCGCGGGGGTGGCTATGGAATTTGGGCACATGCCTGAAGAGGCGGGCGGTGGGTTTCATGGTCGTGGGTTGGGTTTGAAATACAGGCATGATCGGTTTGGGTTGAAACCGGATGTCGGTAGATCTTGTGACTACATGGTATTTATCAAATCGCGAAGATCAATGCCTATTTGAAAACTTAACGTAAACACGTTACGAGGTTTTTGGCTCACGTCTCATCTGTTGGTTTGAAGTATTCGGAGTGTTATGGATTTTTTGAACAGAGCCCCGCGAGTATGCAGCAATTGAGAGGTGTTGGCTATAACCCAATGCCTTTAAGGATTGAAAGTTCCGGGACTCCGCATATTTTGCTGGTACTTTTAAAGCATCTGTTTTGATTGGGCGGATGCCTGCCGCATCCACGCCCTCCCATTCGTTTTTCAGCGACTTTCCCAAAGCATTTTCC
>JBGSTM010000067.1:0-4321 GCA_041736495.1 Akkermansiaceae bacterium
CCGGGCCGCCGTTGCCACCGGCATCGACGGACTCTTCATGGAAGTCCACTCCGACCCAGCGAACGCCATGTCGGACGGGCCAAATCAAATTCCACTCGAATTCATCGAGGACCTGCTCGTCAAACTCATCTCGATTCACCACGCGTCACACTGATTCATCCCCTTGCTCCGCACCCTCATAGTTCTAGCAGTCGCCTTGCCCGTCATGAACGGGCGTGCTGCCGACGCCCCTGAAACGGTTCCGAAAAAAATCCCCGCCATCGCCATGTTGCCGGACGGCAGCGAACTCAAGGGAGTCATGCTCCCCCGCTATGACGAGAACCACAAGCTCGTCGGCGTGCTCAAATCCAGGACGATGCAACTCGTCAACGCCGGACAAATCGACGGCAGAACCGTATCCATCGAACTCTATAATCCCGACCAAAGTCCCAAGGGCCGCATCGACCTGATCAGCGCCACCATCTACCAGGAAAAGGGCATCGTCACCGCCAGCGAGCCCGTCGAAATCAAATCCGACCGGATGACCGCCAGCGGAAGCGGTCTTTACTACTCGTTCAAACAAGGCAAGGGCTTTCTGCTAGGCCCCACCACCACCGTCCTCAAGCCCACACCGGAAATTCCATGAAAACTTCCTCCCCATCATTGCCCACTTCGGTCTTGTTCGGCATGTCGCTGCTCGTCCAGTCCGCACTAGCCGCTCCCCCACAGCCCGTCACGGCAGCCGAGTTGGCCGCGCTCCAGGCGGACGCCAAGTCCATGGCTCCTGAGGTCATTGTCGCCAATGCCGAGGCGAAAGCCCGCCTCCAAACGGATCTCTCAGACTCCGCCGCGGCATCGAAAGTGGTTGCCGAGTTCCTCGTCCAGGCCGATCTCCCAGCCGTTCCACCGGTCGCCGAACCAGTCGCAAAACCGCTGGAAGTCAAAAACGGCCCCAACGACACCGTCATCAACAGCTCGGGCGGCATGTACTTCGACGCCGATGCGGGCGTGCTCGTCTACCTGAAAAATGTCACGGTCAACGACCCCCGCTACAAGCTAACCGGTGCCGACGAACTGAAGATTTTCTTCGCCAAGAAACCGGTCGAACCGAAAAAGGAAGGAGCCAGGCCGGACCCTGCAAAACTCGCCAATGATAAAGACCCGGGCCTCGGCGGTGACCTCGGTGCCAAATTCGGCGACGTCGAGCGCATCGTCGCCACCGGCGCGGTGGTGCTCGACCAGAAGGCCGCTCCGGGCGAGGAGCCGATCAAAGCCAGCGGGCGTATCTTCGTCTACAATCTCAAGGATGACGAAATTGTGATCAGCCGCGGATTTCCCTGGTTCATCAAAGGCGCGACCTACATGAAGGCCAAGGAGGAGCATCTCTCCGTGAAAATTTTCCCAAAGACCGGCAGTTTCACCACCGACGGAAATTGGGAAATGGGCGGAAACATCGAACAGAAGAAACCAGCGCCCTAACACCCCTCCCGATGCACAATCCCGGCTCGACCTGCTCCAACACGGAATCCGCCGTGCTCTTCGCCAACGGACTCCGCAAGACCTACAACGGCCGCTCCGTGGTCGATGGAGTTTCCATCACCGTTCAGCCGCGCGAAATCGTCGGCCTGCTCGGTCCTAACGGAGCAGGCAAGACAACCTCGTTCTACATGATCGCAGGACTCATTCCCGCCGACGCCGGCTCGGTTTGTTTCAACGGCCATAACATGTCGCGGATGCCGATGCACCGCCGCGCCCGACTCGGCCTCGGATACCTGCCGCAGGAAGAATCGATCTTCCGCAAGCTCTCGGTGCTCGACAACCTCCTGGCCATCCTCGAAACCCGGCCCAAGCTCAACCGCGCCCAGCGCCACGAGCGCGCCCACGCCCTGCTCGAACGGTTCGGCATCGGCAAGCTCGCCAAATCGCTCGCCATCACTCTATCAGGCGGGGAAAAGCGCCGTCTCGCCATTGCCCGCTCGCTCTGCTCGGACCCGACGCTTCTCATGCTCGACGAGCCATTCGCCGGCATCGACCCCATCGCCGTCGAGGACATCCAGCGCATCGTGCTCGAACTCCGGGATCGTGACGGCCTGGCGATTCTCATCACCGACCACTCCGTCCGCGAAACCCTCACCATCACCGACCGCGCCTTTCTCATTCACGACGGGCGAGTCATTCTGGAAGGCAAATCCGAGGAGCTCGTCAACGATCCCATCGCCCGCAAGCACTACCTGGGCGACGATTTCCGGATGTAACATCCAGCGGAAGATCACGGAAAATCCGCGCATCCTTCCAGACGGGATGCGGAGCACAACGCCGACACTCTTGGCACGGTCACGCTGAACTCGACAGCATTGCATGACCGCCACCAATTCACTATCCATCTTCCACCAATGGTTGCTCGCAGAGCCGTCCGGGCACGCTCCGGCGGGAACCATCATGCTTCACGGGGACTCGGCAGTCTTCTGCGACCGCCTGCTTGAGGAAATCGCGGATTACCTGAACGAATACGACGACGATGACGCTGGTTGCTGGCTGGCAGCGACCTCCGGACTGGTGATTCAAATTTCGGAAGACGATCATCTCCGGAAGCTTCTCGGCATGAGCGAACCCTGCCCGGACTGCCCGCCATCCGGTCCCTGCGGCATCCGCAAGATCCTCTCCGCTCTCGGCGAGCGGGGCCACGTGATCTTCCGTGCCAGTTCACCGTGGGACAAGAAGCTCGACCTGCCACATGCCTTCCACGCCGGCATCGGCAACCAGCCCGGTCACGCCATGAAATGCCACTTGGTTCTCAACCCCGAGCTGATGGACCCCGGAAGCCTGGCCCATATCGTCGGCGACGTTTATCTGGAATGGCTGCACCGCGAGCTACACCGGGCACTCCCTGCTAGAATAACGGACACGGACTGAAAACCGATGGGAAAAACCGGACTTCCCCGTTCCGACTTTTCCCAAACAGACCTCTGCGGTTCCCACCATGGAAGCCCCCTCCGTCATTGGACACCCTCACCCAACCTCAATTCCCGTCCCGCATCCCGCTTTCCGCATTGCGCAGGAAATGCGTGATTTTCCGCAAACCAAGCCCAGACCCACGCCCGGTCATTTGATTTTCTCACACCGCCCTCACTGATGAACGTTCTCGCCCTCACCATTCTCATCTCTTCCTGCCTCGCCGGGATCTTCATCGCCTGCTTCGCCGCGGAGATCCGCCGCGCCCGCCGCACCAGTCCCGAGCGCGACTCGCTGCTGCCCCTCGATCTGGAGGCTCCGCCCGTCCAGCCACCTTCGTCCACCACCATTCTCTAACCTAGCTACAAACCCGACCATGACCACCTCCATCACCTACGACGACAAATCGGTCCGCCGTTTCATGATCGCCTCCATCATCTGGGGCGTCGTCGGCATGCTTGTCGGCGTCATCGCCGCCACCCAGCTCTCATGGTGGCAGATGAACGGCCAGTTCCTGGAAATGATCACCTTCGGCCTGATCAAGGCGGACGGCATTTCCTTCCTCACCTTCGGCCGCCTCCGCCCGCTCCATACCAATGCCGTCCTCTTTGCCTTCGTCGGAAACATGATGTTCGCGGGAATCTATTACTCCACCCAACGGCTGTGCAAGGTCAGGACCGCTTCGGACCTTCTATCCAGCATCCACTTCTGGGGCTGGCAACTCATCATACTATCAGCCGTTTTCACCCTTCCCGCCGGCTTCACCCGCGGCAAGGAATATGCGGAACTCATCTGGCCCATCAACATCGCCGTCGTCCTCATCTGGGTGGTCTTCGCGGTGAACTTCTTCTGGACTCTGGCGAAACGCAACGAGCCGAGCCTCTACGTCGCCCTCTGGTTCTACATCGCCACCATCGTCACGGTCGCGATGCTGTATATCATCAACCACCTTTCGCTGCCCACTTCGTTCACCCATTCCTACCCGATCTTCGGCGGCCTCCAGGACGGTCTCGTGCAATGGTGGTACGGCCACAACGCCGTCGCCTTCTTCCTAACGACACCGATCCTCGGCATCATGTATTATTTCCTGCCCAAGGCCGCGAACCGCCCGGTTTACTCTTACCGGCTCTCCATCGTCCACTTCTGGTCGCTCGTCTTCATCTACATCTGGGCCGGCCCCCACCACTTGCTCAACACCTCGCTGCCCAAGTGGCTGCAACTGCTAGGCATGCTCTTCTCCCTCATGCTTTGGGCTCCCTCATGGGGCGGCATGCTCAACGGCCTGCTCACCCTCCGCGGTGCCTGGGACAAGCTCCGCACCGATCCGGTCATCAAGTTCTTCGCCGCCGGCATCACCTTCTACGGCATGGCCACCTTTGAAGGGCCGCTG
>JBGSTM010000083.1:0-16028 GCA_041736495.1 Akkermansiaceae bacterium
GAGCGGCCAGTTCACTGGGAACGCGTGGATCCCGAGCACGGATTCCAGTTCGTCTAGCAGATCCATCGACGGCCGGGCCGGGCGGTCGAGCTTGTTCATGAAGGTGAAAATCGGCACGCCCCGGCGGCGGCAGACTTCGAAAAGTTTCCTGGTCTGGCTTTCGATGCCCTTACCCGCATCCACCACCATCACGGCGGCGTCCACGGCGGTCAGCACGCGGTAGGTGTCTTCCGAGAAATCCTTGTGGCCCGGCGTGTCGAGGATGTTGACGACGCAATCCTTGTATTCGAATTGCAGGACGGTGGAGGAAACGGAAATCCCCCGCTGTTTTTCCAAGTCCATCCAGTCCGAAGTCGTCGCGCGCTGGTTTTTTCGCGCGGTGACGCTGCCGGCAAGATTCAGCGCACCACCGTAGAGCAGGAATTTCTCCGTGAGCGTCGTCTTTCCGGCGTCCGGGTGGGAAATGATCGCGAACGAGCGGCGGCGTCTCACCTCACGCTGGAGCGCGGGAGACGGGATGGCGAAAGGAGAGACGGACATGAAATCGGGCCGCAGGGACTAAACCCCGGTCGTCCGCCGATCAAGCACGGATGCGGGCCACCATTCCCGGAAAACATCATCGGCGGATGTTGGAGGGGGAACCTACAACGTCCGCCGACTTGTTTTTGGGGGGAATTTGCCGTTTTCCGCAGCACCTTGGGGGGGAATGTGCTGGCGGCGACTCCTCATTGATATCGACTTTCCGGCGATTCGATATGCCGTGATCACGTAAGAATGGGGATGCCCTTTCGGGGAAAATGAAATCGGCGGATGTTGAGGGGGAAACCTCAACATCCGCCGACTCGTATTTTTGCGGGGGGATAAGTGCCATGATCCGCTAGTTCCGGGGGGAAGATGGTCGCGGTGGCGGGGGAGATTTAAATCAATTTGGCACGCACGTCACTACGTTTTTCCGGAACATCGACAGTTTCCGATCATCCACGTGAAACAATTTCGTCACATTTTTCATGATCGCCTGTCATACCCACGATTGTGGGTTGAAGAAGGCCGCTTGATCTCCAGTCTGGACGCATGCGAGAGGACACCCGCCGATGGATCGAGGGCGATCACACCCACTGCTGGCACCCGTTCACCCGCCAGACCGAGTGGTGCGCTCGGGGAAACGAGCCACTGGTGATCGTCCGCGGCGAGGGCTCGTGGCTGTGGGATTCCGAGGGGCGGCGGTATCTGGACGGAAATTCCTCGATTTGGACGAATGTCCACGGTCACGCCCACCCGGCAATCAACGCCGCCATCCAGGACCAGCTCGGAAAAGCCGCCCACACTTCGTTTCTCGGCTTCACCCACCCGCTCGCCGTCGAACTTGCCGCCCGACTCTGCGGGTTTTTTCCGGAAAACTCCCTTGAGCGTGTATTCTTCTCCGACGATGGCTCCACCGCCGTCGAGTGCGCCCTTAAAATGGCCGTGCAATACCGCCAGCAAACCGGCGCACCGCAGCGAACCGGCTTCATCGCCTTCGCAAACGGCTACCACGGCGACACCCTCGGCGCGGCCTCGCTCGGCGGCGTCGGGCGCTTTTTCGAACGCTTCCGCGGCATGGGTTTTCCTGTCCGCCACGTCGGCTCAATGGAGGATCTCCGCAATTTCCCCACGGAAACCCTCGCCGGCGTCGTCATCGAGCCGCTCATCCAGGGCGTCAACGAAATGCGCCCGTGGCCCTCCGGCATGCTAGCAGACCTACGGAAATGGTGCGATGATACCGGCGTCCACCTCATCCTCGACGAAGTCATGACCGGCTTCGGTCGCACCGGCAGCATGTTCGCCTGCCAGCAGGAAAACGTGATCCCGGATTTCCTCTGCCTCGCCAAGGGCCTGACCGGCGGCTACCTGCCGCTCGCCGTCACCCTCACCACCGGGAAAATCTACGATGCTTTCCTCGGCGCACCCGAAAAGGCATTCTACTACGGACACAGTTACACCGCAAACCCGTTAGGTTGCGCCGCCGCCCTCGCCAGCCTCGATCTCTTCGAAGCGGAAAAAACCCTCGAACGGCTGCCGGAAAAAATCGCCCACCTCGCCAGCGAGCTCGCCGCCTTGAAATCCCACCACCACCACGTCCATCAGATCCGCCAGTGCGGTTTCATCGCCGGCATCGAGCTCCGCCGCCCGGACGGGGAAAAATTTCCACCCGGCGAGCACTTCGGCGAAGCCATCTGCCACGCCGCCCGCGCCCACGGCCTGCTCACCCGCCCCATCCTAGACACCATCGTCCTCATGCCGCCGCTTTCCACGAGCCTTGAGGAAATCGATCACGCGGTGAACGCGCTCGACCTCGCCCTCAATCAAGGAGCGGCGATCTCCGAATCGCCGATGCCCATGAGTAGCCAATGAGGCGAGCGGAACGCGCCGATCATTGGCATTCCATGGGTACGGCGGACACGTTCCGCCGCTCTTTGAGATCGTTCTGGAGGGCCGGTCGGCTCTCTGCCCTTCTGCACAAATTTTCGTTCATCACCCTTGCACTGCACAAATTTTTGTTCAATCTCTCTCCATGAGCAGGGCGGAGAAGCTGTTGGCGAAAATCATGAACCCGGACCAAGTCCACAACGTGACCTTCACCGAAGCCGTTTCAGTCCTTGAGCGTGCCGGATTCGTCAACTTCGGTGGAAAAGGCAGCCATTTTGGTTTCCACCACCCGGACGGTCGCAAACTCACGCTCCCTTTCCACGGCTCCACGCTCAAGCCGGTTTATATCCGCCAAATCCGCAAATTACTCAGCTAACTCACCATGAAATACCTCGTTAAAATCCACTGGTCCGATGAAGATCAAGCCTACATCGCCAAGGTGCCTGCGCTTCCCGGCTGCATCAGTCACGGCGACACCTACCCGGAAGCGGCGGCGATGATCGAGGAAGCCGCCGAACTCTGGTTGGAAATGTCCCGTAAATACGGCGACCCCATCCCCGAGCCGGACCTTGCTGCCGAGGAAATCACCCGTCTCGCACCCCTGCTCAATATCTCCAAACTCGCCCGTCTCTCCGGAGTCAACTCCCACACCCTCGCCAGCAAACTCCGGCGCGGCACCCGCTTCACCGAGGACGAGTCCCGCCGCATCCTTGGTGCGCTGCACGGCGTGTGAAACCTATCGAATTAAGACCTCGTCAGAATCCGTTCGTTCGATCGTAATTGCCCGGAACGAACTACCGTGTTGAGCCAAGATGATCACATGATTGCCACATCAATACTTAAGCAACTTGACGAGGCTGCCGCCGAGTATGTCTTCCCAATGCTCGACAATGGATATGTTTATCCTGCCGATGTTCGGCTGACAATATTCCGAAATTCAGATGATTGGCTGATGATCATCGAGGCGCTGGGTGCCAATAATCCTCGTTCTTGTGGTTGCGACACGTTCCAAAACTGCCTGCACCTCTTCGGGAGTGCACTTAACCGAAAACCAGGGACTGCAAACGAGGATTTTCTCCATCCAATCGATTCACTGGAAGATGATCCTTTGTTTGATGACGAGTACGATTGGAACCTTAGACCCGAAGCGAGATCACTCAGAATTAGAGGGGTTAAAGTCCCATTCAACCCTTCTGCTGTATCACTCTCAAGAAAGGAAATTGAGTTGCTCGACCCCCCCGCCATTGACCCACCAGCCGTTTTGCGAAGTCTGCTGCCGGAAAACAGGAGTTTGTTGCTAGCCAGCGATCAAGAGTTGGCTGCGCGGAATCCATTGAACTTGCCACTTTGGCTCAGGCTGGACGAGTGGAATCATCCCGACCTCTCCGATGGCGTGATGCCAAGCGATAGTGAGACATTCAGGATGCTGGCTGAGGCAATTGCGACGGGGGATGTGTCACTCTATGCCCCGAGCTTGCCTGACAATACTTCTTGGAGAAATTGGCCAGAGGGCGGAACCTTATAGCCAGTGGCGGCGAAAACCAGGCAGGCGGCGGGCTAAATCAAAAACTGAGGAGTGATGCCGATCAGACGATCTTCTTGCTAGAGGCTCCGCGCTCTTGTCGGACCGCGAGATTCATCTCGCCTGTATAGCCGGAAACCGGGCGAAATGAATTTTGCGGTCCGGTCATCGCCTAACGACCCCACGCAGCCGGACATCATCCCCAAACTGCTGGAACTCGATTTCCTCCAACTTCAGCGACTCTCTCAGCCCCGCACCAGCAAGCCCCGGCGACGGTCCGCCGCTGATGAGCGGGGCGTAATAAACGACGACTTCATCGATCAGTCCTGCTTCGATCAGCGCGGCGGAGAAGACGCCGCCGGCTTCGACCATCACGCTGAGCACGCCTTGATCGCTGGCGAGGTTCCGCAGGATTTCCGCGAGGTCGCCGCGGGGGCGGATCAACGTTCTATCCGGTTGTTCGGGCAGCGATTCGGGACGATCCGTGACAATCACACGCCACGGTTGCAGCCGACCCGCTAACAATTCCGGCACCCGGATGGTGAGCGCGGGCCGGTCGCGGCGGACGGTTTCGCCGCTGGTGAGGATGGCGTCCACGGTGGCGCGGAGTTTCTGGACATCGGCGCGGGCGGCTTCTCCTGTGAGCCACTGGCCTTCGCCGGGCGGGCGGGTGATGCGGCCGTCGAGGCTCATGGCGGTTTTCCAGATGACCCATGGCAGGCCGGTTTCGCGGACTTTGAAAAATGGACGCAGCAGCTTCTCCGCTTCCTCGCGGCAGACGCCGGAAACAACATCGATGCCCGCGGCTTCCAGCAGATGATCCGCCCTGCCGGAATGGGCGGGATTCCGGTCCACGGTGGCGTAAACGACGCGGGCGATGCCGGCTTCTATCAATACCTGCGTGCACGGCGGCGTGCGGCCGTGGGTGGAGCAGGGTTCGAGCGTGATGTAAATGGTCGCGCCGCGGACATCCTTGTTAGCAGCGTCTGCGAGAGCCTCACGCTCGGCGTGCGGCTGGCCGGCGCCGCGGTGCCAGCCTTTCCCTAGCAGCTCGCCTTTTTTCACAATCACGGCTCCCACCGGCGGGTTTGGCGCGGTTTTGCCGATGCCGTTGCGTGCTTCGTCCAACGCGAGGTTCATCCAGTGCTCGTCTCTCATGAAAGTAGCGAAGAATTTTTCAACCGCAGATGAACGCAGATGGACGTTGAAAATGAAGAGGCATTTGCTGAAAACTTATCTGCGTTCATCTGTGTTTATCTGCGGTTCAATCACTCTTTCTCTTCCTCTTGTGGAGTTTTGGACCATTGCACCTGGATCGGTTGGCTGGAGATGAGATGCATGTCGCGCTGCGGGAATGGCACGCCGATTCCCGCTTCGCCGAAACGCTTGTCAATCATCAGCCGGAGGTCGCTGGCGACGACGATGCCATTGGTCCCACCACCGAGGTGGATCCAGAAGTAGAGGTTGAAAATCAAGGCGCTGTCTCCGAAGTCCTCGAAAGTGGCGAACGGCGCAGGGTCCTTGAGCACCAGTCCATGGCGGTCGGCGACCTCGGTGAGGATTTCCATGACCTTCTGCGGATGGGTACCGTAAGCGACGCCGACGCGGAGGTTGCGGCGCATTTTGTTGCTGGATAGAGTCCAGTTGGTCACCCGGTTTTCGAGGAAGACCGAGTTGGGAATCATGGTTTCCACGTCGTCCGCGCTGCGGATGATGGACGAGCGGGTGTTCACTTCCGCCACGGTGCCGACGATGCCGTCGACGTCGAGTATATCACCCACGCGGATCTTGCGCTCGGCGAGCACGATGATGCCGCTGATGAAATTCTTGATCAGCGTCTGCATGCCGAACCCGAGACCGATGGCAAGCGCGCCGCCGAAGAACGCAAAAATGGTTAGAGGGATCTTGAGAAACGACAAGGTGCCGATCGCGAGAAACACGCCGACGACGATCATCAGCCAGTTGCGCAGCATGCGTGCGTTCGTTTCCGCGATGTGGCCACGGGTGACGAGCGTGCCTTGGACGCGGTTGGCGATTTTCGAAGCCAGCCAGTAACCGATGACGAAAAACAACAGGGCCCGCAGCAACATGCCGAGCGTGACGGGGATGCGACCGGTGATGGTCTGGCCATCGACCTCCACACTGTCCACATAGTTCGTTACCTGGTAGGCCCAGATTTTCTTAATCGTGTCCCAGGTGTTAGCGCCGAGTTTCTTGACGCGGTGGAAGGGTTCTTCTTGGGTGGGCTTGGGTGTGAAATCGGTGACCCAGCGGTCGACGAGTTTGTGCTGGGCGGTCACTGTCTGGGAGATCCGCTGGAGCATGGCGAGCGTCTCGCTTTTGATTGCGCGCTGTTCGTTGAGCAGGCTGAAGCGGGGATCCTCGGAAGTGATGGATGCTGCACGGGACTCCAGTTTGCTGAGATCCGCGCTGCTGGCGGCGATGTCGTTTTCGGCGACATTTTTCCAGGCGAGGAGGCGGTCGAGAAGCTGCGCGAGTGATTCGAGGGCTTTGGCCTTTTGTTGCGGGTCGGTGGCGTCGTAGAACGCCTTGCGGTCGTGATAGGCCTTGAAGTTGATGTTTTCTAACTGGATCAGGCTTTCCAGTCCTTCGACGAGCGACTGCAAGGCCTCGACCCGTCCCTCCGCCACTTCCACCCGGAATTTTGCCAGCTCCACTGCGGGCGGCGGCGTCCCTTGGGCTTCCTGGGGATTTGCCGCGACCAGAGTGTCCAGCGCGGATTGTGCCTGAGCCCGGCCGGCCATGGCGGACTTGAGGCGTTTGGTGATGTTGTCGAGTTCCTTCTGGGCGGTTTTCTTGCGCTCTTCAGACGCCTTGTTGATTTTGGCGAGATCGTCGTCGTTGAAGCGTGAGCTCGTCTTGGCGACTTTGATTTTGCGATCGACCAGGGCGAGGTCGGTGTTGGCGGCAGAAATGCGGTCCTTGAGACTGTCATAGAGGCTCTGCATCAGGCCGGCGCGGACGGCAAGCACGCGGGACTTGGCCCGAGCAGCTTCCATCCGCCATTTGGCCGCGTCGCGGGTGTCCTCGGTGGCGTTCTGGAATTCCAGAATTCTTGTGCTGACGGCGTCCTCAGCGGATTTGGTTTCACTGCGGAGGCTGGCGAGCAGGCGCTCGTAATTGGCGAGCGAGGATTCGGAGGAAACAAGGTTGGAGGTGATCGCGTCGCGCTCGTTGAGCAGCTCGTCGATCATCAGGATGGAAAAGGGAGGATTGTCAGTGAAGCCCGACCATCCGGAGTCCTCCGCGCGGGCACTTTCGAGGGTTTTGCGAGCCTCCACGACGAAAGCGATGTTCTTGATCGACCGGGTGGCGGTGAGGACCATCTGTTCGAGATCGCGACGGCGTTCATCGAATTCGTCTTGAGTGATTCCTTGGGGGAGTCCGGCGGCAGCGCCGGGCGCTTCGAGGCGGGCCAGGGCGTCGCGTGCTTCCTGAAGCCAAGTCTCGAGCCGCTTGCGGATGTCCTCGGATTTTTCCGGGGCGTCGGGTTTCGCCGGTTCCTCGGGAGTTGCGGCCTTTTTGATGGCGTTGAGCTGGCCATGGGCTGGCTGGAGGAAGCCTGCGGCGAGGATGCAGATCACGGCGATCCGGCGGAGGACGTCGGAATTCAGATAGGGAAACTTCATGGACGGGAAAATGGCTCGGGCTGGAGGATCTTGAGCTTTGGCTGGTCCCCTTCCGGCAACCCTCACGGAAAGTCGGGCGCGAAACGAGATTCATCTTTTGTCAACGGAGCATCAAGCGGGAAGCGCCCGCCCCGGAAATCACACACCTCCGGTATCACCTTTGACTCTGCCAGTCGATCTCAAGACCCGGTCCACCCCAAAAATTCAACCTCGCCGCCGGATACTGGAAGATGTTCAATCCACAGCCAAGATCGTTGTCCTGGACACCTTAGCAGAATCCAACCCGCAGCATTTTTTCCATTGGAACCCATCGTGCTCATGATCGCGAAACACCCTCTTCAATTCATTCCGGGATTCATTATTGCCGCGTTGGCCGCTGTCTCCTGTACCGCTGCAGCGGCCAAACCGCTGCAAGTCTTCATCCTCGCCGGTCAGTCGAACATGCAGGGGCATGCCAAAATCAGCACTTTCAAACACATCGGCATGGACCCTGCGACCCAGCCGATGCTAAAGGAAATGCTAGGCGCGGATGGGAAACCCAAAGTCTGCGAGTGCGTGTGGATTTCCTCGATCGGCTGCGCGGATGCGGAACAAACGGGAAAGCTGACGGCGGGTTTTGGTGCCTCCAACGAGAAGATCGGGCCGGAGTTCACCTTCGGCCTCTACATGCAGAAGTTCACGGAAGCGCCCATTCTACTCATCAAGACCTCGTGGGGCGGCAAGAGCTTGAACACCGACTTCCGCCCGCCCGGGGCCGGACCGTATGTGTTCAATGAAACGCAGCTCGCCACTTTTGAAAAACAAGGCAAGGACCTCACGACCCTCAAAGCCGCGAAGGAAAAGGAAACGGGCGTTCACTACCGCCTCATGCTCGGACATGTGAAATCCGTGCTCGCTGACATCAAACGCGTGGTCCCCGGTGTTGATCCCGCGCAGGGGTATGAGCTCGCGGGTTTTGTCTGGTTTCAGGGCTGGAACGATCTGGTGGATTCCGGCACCTACCCGGAGCGCGACAAACCCGGCGGCTACGATGCCTATAGTACGGCGATGGCTCACTTCATCCGCGATGCGCGCAAGGATCTGAACGCGCCCGCGCTGCCCTTCGTCATCGGCGTGCTCGGCGTGGGTGGTCCGACGGCGGACTATGGTTCCGACCAGCAGCGCTACAAGGCGACTCACCAGAATTTCCGCAATGCGATGGCGGCTCCAGCGAAGTTGCCCGAGTTCCAGGGTAACGTCGCCGCGGTATGGACGGAAAAATACTGGGACCGCGAACTGACTGCCGCGAAGGCCAAGGATCAGGAAATCAAACAACGGGCGAAGAAACTCGCGACCGAGGGCAAACTAAAACCCGCCGAGGAACAGGCCAAGCTGGAACAACTGCGCGCCGAGGGCCTCACGGAGCGGGAGCAGGAGGTGTTGGAGAAAGGCATTTCCAACCTTGAGTTTCACTACCTCGGCTCGGCGAAAATCCTCGGCGGCATCGGCAAAGGCTTCGCCGAGGCGATGGCGGATCTCAAGAAACCCAAAAACCAATCCCGTTGAAAACCACCTACATTTCCCTCGCCCTCGCCGCCATCATCGCCGCGCCGGTTCCGGCACTGGCCGCCGGCAAGGGTGAAGCGCTGTCGATGCCCGACTTCACCAAAGGCGATGCCATTCCCGCCGGCGCGAAACACGACTGGAACCTCGGACCGACCGGGATGCGTGGCTGGATGTTCTGCGACAAACTGGTGACCACCGACGCCCGCCAGATTTCCATCACCCGGGTGGAAAAGGGTTCTCCCGCCGATGGAGTCATGCTCGTCGGAGACGCGATCCTCGGCGTCAGCGGCAGGCGGTTTTCCCTCGATCCGCGCACTGAGTTCGGGAAGGCGGTCACCACCGCCGAATCCGAACCAGGTGGCGGGAAACTCACGCTAACACGCTGGCGGGCCGGTCAATCCGAGGAGGTCGTGATAAAACTCCCGGTTCTCGGCAGCTACAGCGCCACCGCGCCCTATCAGTGCCCGAAGTCAACGCGCATTCTGGAACAGGGGTGCAAGGCGCTTGCAGCAAAAGTCGCGGAGCCCTCGTATGGTCGCCAGGATCCCATTACCCGTTCACTCAATTCGCTCGCCCTGTTAGCCAGCGGTGATCCCGCCTATCTCCCTCTGGTCAGAAATGAGGCTCGGTGGGCGGCGGACTTCTCAGCCGACAGGATGCAGACGTGGCATTATGGCTATGTCATGATGCTGCTTTCCGAGTATGTGATGGCGACCGGCGACCAGTCGGTGATGCCGGGCTTGCGACGGCTCGCACTTGAAGCCGCCAGGGGCCAAAGCGCGGTCGGTTCGTGGGGCCATGGATTCGCAGTCGCAGGCGGTCGCCTCGGCGGTTACGGCATGATGAACTCTCCGGGATTACCACTGACCGTTTCACTGGTCATGGCCCGCGCGGCGGGCGTGAAAGACCCGGAGTTGTCACAAGCCATCGAGCTCAGCGCGCGTCTGTTGCGATTCTACATCGGCAAGGGCGCCATCCCCTATGGCGATCATCACCCGTGGATCCAGAACCACGATGACAACGGGAAGTGCGGCATGGCCGCCGTTTTGTTCAACCTTCTCGGTGAGGCGCAAGGCGCGGAGTTTTTCTCCCGCATGAGCATCGCCTCTCACGGCCCCGAGCGCGACACCGGGCACACTGGCAACTTCTTCAACATCCTGTGGGCCATCCCGGGAGTCGCGCAGTCCGGCCCGGATGCAACCGGGGTTTGGATGAATGAGTTCGGTGCCTGGTATTACGACCTTGCACGCCGCTGGGACGGCACTTTCCCGCACCAAGGACCGCCAGAGCCGGACAACGACAGCTACAAGGGCTGGGATTGCACCGGCGGCTATCTGCTGGCTTATGCGATGCCACTGAAGAAAATCTACCTGACGGGAAAACGCCCGGGGGTCGTGCCACCACTTGACGCCGCCGCGGCTCAGGCACTTATCCTCGATGGCCGTGGCTGGACGAACAAAGATCGCCACAGCGCCTATGACCAACTCAGCGGGGATCAACTGTTTGAATGTCTCGGAAGCTGGTCGCCGGTGGTGCGCGAGCGGGCCGCGATCGCGCTGGCCCGCCGCAAGGAGGTGCCCGTTCCACCGCTTCTGAAAATGCTGGAGTCCCCAGACTTGCAATCACGTTATGGTGCCTGTCAGGCCCTGATCAAACTTCGCGGGCGTGGAGCGCCTGCCATTGAATCACTTGAGAAATCCCTGGCGGACAAAGACCTCTGGCTGCGCATCAAAGCGGCCGAAGCCCTGGCAAGCATCGGCGCTCCCGCCATGAAAACGGTGCCACAACTCCTTGAACTGCTGGCTCGGGTAGACACGGAAAACGATCCGCGGGGCATGCAGCAGAGGTATCTTTCCTTCGCCCTGTTCGATGACAGCGGAATGCTGGGCAAGTCGCTTGATGGAGTGGACCGCGAGGCGCTCTACAAGGCCGTGAGGGCCGGACTCAAGAACCAGGACGGCCGCGCGCGGAGCAGCATCGGATCGGTCTATCAAAATCTATCCACGCAGGACATCACGCCCCTTCTGCCATCCATTTATCAGGCAGTCATCGAGCCGGCCCCCAGCGGGGAGATGTTCGCTGACTCGGTCCGGGTGGAGGGGCTCCGACTCCTGGCCAAACACCGGATTGAGGAAGGCATCAGCGCGTGCGTGAACTACACCCGTGGTCAGAATCCATGGGCGAGCCAGAAACGCACTCCCGAACTGATGAAAATCCTGCTCAGCTACGGCACCCACGGGAAGGCGGTCATTCCCGAACTGAAGGAGATTGCGCATTACTTCGAAGAGGAGGAAACGAATTTCCCCAGGGAGCTGATGCTCATGAAGGCCAAGTGCGTCCGCGAAACCATCCGCGCGATTGAGACCTCGACGGACTCGCCGGAACTCAACCGTCTCAGATAGGAATTCTGATGGGTGAACGATGAAGACCGCTCTTCTCCCGCTCGTTCTTGCCGCCATCATCCGCGGCCATGTCCACCACCTCACCGCCAGGAGTCTTAACTCCGCCACCGGCCTGCAGATCCCTCGCACCTGATCCAGCGGAGATTGTGCTCATTCTTCGACCGGAGGTTTGGTCTCTTCTTCGGGCGGGGCGGGGATTTTCGCGTTTTCTGCTGGGGTCGCGGATTGGACATCGGCAAGGCGCTTCTCGATCATGAAACGCAGATCACTGGCCACCACGTCGGCGTTGGTCTTGGCGTTGAATTCGGTCCAATAGTAGATTCCGAAGATCAGGGCGTTTTCGGTGAAGTCCTCGAAGGTGACGATAGGTGCCGGGGTTTTGAGAATGTGGCCATGCCGCTCCACGCTGTCCTTCAAAATCGTGGCGACCAGGTCGGGCGGGGTTCCCAAAGCGACGCGCACCGTCAGGAAGCGGCGGACCCGGCGGTTGGAAAGTGTGAGATTGGTGACCCGGTTTTCCAAAAACAGCGAGTTGGGCACCAGCGTTTCCTTATCATCGCCTCCGCGCAGGACTGATGACCGGGTGTTGATTTCGACGATGGTGCCGGTGACGCCGTTGACTTCCACGATGTCGCCGACACGGATCTTGCGCTCGAACAGGACGATGATGCCGCTGATGAAATTCTTGATCAGCGTCTGAGTGCCGAAGCCGAGACCGATCGCGAGCGCGCCGCCGAAAAACGCGAAGAGCGTGAGTGGAATGCTGAGGTAATTCAGCGTGGCGATGGCAAGACCGAAGCCCACCACGATCATCAGCCAGGTGCGCAGTGTGTTGGCTTGTGCCTCGCCCATGCGCACGCGGTCCACCACCAGCCGCTGCATCCGCCGGCTGATCTTCGCCAGGATAAAGTAGGCGATGCCGAAAAACAGCAGTGCCTTGATAATCGTGCCGAGCCGAACGCTGCGGGTACTCTTGCCGCCCGTGGGAGTGGTTTCCTCGTATTTCGCAACCTGAACATCCGCCACACCCCGCAACTTGGCCCACGACCCCGTCGCGTAATCCCGCAAGCGCCCGGCGGTTGTTTTTTCGACCACGGCGCTGTTTTCATCGACCCATCGGGCCGCGCTCTTGCGGAGATCGCCGGTAGTCTGCACGACCCGCTGGAGGAAATTCTGCTTGGTCCACAACGCGGCGCGCAGCTCAGTGAGCAGGGCCACCCGCGGGTCCCCTGCGGGGATGTCGACCGCGACGTCCGCCTGCCGGGTGAGGTCCGCATTGACCGCGGCCAGTTCGTTTTTCGAAACCACCTCCCACGCGGCGACGCGGTCGTAAATCGCCGTCAGGGATTGCAAGGCCGCGTCGCGCGCGGCTTTCGTGGGTTTCCCGGCAAGCGTCCGCCGGTTCTCATAGGCGGTCGCGGTGTAGCCTTCGAGTCCTTCCAAGGCGCCGAGATTTTCCACGATGAACTGGAGGGCTTCCGTGAGTGTCTCGGCGGCGGAAAGACGCAGTCGCTGGATCTCCGCCTCCGCCTCGGTTGCGGCGGGTTTGTCGGATTCCGCCCTGGCGGCATTTCGCGCTGCCTGGGCGTCGCGCAGTTTTCGGGCGGTTTCGGTAATCTCCTTGCGGATTGCCGTCTGCCTTTCGGCCGCGGATTTCCGGAGTTTCTGCAAGTCGTCCTCGCTGAATTTCACGTTGCGGCGCACGACGCGCAGCTCGCTTTCCAACAGGTTTCGCTCCGACTGCACGATCGCCAGCTGCACTTGGAGCAGCGCAATGTTCTCCCGCAGACTGTCGGCGCGGGCGATGACCAGCCGGTGTTTGTCGGCCGCCGCCTCTGCCAGCCATTTCAGCGAATCCACCGTGGCCGGATTCGCTTTGGAAAACAGCTCATCGGCGGTTTCCTTCGCGGCGATCACCTCCACGGCTTCCTTTTCCACGCCGTCCAGATTCCGCTCGAACAACTCGATGGAAGACTCGAAGCTGGCCTTTTTCTCGCTGAGCAGGGCCAGTCGTTTCGACAAGTCGTCCGACCACAACATGGAATACGGGGGATTTTCGAGAAAGCCGTTCCACGCCTCTTCGGTTGCCTTGGCCGCAGCCAGATCACGGTTCGCGTCGCGTCTGGAACTCAACAGACTGAGCTGCCGGGAGACGATGCGCACCAGTTGGTCGAGATCCTGAATGCGCTCTGCCAACCGCGAGTGATCAACGCCCTCGGGCAGGCGTTTTTCAGCTCCCGATTCGCTGAAACGCGTCAAGGCAACCCGCGTCTCGGCGAGGATCTTCTTCAATATCTCTTCCTTGGGCTCCGCCACCTCCACCGCAGCGGGCGCGGTGCGGGCGGGCGGGACTGCTTGTGCGGACAGGGTTTCAAAACCTGCGAAAAGGCACACCACCACAAAGGCCCGTGGAAGGAATCGGAGGAAAAAACTCGGCATGGTGCTGGGTGGACAAAAAATTTCGCTTGGGTCGCCTTTTCGCGCTGGGGGCGGTTCGGTGAGGACAGTGGCGGCCTCACGCACTGCGGCGTCCGCTGTGATAGTAAACCAGCAGCGGCTTGTGCGGATCGAGTTCTTTCGCCGCGCGGGTTGGGAAATCATCTCTCGCTCTGGAATAGGAGGCACTGAAGCTCACCCTCGTTGTCCCGCATCCGGCTGGCCGACATGCTGTGCGCCAGTCTGGAAGTGGAAGCGGACCGCGAGGGTAACCGCAAGGCCATCGCCGAATGTGAATCCCGCCACGAGGCCAACAAGAGCTGGGAGATTCACATTTCAATCAGATCCCGGCCTGCAGATCCCTGGCACTCCACAGCACCCCCTTCGCACCGCTTCCGCAGCCTTTCATCGCCCGCGCTCCATCCTTTCGCTTGGTGCTAAATCGCTCCCTCGCCCCGGCGAACGCTTCGTTTACGAACTCCTTGCTGCCGATCACCGCTCCATCCGTGAAATAGCGCACCCGGCAGCGCAGCATCTTCGCCAATGCCAGGTCCGGCAACACCGCGCCATTCTCGTTGGCAGCCATCGCCTCGGCCGTGTTGAACTGCGGTCGCACCTCGCTTTTCTCCACCACTGCCAGGCCAGCCTTCCGGCCAAGCGCCATTCCCATCGCCCGCCGATAGATTCGCGAAACATCCAGCCACCGCTCCGCCTCGAAACCCGCTCCCTGATGGCCCATGCACGCCCTCACCAGTCCTTCGCGTGATTTCTTCCCGTTGCCTTTGGCTCCTCCGCCTATCGCCTCACCATAACTGCTCCAACGATACTCCGCCGGATCCGCCACCATGCCCGCACGCACCGGATTCAGATCAATATAGGCTGCCATCGTCCGCGCCGCCACGCCGCTTTCCACAATCACGCTTTTATAGCGCTCCTCCCACAAGGTGCCGCTGCGCTGGTGGGTGCGATTGAACCACCGCGTGAAACGCTGCAACAGCGTTTTCATGAACTCGCTCAAATCGTGCATCCGGTAGGTATAGCGGGCATGAATTCCGGCCACCGATGACTCATCGCACATTTCCCGCGCCTCCGCGATTTCCTTTGCCACCCCGGCCACCACCACCTCGCTGTAAATAGACTTCAGCCGTTTCAACAATTCCTCATCCCCCAGCCCTCCCACCGGCATAGGCGGGACCTCTAGCAGGATGTGGAAGTGGTTGGACATGACGCAGTAAGACAAAACCCGGCAGCCCGAGAAATTCTCATACATCCGCATGAACATCCGGAAGTGCTCCCGCTCCGCCTTCTCGAACACAAAGCGCCGGTCCACCACCCGCGACACACAATGGTAAACCGCCGGCTTCACCGCCGAATCCTTCCAAGGACAAAGAAACCGCCTGCTGCTCATGTCCACACCCTACCCGCCGGGCTTCCAAAAACGCAAGAGGACATTCTGTTTATTTGTCCGGGATTTTAATGTTTTAATGTTTTAACATCCCGAAGCATTTTTTGGTCCCGAAGCATGGCATCCTCAACGGTAGAAGCGGCGTGATTCGTCCGGATTGATTACAAACATTGCCGTTTTGCCGGTCGGCACTGGCAATCCCACCGCCGTCCAACTTTCGAGGTTTGTAGAGGTTTCAAGTTGAGTAAAGGCGTTTGAGGCTGGCTCCACAGACAGATCAATGACCTGTCGTTCCACCGCTTCGACGGTGGTCACTCCGGTGACAACGTTGGTCCAGACCGCTCCCGAGACGATTCTATCATGTCTCGAAGTCAGATTTAGTCTAGGCCTTGTAAGGATCGAAATCTCGGCAGCAGGAATCACCATGCCGTCCAACTTCATTTCGACACCCGAGCGGCGCAGGAAATACCAAGCGTTTCCATTGGCGAGGGCGCTGACCACTCCTTGGATCGGATAATCATAAAAATGGCTCTTCAGCAAAATCTGTGGGTGAACTTTGGTTCGGGCAGGTCTCCAAGTGTGTGATAGAGAGATGTTTGTAGCAGATCAAAGCTGCGATAACCATAAGCTTTTCTCATGCACAGATTGATCCGCAGGTTGAG
>JBGSTM010000184.1:0-9305 GCA_041736495.1 Akkermansiaceae bacterium
GCTCGTTGTGGCGGTGCCGCTGAACCTGCCCGAAGCGTCGCGAGTGGTGGCTTGTACGGTTCCGCCCGCGCTTTTTTGGCGGTCGATGGTCTGGACGATCCGCCCGGAGGAATCACGGACCACTTCGCGGCAGGTCTGGGCCGGGGAGGCGGCTGCAAGGGAGAACGAAAACACAGCGGGGAGGAGGATTGCCTTCATGGGTCTGAGACGAGTAGGGCAGGGGAGTCATTCATTCAGAATCTCCCGGCGCAGAGGGACGGGACCACTTCACGCAATCGGATCCGGGCACACCGAACGCCGCTGGCACTTGAGGCAGAACTCGCCCAGGTAGAGCTGGTCGATCCAGTTCATGATCTCTCGCAGGTGACCGGCATCTGAAGTCAGGAATCCCGCCTCGAAGTTCCTCTTGTGCGGCCCTTTCGCCCCGAGGCCTGCACCTGTCAGGTTGGCGGATCCGATGAAGGCCTGCCGCCCGTCCATGATGATTGCCTTGGTGTGGATGCGCGGACAGAGGATTCGCTCGAACAGGTCGCTGGTGACGAGATTGGGATACTTGTCGAAGTCCTCCCGGAATCGCGGACCCGGCTCCTTGGCGTGCATCAGGCGCACACTGACACCGGCTTCGACGAGGTCGGAGAGAATCTCCAGCAGCGGGACAAAGCGGCGGCCCTTGGGGACATGCAAGTCCTTGATGTCCGCCGTGACGATCCACAAAAACTTCTGCGTCTGCGGCAGCAGTTCGACGATGATCCTCCGGTAGATCGCTTCGTTGAGGAGAAGTTCCATGAGAGGTGGTGCAGCTTGGGATCATGACGGTTTCCGCTCTCTGGGTAAACAAGAACGAATTCAGCCTGGTGGCTGTTCCCCATCCAAAATTCCTCACACCCACCCCGCTATTTGTCCCACCCTGCCTGCCATGCTGACTGAACAACGATCTCATCATGGTTCACCACTCTATTTCCGAATTGCAATCTCCCCGCGCTTCCAACCGCGCAAAAAATGAAAAAAGGGTAATCAGAAGTCTAGCATGTCGGCGTTGTTTCTGTTTGAACAATGAGCGTCGAAGGAAAGTGAAGCAGAATGAGGAAAATCCAGAACCAACCACCACAATCGATCAAGCGCTTAAAATCCTAGGCAGAAGCACCCATGGCAAATTGGATCAGTATTTCTGACTCGGAGTTTCCATGGGAGCGGGACGCGTTGGCGTTCATTCGTAATGGGCTGCCATCCTCCTCCCCGATTCAGGCGTGGTCCAACTTCGAGTTCATGGCCGAGGGCGGCGCGATCTATGAGGTCGACACACTTCTCGTCGGCCCATGGGGTGCATTTCTCGTCGAGATCAAGAGCATCCCCGGCGTCGTTTCCAGTCAGGCGGGCAGCTGGATCTGGCGAGACGGAACCACCTACAAAACCCGCGACAACCCGCTGCCGCTCGCCAACCGCAAGTGCAAGGCGCTCAAGTCCTTGCTGGAGCGGCAGGCCGCTTTCAAAAAAGGCAAGGTGCAGGTGCCTTTCATTGAACCGCTGATCTTTTGTTCGGATGAAAACAATGTCCTGAATCTCCAGGGACCACAAGCCAATGGCGTGTGCCTGCGGGATCGCGAGGATGGCTCAGTCCCAGGTATCCTCGGGGCGATTGCCCGCCGCGAGGCTCCCGGACTGCGAAACTACCCGCGCCCGCCCGTTACCAAGGACCAGATCCGCGCGTTCATCACCGGCGTGGAGCAGGTCAGCCTGCGGCCGGTCCAGAAGGTCCGGAAGGCCGGCGACTATGTGCTCAACCAGTTGTTCCACGACAGCCCGCTCGGCACTTATCAGGAGTGGCTGAAACCATTGGCCCAAGCAGTTCGGGAGAGGCTAGCTTGGGCTTGAGCGAGAGAGGGCAATACGCCCCACCGGCATGGTGCCGGGCTCGATGAGGCACAATGCCGAGGACTGCGTAGTCCACTCGGAATTTGTCGGGCACGAGCTTTGGATTGGCCTGATACCTGTCGAACTTGCGAATGAGCTGCCCGGCCAATTCGTTGTCGCCGGTCTCGCGGGCCAACCCTAGCCCGACTTTCGCTGTTAGTCGGTTTTCCGGACCCGAATCGTTGAGATTGCGTTCATTTTTTCAATAGGTCTCCACCACAGGCTTTGGGTTTCGGATTTCGGGCGGGGGTTGTGTAGGGAGGATGAAGCCGAGTTGGTCGAGCAGTAGCTGGTGATACTTCTCGGGCTTGGTGTAGCGCTTCATCCGCAGCTCGCGGCCGTCGGTGGCGGGGATGGTCACGTCTAGCATCTGGATCTCACTCATCCGCTCCAGCACGCTGCGGGAACTCAGCCCGGTGGCGGCCTTCTTGTTGTATTTCTCAAGAGTGACGTGCAGGCAGTAGGCGAGGAAGCTGATGAAAACGTGGGCTTCAATGCGTCCGTCGAGCTGGTGAAAGACGGGACGCAACCCGAGATCGCCTTTGAGGGTGCGGAAGCTTTCCTCGATGCGCACGAGTTGGATGTAGTTGCGCCACAGTTCCGCGGGGTCTTCTCCGATGAGGTTGCTGCGAAGCAAATACTGGCCTTCGTGGCGGCGGGTGGCTTTGAGTTTCTTGCGATCCAGTTCGATGCGGAAGGTCTCGGTGGTGACTCGCTCGCCGGTGGCGGGTAGATGGAGGATGACGAGTCGGTGGGCGTTGCGCCCGGCTTTTTGTTTGGCGGCTCCGATGGCGAGCAGGAGTTCGTCGCGAGTGAGCTTGTCGCGTTTTTGAAGCTCTTTGAGGCGCGACCAGTAGGCTCTGAGCTTTTTGCGGCGCATCGCGCTTTCCTTGCCGCGGCGCGGCAGGCTGCGGGCCAATACGTAAAGTTCGCCGTCGCGGTGCACGAGTTTGACGTGGACGTCGTCTTTGACCTGCTGCCAGTCTTTGGTGGCGAGGTCCTTTTCCAGTTTGGTCAGGCGGCCTTTCGGGGTGCCTACGAGGTAGCGCACGGAGGGGTCGGCCTGACGCATCTGATGGAGGGTTTCTTCGGTGGGGATGCCGCGATCCATGATCCAGGTGCGCCGTTCCTTGCCGTAGCGGCCGGTGATTTTCCCGAGCATGCCGGCGAGCGTGGTTTTGTCGGAGGTGTTGCCACGCATGACTTCGTAGCCGATGGGCAGGCCGTCGGGGGTGATGATGAGCGCGATGACGATCTGCACGCAGTCGGGACGCTTGTCGCGGCTGTAGCCGAAGGCTTTGAGTTTGCTCGCTTCGGTGACCGGGCCGTTGGCGTCGACCTCGAAGTAGGTGCTGGTGAGATCGTATAACAGGATGTCATAACAGGTGCCGAAGAGGCCGGCCCAGCGGTCCTTGAGGTGGGTGAAGAGGGCCTCGCGATGCGCTAACAGTTGATCGTGACAGCGATAGAGGGTGTCTTTGGCGGCGAGCCGGAAATCGTCGTCGAGAAGGTCGGCCATGGCGCTGCGGTCGAACCAGGAGCGGTGGAGTTTCCATTCGCTGCCAGGATCCAACAGCCGGTAGACGACGAGGGTTTTGAGCACCTTGAGCCAAGGCGTGCCTTTTTGAGAGTCGGGCAGAAGCGGCTCCCAAAAGGCGTCGAGGGCGAGGCGGTTCCTGAGTTCCAGAGCGAGCCAGCAGCCGCCCCATTGGCGGGGACGGGCCAGTTCGATGTGTGCGAGACGGAGTTTGAGCGTCGGATGTTCGAGCCGGGGATCGGGCGTGCGGTCTTCTGGAAAAAGATGAATCTGGCAGGTGTGGTCGCGTTCATCGACGGCTTCGATGGCACGGGTCCAGGCGGCGCGGTCGCTATCGTTGATTTCGCCGAGATAGAGCAGGGTTTTCTGAACGGACCGGCCACCGGTGACGCGGCGGTTTTCCACGACGCTCCAGTAGCGGTGCTCCTTGCCGTCCTTGAATCGCTTGTTCGCACGCAAAAACATGATCTGGCGTCGAGCATACCGCGAAGTATCCAGACCTGTCCATGGGCAGGGTCTCCACCACAGGCATTTTCGGAAGTCGACTCTTGGAAAATCAAAGGTTCCAGCGCCTCAGAAGGGCGGAATTCGCGGTTTTTTGGAACTAACAGCGAAAGTCGGGCTAGCGCTCCAAACCAGACGATCGTATCCGGATAGCGGAAAATTTCATGATCCTGATAGTGATCACGAGGCATGAAGTTTTGAGCAACCCTCTTTCCCACCCCGGCCGGTTCTTTTCCCTCGGGCCAATCGCGGAAGCACTCCAAAGTGGATTCTTTCGCGGGGGTCACCTAGGGTAGAAAATCGTTTTGCTGGTGCTTGCATCCGCAGCTGGAACGAATTTCTCACCCGTGGCCGGCGCTTGGAGGGTTGGTTCGCCGTTGAGCAGGCCGTGCTTCACGAGAAACCTGTCGGTGGCGATGAGCATGGCGGTTTGCCATTGGGCGCTGTAGTTCCAGAATCCATGGCCTTCCCCGGGCGCGATGAGGTAGTCGATTGTTTTCGTGCCGAGGGCTTTCCATTTAGCATGGGGCCCATCGTCCCAAGATTTCTTGTAGCCATCCTTGTCGCCAAAAAAGACAATGGTTGGCGGCAGGTCCGCCTTGAGATGTCGCTCAACATCGATCGCGGGTGTCTTGCTGTCTTGTCCGGAAAATGCGGGATTGACCCAGATGTAGGCGACGGCACGGGTGTCGATATCCATCGGATCCGCCGGATCATTCAGATCCGGATTCATCGTGGCGAGGGCACTGATGTGGCCGCCGGCACTGGTGCCGCCGGTGATGGTGCGGGCGGGATCGACGCCCAGTTCATCGGCGTGTTGCTTGAACCAGCGGATGGCGCTCTTGGCATCGATCACGCACACGCGTTTGTGAGACTCTCCCTCGGGCAGTTGGGCAGCCTCCTCTTTGCTGATTTTCAGCATTTGGTATTCCGCCGTCGCGCAGACGAGCCCGCGGCTGGCAAAGTAAGCGCACGTGTTGCGGTATTCATGGAGCGTGCCGCCGAGCCATGCACCGCCGTGAAAGAGAATCATGCCCGGCGCTTTTGACTTGGCAGGATCGTGGTTCGGCGGAAAGAAGATCTCCATCCGGCGCTCCTTTCCGCCAGAGGTTTTGTAGATGTAAGGCTTGCCAGCGGGGCCGGGGACCTGGGCTTTGGCAGGTGGTTCAGCAGCGGAAGATGTGCCGCAGAGGCTGCCGAAGAGCAGGCAGGCGATCAGGATGGTCAGGTGTTGTTTCACAATTTTTTATGTTGCGGGAAGGGGATGAGCGTTTCACCGGTGGCCGGGGCCTGGAGGGTTGGTTCGCCGGTGAGCAGTCCTTGCTTCACGAGAAATCGGTCGGCGGCGATGAGGGTGACGGTCCGCCAGGGGTCCTTGTTGAAGAAGCTGTGCGACTGGCCGGGGGCGATTTGGAGGTCGATGGTTTGTGTGCCGAGTTTTTCCCATTTCGCGTGGGCGATGTCCCAGCCTTTCTTCCATGGATCCTGATCGCCGAAGAAGACGATGGCGGGCGGGAGGTCCGTCTTCAGGTGGCGCAGGATGTCGATTTCGGGGTCTTTGGTATCACCGGTGTCGAACGCGGGATTGAACCACAGGTAGGCGACAATGCTGGTGTCGAACGCTTTCGGGTCCGCCGGATCGTTGAGGCCGGGATTCATGGTGGCCAGCGCGCTGATGTGTCCGCCCGCCGAACCGCCGCCGGCGATGATGCGCTGCGGGTCAATGCCGAGTTCCCCCGCGTGTTGTTTGAACCAGCGGATCGCGCTCTTGGCATCGATGACACACACGCGCTTCTTGGTTTCACCCGCGGGCAGTTTTTTGGCATCGGCCGCGCCGAGCTTCTGATACTCCACCGTGGCGCAGACGAGTCCGCGACTGGCGAAATAGGCACAGGCGACGCGGAATTGATTGAGATTGCCGCCACTCCAGCTGCCGCCGTGAAAGAGAATCACGCCGGGCACCTTCGCCCTGGCAGGATCATGACCCGGCGGGAAATAGATTTCCATCTGGCGCGGTTTCCCGGCGCTGTGCTTGTAGATGTAGGGTTTCCCGGCGGGCGCGTCGGCACCGATCTCCCCCCTCAGCTCCAGCGTTTGCGCGAAGGAGGGGACGGCCATGATGAGCAAGGTGGTAAGGAGGGTGAGCGGTTTCATGGTTGGGTGTTGGTCATCTGTTGGATCGTGCTGATTTGAAAGTTCCTGTAGCGCGCCGAGCGGGTGAACATGTGGCGCAGGCCTACGCGGCCGTCAGTGATGGCGGGCAGGCGCGGGTTGCGGAAGTGGTAGTGCCCGACACGGTCCGGGTTTTCCACCCGCAGAAAGAGGTCGCGGTCCTTCTTGATCACCGTGATGTGATGTTTCACTCCTTCGGCGAAGAATCCCTGCGGATCGTAATCCGGTGCCAACTCGGTGCCCTTGAGTCCATCTCCCTCAGGCAGGTAGCGCCGGGCACGGAGGTAGGAAACGCGGTTCTCCCCCGAGTTTGGAAATGCGGCGTAACTGAGGTGATAGGCGTGCATGTGGTCGAAGTAGGTGTCCATCGCCGGCACCTTGCGGAGTTCGTTCCACTGGGAAATGTCCCGGGCATACGGCCCCTTGCCGCTGCCGGTGGCCTGGATGTACAGGATGTTGACGCAGCGCGTTTCCTTGTCGGTGCGGGTGTAGTCGTATTCGATCTTCAGATTTCCTTCGAAGCTCTGCTTGGTCCACAGCACCATGTGGTGGGCGTCGTTCTTGAACTCCGGCCCGGCGGTCAGGGTCATGCCGCTAGGACCGTTGTTGACCATGCCGACATCGCCGTCGAGAAACCAGTTTTGCCGCCAGTCGCCGGTGCAGGGGTCGGAAAATGCCACCTGCCAGTTGTCGGCGGCGGCCTGCTCGAAGGCGGTCTTGTCCCGTGCCGGATCAGGTTTGGGAGCGGGCGCTTCCGCGGCCATGACCGGCGCGGGCAGGCAAAGGGAGCAAAGGAAGGAAGTGCGGAGGACGTTCATTTTTTGTCGAGGTAGTCAGCGCCCGTTAGACTCTTGAGCACCGAGTCCTGCCAGTTGCGAAGGTCAGTCTGGAGCTTGCGGGCGAGTTCAGGTTGTTGATCGATGAGGTTGGATTTTTCAGCGGGATCGGCTTTCAGATTGAACAACTCGATGCTGGTTTCGCCCTTCTTCTCGCGGATGACGAGCTTGTGATCGCCCTCGATGATCGAGCGCGCGCCGATGTGATCGGCGGCGTTGATCGTGGGATAGTGGAAGTTGAGGAAGTCCCGGGTGGCTTTGCCTCCACTGCGTTTCACCAGCGGGGTGGTGCCTTCCTGCAATGCCGGATCAATGTAGGGTTTCGGTTTGGACGACATTAGCCGCTTGGTGCCGAATTCCCAGAAGGCGATGGGCGAAGGACGGGCATCCAGCTTGCCATCGATCACGGGGCTGAGGTCGATGCCGTCGAGCGGGCGGTCGGGCAGCGGTTGGCCGGTGATGGCGGCGAGGGTGGGCAGCAGGTCGCTGGTGGACGCGCGGAAAGCGGTGGAACGCGGCTTCGAAATGCGCGCGGGCCATTCCATCACACCGGGCACCAGCGTGCCGCCTTCATAGATTTCGCCCTTTGCTCCGCGGTGGGGAAAGCCCAGCGCGCTCTCGGGCGAGGTTCCGTTGTCACCGCAATAGAACAACAGGGTGTTGTCGCGCAAACCGGACTCTGCCAGATAGTTGCGCAGCATGCCGATGGCGCGGTCCATGGCGGTGATTTCCGCATAGCGTTCGCGCAGCACCTCGCCCTGCGGACGCCGGGTGTTAGCGCCGGTTTCGTTAGAGGTGAGGCTGACCATTTTCGAGTATTTCGCGGGCAGGTCGTCGTAGAGTGCCAGGTCCTGCGGCAGGCCGCTGTAGGGTTCGTGCGGCGAGCCAAACCAGATGACTTGAAATGCCGGTTTGTTAGCCGCACGCGCACGCCCAATGCCGGCGATGGCCTCGCGGATGAGGATCTCCGAGCTTTCGCCTTTAAAGACTTCCGGTGGGCCGCCATTGCGTGAGAACGATGGATCCATTTCGAAGAAGTTGTCATGCGACAACCACTCGTGGAATCCCATCGCGCCCGGGTTCACAGGCGAGCCCGCTTTCACCGCACCGACGTGCCATTTGCCGAAGTGCATGCAGTGGTAGCCGGCCTTGGCGAGCAAGTGGGCGACGGTGATCTCCTCCGGCCGCAGCGACCAACCCGGCGTGAAGGTGCCCATACGGTTGGGGTGGCGGCCGGTGAGAAAACTCGCGCGGGTCGGCGAGCAACTCGGATGCGCGGCATAGAAACGCTCGAACTTCAGACCCGTGGCCGCCATTTCGTCGAGCACCGGAGTTTTGACATGCGAATGTCCGTTGTAGCCGGTTTCCTCCCAGCCGTGGTCGTCGCCCATCATCAGGATGATGTTCGGAGGCGCGGCCCTGGCTAGCAGCGGAAACAATAGAGCGGAAATGATGAGGGAGGGTAACTTCATGAGGAGTGTTTAAGTGTTGGTTTTCGAGTGTGCTTTACGGTTTACTTGCGAAGTCGAGGATCTGCCGGACCGGGCCGACGGTGACGGTGATGCGATCGCTGTTGGAAACACCGTTGAGAAAAGGACTCTGATAGACAGCCGCGGGATTAAGATCGAGCGGCGTGCCATTGATGCGCGGCAGGCTGAAGGATTCGCGGGCCGCCAAATCATAGCGGAACATTTCGAGGTGCTGGCTGCCTTCGCCGCTGCGGTAGTCCACTTTGTCGGCCGTCACCACGAGCGGGCAGGCGCGCAGGATTTTGCGAAAGCGGGCGAACGAGCCGTGGCTTGAGAGGTCTCCGGCGTGGAGCAGGTTGATTGTGGGTTGCATGAAATACGATTCCTTCATGGTGTTAGGGGTGGTGCAGAATGGAGGTCGGGGTAATGGGGGGGACATCCCGTCCACTCATCGATGAAAAAGGTGTTGTTCAGATTGTCTGTCAGCAAACGCGAACCACATCCATCGAGAGCAGGGCGCCGAGTTTGTTGAGCCGATTGGAAAGGTGACCGACGCCGACTGCGCAGTGGTGAGCAGGTCCCTGCTCGTTCCAACCTTGGACGAAGGCGCGTGCGCCGATGGGGAAGCGGTAGCGGCTATTGGTGTTGCCGATTTCGAGGATCGGGCCCGGGACGGATTCGCCCTCGGCCACGAGGAGTTTGAGCGAGCCGTCTGCGTATTCGACAACTGAAAGCAGCGTGACCGGGCCGTGCTGCACGCTCATCTCGACGGAGAGTCCTTTTCCGACTTTTCCATGATAGACTTCCAGTGGGCGGACTTTGGTTTTCCCGGAGGCGATCTTGATGTGACCGGGACCGTCATGACCCATGAGCACG
>JBGSTM010000170.1:0-8126 GCA_041736495.1 Akkermansiaceae bacterium
GTCATCGACCTTGCGCTTGCCTCGCCCGATCTCCCCGTCGGATTTGCTTTCGAAATCCTCGGCGACCGCAGCGCCGGCACTCCAGGCAAACCCGACGCCCGCTCCGCCGCCGCTTCGCTCACCGCACTGCACGAAGCCGTCCGCCGGTTGAGAGACGGAACCGCCGATGCCGTCGTCACGGGTCCGGTCTCCAAGGAGGGTCTGCAATCCGTGGGTTTTCCCTTTCCCGGCCAGACGGAATTTTTCGCCGACGCTTTCGGAGTCGCGGACTATGGCATGTTGCTCACCGGAGAAACCCTGAGTGTCGGCCTCGCGACCATTCACGAGCCACTGGCCAGGGTTGCCGAGCTTCTGACCGAACAGCGGATCATCCGCATCGGGCTGCTCACCGCCGCCTTTCTCCGCAAGCGCGGGATCCGGAATCCGCGCATTGCCGTGGCCGGACTGAATCCGCATGCCGGAGAGAATGGCGCTTTCGGAACCGAAGAAATCGAAATCATCGCTCCCGCCATCCGCCATCTCAACGCATCCAAACAGGCCACGTTCACCGGCCCCGCCGTGCCCGACGCCATTTTCCGCGATGCCGCGAACGGGCAGTTTGACGCGGTGCTCGCCATGTATCACGACCAAGGCCTGATCCCGCTCAAGCTTCTCGACTTCGACACGGCCGTGAATGTGACCCTCGGCCTGCCCAAACCCCGCACCAGCCCCGACCACGGCACCGCGTTTTCCATCGCCGGAAAAAACAAGGCCAGCCCGTCATCCATGCTCGCGGCGATCCGGCTGGCGTGTGAGTTGGCGTGAGAATCACCTCATTCACCGCCATTTCCCACGGCGAGATGCTCCACGCAGTATTCCTCGCCGTCGGATCCGATCCGGAATTCCAGTTGTGGATCGGAGACATCGGTTTTGCGACAAATCACGCAGGTGTGAAACGCCTCGGACGCCGGTAGTTTTGCGGAATTGAAGGCCTTTTTCCGCTTTCCCGCCTCGATGATGCGGCCAGTGCCACGCAGCGCGGGGACCCCCGCCCAAACGAAATAGTTGGCAAAGGCGACCAGGAAAAACGGCAGCAGGATGGGCATGGAAATGGCGCTCAGCAGGAACCCGCCGGCCACCAACATGCCGAGAAACCGCACCTGCACCGGCAGGATGAAGAACAGCAGGATTTCCATCTTCGGAAAGATCGTGCAGAACGCGAGGAAGGCGGAAGCGTAGAGCACCGTCCCGCTCAATGGAACCGCCGCCGCATAGGCGAAGTTCGCTAACAGCACCAGCAGGATCCCGGTGTAATAGAACAACGACGCTTTGAACGGCCCCCAGGCGCCTTCCAACCCGTCGCCCACCATGAAGACGAAATTCACCGCGAAAAACAAAAAGATCATGCTCATGATGCTCCTCGGATTGCCGAACTCGGAGTTGGCGAAAAACATGGTCACCACCCGCCAGACCTCGCCGGAAAGAATCTTCGCCCGGTCGAATTCCAGCACCTGCCCGATGTCCGGCCGGATGAGCTGGAGAACGAACACCAACACGTGGAACAGGGCGTAATACCGGAGGAATCCGGGAAATGCCAGCCAGCCCCAGCGGCGCTCCAGTCGGTCGAATACAGTCATGTCCCGGCAAACATCCCGATATCCGCCCGGTTGACAAGCCCCGGAGCGCGGTTTCCGGACAGTGAAGGCAACGGACTCTCGGCCGTCTCCAGGGATTCATCCGCGGGCACACCAAAAGCCCCGCGATCCGCGAAAAAAATCCGTGCCCGGCGAGGGAAATGCTGCAAGGGTTCCCCGTGAAATTCAGATCATGAACACGCAGCACCTATCAGCAGTGGACGGTTTCGTGCTGGCGATGATCGCGATGATGGTGCTCAGCGCCGGGGTGATCGTCCTGCTGATTTACTGCGGCTTGCGCAACGCCGCCCGCCGGAACCGGGAGGTGGACGAGCTGCTGGATGAGGTGAAGCAAGAAGAGGAACGGGAAAAACACGCGCCTGCCAAAAGCGAAGCCCCCAAGCCGGAACCGTGGGAACGCGACGGCGACTGGTGGAAGAAGTAGCCTCGCGATTCCCTCCAGTTGACAAGGTCGCGCCCGACTCTCAGCCTCTGCCCCGTGATTTCTGAAATCAAACACTCGCCTCTTGAAGCCGCCCACGTGGCGCTCGGTGCCAAGCTCGTTTCCTTCGCCGGCTGGAACATGCCGGTCCAATACACCTCCATCATCGACGAGCACACTGCCGTCCGCACCGCCTGCGGAATTTTCGACATCTCCCACATGGGGCAGTTCATCGTCAGCGGGCCGGGAGCAGCGGCGTGGTTGAATGGATTGCTGACCAACGACATCGCCAAGCTCGGCATCGGCGAGGGCCAATACACGCTGATGCTCAACGAAAGCGGTGGTGTCATCGATGATTTGATCGCCTACCGCGATGGCGAAAACGAATTTTTCCTGGTGGTGAACGCATCGATGATCGACGAGGACTTCGCGTGGATGGACGCCCGCAAATCCGCGGGGATCGAGCTGCGCAACGAGAGTGATCTCTGGGCGGGCATGGCCATTCAAGGACCGCATTCCGTCGAAGTATTCGCCAAGGCATTCCCCGGCGAAACGCTGCCGCCACGCAATGGAATCATGACGACCGCCAGCGGCGAAGTGGTCTGCCGGACCAGCTACACCGGCGAGGATGGATTCGAGTTCTTCTGCGCCGCCGCCGGGGGCATCGCCCGTTGGGAGAAATTTCTGGCGGCTGGAGCCAAAGCCTGCGGGCTGGGTGCCCGCGACTCGCTCCGCCTGGAAATGGGCTATCCGCTCAACGGCAACGACCTCTCCCCCGAGCGCTCGCCCATCGAGGCCGGGCTCGGGTTCTTCTGCGATCTCGAAAAGGGCGACTTCATCGGCCGCGAAACGCTGGCCCGCCAAAAGGCAGACGGGCCCGCCGTGAAACTCACCGCCATCCGCTATCTTGAGAAAGGCGCGCCTCCACGCGCGCACTACCCGGTCCTTTCCGCCGATGGCACTGCGCTCGGCGAGCTGGCAAGCGGCGTGCTTTCGCCCTCTTTGATGACCGGCATCGGCATGGCTTACCTTCCTGCGGATTTCTCGAAACCCGGCACCCAACTGCAAATCGAAGTCCGCGGCAGGCTCTTCCCGGCGGAAGTCGTGAAAAAGCCGTTTTACAAACCCGCCCCGTCCGCCTAACCCCTCTTTCAGCACTTAATTCATGAACACCCCTGCCGACCTCCGCTACGCCACCTCCCACGAATGGGTTCGCCTTGAAGGCGACATTGCCACCGTGGGCATTTCCGACCACGCCCAGGAAGAACTCACGGACGTGGTTTTCGTCGAACTCCCCGCCGTGGGCCGCGCGGTGGACGCCGGTGACCCGACCGCCGTCGTGGAATCCGTGAAAGCCGCCAGCGACATCTACGCTCCCATCAGCGGCGAAGTCGTGGAAGTGAATCCGGAAGTCGAATCCGATCCGTCGCTGGTCAACACCGACCCGTATGGCAAGGGCTGGATCTTCAAGCTCAAGGTGAAGGACGCGGAGCACGTTTCCAAACTGATGGACGCCGCCGCTTACGCCGCGCAGATCAGCTGACGGGACTGTCCCGGTAGCAACTTCAGTTGCAGGTTACTCTCGAAACGGGTTTGCAACGTGGAGAGAAGCTCGGCCTGTTCTTTTGCTGATAGTTTGGAAGGGGCGTTGCCATGCGCTGCTCAGGGGTCGTTGAACATCAGCCTGCAGAATCCATTGGCACCCGGACCCAGCGGCAGTGTCACCCGATAGGCACCACCGCCCACGGGCAGCGGACGGGTGTTGGTCCACGGTCCCGAGAGTCCCGGACAGGTCTGCCCGGTGACCCGGAATGGAGGGCCACCGCCGACGTTGGTTAGATCAAGGAAATCCCCGTTGTCAGTCACCGTGAGACCGGCCGCGACCTTGAAGTCGAGGTGGAGTTCGTTGCCCACCCGGGTCATCTGATAGAGCGCGGGATCCGGATTGTCCGCAAGCGTCGGATTCAGCCCCAGCAAAAGCTCCAGCGCGTTGTTCGCCCAGTCTGAATCCGGATTGCCGCCCGGCAGGGCGGTGGGGCCGGCGAGGTCGTAGTCGCTGGCGAAGTCGGCATAGGTGGAGTCGGCCACCTCGCCGATGGTAAACTGCGCGTCGGCCGGCACCGGAAACGGGGTTTCAAACGTATCCGGGCCGTATTTCCTGAAATTTCCGGCCAAGTCGTTGGTGGCGACTTCACAGCGCCAGACGCCCGGCTGGCTGCCTTGCGGGAGAGTCTGGTTCACGGTGAAGGAGCCGCCGACGATTAGGGTGGAATCCACGAATTTGAACAGCGAGTCCACCGCATTGCCGGATGGATCGATGAATTCCAGATAGGCGTAGTTGATCCCGCTGAGATCCTCCGTGAGTGAGACGGTGATGCTGAGGTTGCCAGGAGCGGCACTGGTGTCGAGCGTGGCCGGCGTGATGGAGATCGAGGTAACCAGCGGTGGCGTGACATCGACGACGTCCGTATTGATCACGGTGAACTCGTCATCGGCCGGATTCGGAAAGCTGTCCACGTTCGTCTCATTGTCGTTTTGATCGACCAGCCTGAAATCGACCGTCCAGGTTCCGGGGGCGGAATAGCGCGAGATGGCCAGATCCACGGAGTATTGGTTGCCGGTGCCGTCGGAGGAATCGAAGAAAAACGAGTCGATGAAGCGCCCGGTGCCGTCGTAGACAGAGACATTTCCATAGCTGAACACGCCGTTCGGGTCATCAAGGGTGAAATCCAAGGCGACGGTTTGGGAGGCGGTCGTGACATCCACGGGATCCGGGGTGAAGGAATTGATCGAGGAAATCCCGAGTTCCCCGCTCGATTCGCCGGTGACGGAAAAATTTTCAGCGCCGGGATTCGGGAACGCATCGTTACCAAGTCCGTAGGTGCGGAAATTGCCGGTAGAGTTTTCATCCACCGAAACCCCCGCGCGCCAGGTGCCGGGCTGATAGCTGCCGAATGGAGGGAGATCGGATTGGAAGATCGTGAACATCACCTGATAGGTTCCAAAACGATCGTCACCGGAGACGAGGTCCGCCGAGTCGAAGGATACGCTGTCATAGGAATACCCCGAAGGATCATAGAGATCCACATAACCACCGGCTACGCCATTGGAATCATCGGAGACCTCGAAAGTGACGGTCACCTCCACTTCGCCGCTGGCGACGCTGGCCGGATCCGGCGTGATGTCGATGTACTGGAGCGTCGGCAGTTCCGAATCGCTGTCGGCGGTGAAATGCACCTGATCCACCCAGCCGGCGTCCTCACCCGAGCTGCCACTGGAGTTCTTGTAATAGGTCCAAAGAACCGTCTGCGGGCCGGAAGCAATGTGGAGCGTCACCTCCGTCCAATCAACGTTACCACTGATGGAGTCTGAATTCCCCGAGCCCGAGGTGTAAACCAAAAGCTCATCGGCGAAGCTCTCCGAGTCCACCTTCCACCAGAAGGTGAGGGTTCCCGGACCGGTGACACTCAGCTCCATTTCCGAACTGCCGTTGGGGCCGATCGGACCGCTGCGGGCGGCATCGATTCCATCATGGGTCGTGGCGGTTTGGAAAAACCAGTCTTCGTCGCCGGAGGTGGTCCAGGTGTATTGGGTGGCGTCGCAGGCGTCGGAAAGGTCACCGGTGGGGAGGTTGCCGTTGTTGACCACCGTGACGGTGGCGCCCGGCGCGCCGGCGATGTTGAAAACGAAGTTTCCAACCATGTCACGGAGCTGGGGGCGAATCTCCCATTGGCCCGCAGCGCTGCCGCGAGGGATGGTCATCGATACCGTGTAGATGGCATCCTGCGGAGTGCCCACGCCCGAAGAGGCAGGGAAAAAGCTGTAGATTCCGCTATCCATTCCGCTGGGGTTGTGGAGAATCGCGAAGCCACTCCTGAGACCGCTCAGGTCATCCGTGACCCGGAGGGTGGCGGTGATGGTCTGGTCCTGCGAGGTCACGTCCACCGTGCCGGGCGTGATGCCGACCGACACGAGCTGGGGACTGGCAATGTCCTCGGTGCCGGCATTGGTGACATCGAAAACCTCACTTCCCGGCACGGGAAATGGCAGGTCCGTCCCACCGTACTCGCTTTGCTTGGAAGAATTGTCATTGAACGAAGCGGTGAACTTCCAGTCGCCGTCCGCGCCGTAACGCGGAACCGCCACATCGATCACGTAGGTGCCGTCCGTGGGGGTGCCGCCTGGCTCCACGTCAGAGGACAGGAAGAAGATGTTGTTCACGAAAGTGCCGTTGGCGTTGTAGAGGTAGAGGTTCGCGTAATAAAAGCCGCTCTCATCATCGGTGAGGCGCAGAGTCACCTGGACGGTAGCATTGCCGGTGGTAACATCCACGGCGGCAGGGGCGACGCTGAACGAGGCGAGTACGGGTGGCGCAGTGTCAGCGGCGAGCAAACCGCCCGCGCCGAGCAGCGAGGCGATCAAAACGGAGGAGAGGAAGTTTTTCATGGCGAATTGGGGGATGGTTTTGAAAAAGTTAGATGGTTAGTGTCAACGAAGAGCCAACACAGCGAGAGGAGAAGCAAACATGGCAGCTTTCACAATGGGGGAATGCAGAGGATGGGAAATGTGGATGGAGATGCCCTGGAACTGGCGAAATTCGCACAGCTTCTTTCGGGGGGAAGAAGTGTCGATCATGGCTCTCCGGGCCGCTTTGCCAAGGTTTCTTTTGGTTGTGGTTTCAGGGAAGTGAGCCCGGCGCTTTCGACCCGTCAAGGGATCTAAAACCTCATTTGCCTCTCAACAGATGCCGCGATCCCCAAAGGTAATTCCAGCCGGAGATCACGGTCAGCGCGACGGCGGCCCACAGGAAAACCGGTTGCAACCAGCCGCCCTCCCACGACGGACGGGCGAGATTGCCAAGCCACTCCAGCGGGGCGTTTTGTTTTTTCGCGTGTTCTGCCGTCAGCCAGATCAGACCCGTAATCAGATAGGACAGCTGGAAGGTGGTTTTCCATTTCCCGAGATTGTCCGCCGCCAGCACGTGGCCGGCCTCGACGGCGATTTGGCGGAGACCAGTCACCAGGAATTCGCGCCCGATGATCAGGGCGGTGACCCACACCGGGCAGAGTTTCTGCTCGGTGAAAAACACAAACGCCGCACTCACCAGGATTTTGTCCGCCAGCGGGTCCATCAGTTTTCCGAGCGGCGTGACCAGACCCATTTTCCGCGCCAGATAGCCGTCCACGAAATCACTGACCGCCGCGACGATGAAAAGAACCAGTCCGGTGCCGTAGCCGGTGAGCGAGCGTTGCGACACCGCCAGGACGAAAGCGGCGGTCATCACCAGCCGGGAAAACGTGATCGCATTCGGTAAATTCACCCCGGCAATGTGTGAAATGAATGCAAGGATGGCAACAAGGGGTTGCACCAAACCTCCATTCCCCCTACATCCTCTCCCGCCCATCCAACGGCAATTTATTTATGAGCAATAGCGATTTCGGACTCATTGGTCTGGCCGTCATGGGCCAGAATCTCGTTCTCAACGTGGAATCCCGCGGATTCCAGGTCTCGGTTTACAACCGCACCACCTCCGTCACCGATGAGTTCGTCGGCAAGCATCCCGACAAGAAGATCGTCGGCGAGGCCACGTTGGAAGGCTTCGTCAAGTCACTCGCATCTCCTCGCAAGGTGATGATCATGGTGAAGGCCGGTGGCCCGGTGGACGCCGTCATCGAGTCGCTGATCCCATTACTCGACAAGGGCGACATCATCATCGACGGCGGAAACTCGCTCTACACCGACACCGAGCGCCGCGACAAGTGGCTCGGCGATCTCGGCTTCCGCTTCATCGGCGCCGGCGTCTCCGGCGGTGAGGAAGGAGCCCGCAAAGGCCCGTCCATCATGCCTGGTGGCCCGGCCTCCACTTGGGAGGTCATGAAGCCGATTTTCGAATCCATCGCCGCGAAAGCCGAAGGCGAGCCCTGCGTTTTCCACATCGGACCCGGCGGTGCTGGCCACTACGTGAAGATGATCCACAACGGCATCGAATACGGCGACATGCAGCTCATCTGCGAGGCCTATAACATTTTCAAAGCCGCCGGCTTCACTCCGGACGAGCTCGCCGATGTCTT
>JBGSTM010000228.1:0-4517 GCA_041736495.1 Akkermansiaceae bacterium
GACGTGCTGATGGACCTGCCGCACCGGCGGGTAACGCGGCGGGGTGAGCGCATCGAGCTGTCGCCGCGTGAGTTCGAGGTGTTGCAGATCCTGATGGCCGAGCCGGGGCGGGTTTTCTCGCGCAATGACATCTGCGAGCGGATCTGGCAGCGGGACCACCAGTATGACACGCGGACCGTGGAGATTTTCATCATGCGGCTGCGCAAGAAGCTGGAGGTGAAAGACAGTCCACACCTGATCCAGACGGTGAGGGGAGTGGGCTATCAAATCTCCGTGCCGGAATGAGACGCTGGCCGCTCAAGATCAAGGTCGGGGTCTATGCGGCGTTGCTGACGATGCTGACGTTGTTGATCACGGCGGCGGCGCTTTTTTCGATTCTCTATTTCCGCCAGTTGAGCGAGGTGGACGGCCAGTTGAAGGACAACGCGGAGGAACTCGTGCGCGACCTGCGGAACTTCCGCGGCGCGCCGGTGAATCCGCGGCATCCGCTGGGTGTCAAGTTCGTGCCGGTCGATCTGCGGGACCATTTCCTGATGTTGATGGGGCCGGAAGGGCAGGTGCTTTATCAATCGCCGAACCTGAATGGCGAGAGCATCGAGGCGGAGCCGGGGTTCCGCACGGTGGGCGTGGGCGGGCAGCGCAGCCGTGCAGGCAGCTTCCTGCTAGGGGATTTCACGGTGCATGTGGGCATCAGCCTGGCGGAGATCGATGCGTTCCAGAGCGATCTGAGATACGGCCTGCTGATGACCCTGCCGCTGATTGGCGTGATGGTTTTCGCGGGCGGATTGTGGTTGGGAAAACAAGCGGTCGAGCCGGTGGCGGCGCTCTCTGCGGCGGCGGAAAGCATCTCGGTGGAAAATCTATCCGAGCGGCTGCCGATGCCGCCGGCGGATGATGAGATCGCGCGGCTGACGGTGGTGTTGAACGGCGCCTTCGACCGCATGCGCGAGTCGTACGAGGCGGCGGCTCGATTTTCCGCGGATGCCTCGCACCAGTTGAAGACACCGGTGGCGGTGCTGCGCGCCGGGTTGGAGTCCGTGCGCGACACGCAGAAGCTGGAACCGGAAGCCCGCGAGGAAATGGAAAATCTGCTCGGCCAGGTGCGGCGGCTTTCCGGCCTGATCCATGATCTGTTATTGCTGGCACGGACCGATGCGCGGCGGCTGGCGCTGGAGAGGAAGCCGTTTGACTTCACCCGGCTGGCGGAGTCGGGATTGGATGATTTGCAGACGCTTGCGGATGAGATGTTAGTGATCGAGGACGACATCCGGGGGCCGCTGGAAGTTTGCGCGGACCCGGCGCATGTGGCGATGGTGGTGCAGAATCTCATCGAAAATTCCGCCAAATACACGCCGGCGGGCGGGACGGTGCGCGTCGCACTCATTCAAGACGTGGGCATGGTTCGATTTTCCGTGGCGAACACCGGGCCGGGATTGCCGGAAGCGGACCGGGAGGGGATTTTCGAGCGATTTCGCCGCGGTTCACTCGTCGGCGAAGGGCAGACCGGACACGGCCTGGGCTTGAACATCGCCCGCGAACTGGCGCGGGCGCATGGCGGCGATCTGGTGTTGGCGCGGTCCGACGGTGGGTGGACGGAATTTGTTTTCACACTGCCGCTGCACCGGCCGGTTAGCGGCTGACGACGGAGCGTTGCTGTTCGCGGGTCAGGCGCTGTTGGGTGGAAGGCTGGAGCGTGGTCCAGTTCCCGGTTAGCCATTCCTGCGCGGAGGGGTCGTCGATTTTCCGCCACTGGCGGAAATAGCGGGCGGCGGCGTCATCCCGACCGGTCGGTGAGGTGATTCCGAAGGCGAGGCCGAGCGAAGTGTTGATATCGGTGGCGGCGAGCACGTCTGCAAGTGCGAGGCGGGCGACGTCCATTTCCGGCGAGGCGGAAGAGCCGTCGATCACTTCCCGGAGTCCGACAGGATCGGTGCCTGCCCATGAGTTGAAAGCGCCGGTGACGCCGTCTGCGGCGAGTGCACCGGGAAGCGAGTGGAGCCAATCGAGGGCGGCGTCCGGATCGATGGCGCCCCAAGTGGTGCCGATGTGGGTGACGATTTGCCGGCGCATGGCTGGGTTTTCGATGGAGTTGCTCCAGGCGACGGCGGCGTTCACGTCACTCGCGGCCCAGACGATGGCGAGCGTGGCGGCGGCTTCGTCTTTGGCCGGACCAGGAGGCAAATTGTCGACGACGTCGGAAGCGGATTCCGGATTGTGGGTGCCCATTTCGTTCGCGACGGTGATGGCCAGAGGCGCGCTGTTTGGCTGGGAGAGTTCCGGCGTGATGTGGGCAATCGCCTCTTGCGGATTTTGCCTCAGCCACTCGACGGTCGGTCCGACCAGCGCGCTGATTCGCGATGCGGGATCAGGCAGGGATTTCGCCCAGTCGAAGGCGTCTTTCGGACTGCGTTCCGCCCAGGTGGAGGCGACGGCATTGAGGAGGGGTTGCGAATTGTAGCCGGTGGAAGTCAGCCAGCGGGCGGCATCCGCCGGACTTTTTCGGGTCCAGCCGATCAACACGTCGGTGAAAGCCTGCTCCTGGAGCGGGCCGGTCAGGTTTGCCTCATACCAGATCCAGGCGGCCCTTGGGTCTTTGGTGGCCCATTTGTTGACGGCAATGCAGATGGCTTCCGAACGGGCGAGTCCGGCAGTCATGCTGCTTTTCGCGTAGTCGAGCGCGGAGACGGGGTCGCTTGCTGCCCAGACCGAGTAGATGCCGCGGAGAAATTCGAGTTTGTCCTGCTCGGAAGTGAAATTACCGACGAGGGCGAGCGCATTGGCTGGATCCTTGCGTGCGGCCTCGGCACCGGCGGCGCGCAAGGACGCCGCTTTTTCCTGCGGATCCATATCCTCGGTGGCATCCAGTGTTGGAGATGGGCTGGTTCGGGATGGTTCTGAGGATTTCCGGCTGGCGGCCTGACGGCGATAGGCCGTGGAACCGCCGTCAGCGGATTTTTCGGGGCCCACCATTGGCACGACGAGTACTGACATTCCCACGCCAGCTGCCGCCCCGATGGCGATCAGCAAGGCGTTCGCCGGTAGCGAGCCGTTGCGAAATGGGAACATGCTGGATACGAAACCGTTCGGGGCGGGGACGGGCAAACTTGAATTGGTAACCGATCGGTTACAGTGGCGAAATCCCCTTGGCTTCGGTACTGCGGGCCGGATAGGCTAGCTTGGTGTTTTGCACTCTACGTCAGTTGTGGTGGATGGGCGTCGTCTTGATGGCGGCGGTCCGCGCATCGGCGGCGTACGAGGTGCTCGGGAGTTTTCAAAAACCCGGCACGCAGGTCGTCGCGCCGCTGGTCCAGCACTCGGACGGGAATTTCTATGGGGTCGCGGCGGCGGGTGGGGCGTTCGATCTGGGCTCGATTTTCAAACTCACGCCGACCGGGGTGCTGACGACGCTGTATTCGTTCACCGGCCCGGATGGTTCGGGTCCGGCGGGAGGATTGGTGGAGGGTGCGGACCTTGCGCTTTACGGCACGGCGGCGGGCGGCGGGGTAGGGGTATTTGGCGTGGTGTTCAAAATTACCACGGCGGGAGATTTCACAAAACTGGTGGATTTCACCGGTCCGGGGGGTGCGGCGCGGGGATCGGTGCCGCACGCGTTGATGCGGCATGCGGATGGGAATTTCTACGGCGTGACGCAGGCCGGTGGAGCTGGTGGATCCGGCACGGTTTTCCAAATGACGGCGGCAGGGGCGGTCACGACTTTATTGGATTTCACGGGAAATACCGGTGCGCGGCCAGGCTCGGAACCACTCGGTCCGCTGGTGGCATCGGGAGATATCCTCTACGGCGTGACTCGATTCGGCGCCGCGGCGGGCCTGGGCGCGATTTTCGAAGTGAGCACCACCGGAGCCTGGCGATCGCTCGGGGAATTCAGCGGCGCGGCGACTGGCTCGAATCCCGCGGGCGGGCTGCTGCTCCACCCGGACGGCGCGCTTTACGGGACCACGGAATTCGGCGGGACGAATGGATTTGGAACTGCGTTTAAAGTCATCACCGCTGCGACGCCGGTTTTCACGGTGCTGCGGCAATTCGCCGATTTGACGGGATCCCAGCCCGCCGGAGCCCTCGCGCGAGATGCCGCGGGCGTGCTCTACGGCACGACGGTGAATGGCGGGGCAAACGGCTTTGGCTCGGTTTACAAACTCACGACTGCGGGGGGCCACACGCTGCTTGCGAGTTTCACCGGGGAAATCGGCGGGACGCCCGGCTCGGCGATGCGCGGCGGACTGGCGGCGGGGGCGGATGGATTCTTCTATGGCATCACGAGTTCCGGTGGACCGGGAAATCTGGGAACAGCGTTCAAGATCGCGGCAGCGGGGGCTTTTACTTCACTCACGAATCTATCGCTCAATCCCGGTTGGACGCCGAGCGGTGCTCCGGTCGCCTCGGGCGCGGGAAGCCTGTTGTTTCCGGTGGCGGCTGGCGGCGCATCCGGCGGCGGGAATATCATGAGCGTCGCTACCAACGGCACCATCAGCGTGGCGGCTACCCTCGGCGGCACG
>JBGSTM010000243.1:0-2011 GCA_041736495.1 Akkermansiaceae bacterium
CGCTGCCGATGTTGCTGCCGAGCGCGCCGCCGGCGAGTCCGCCGATCACGGTCCCGGCGGTGTTGTCACCTTGGATGGTCACGTTACGGATGGAAGTGATGCGGCCCATGTTCACGGACTGCGCCTGGCGCGCCTCATTCCGTGAAAAAGTGGAGCCGTCCATGGTGTCCTGAGCGCAGGAGGAGAACAATACGATGGCGGGTAGACACAGTAGAATTTTCGGATTCATCCGTGAAGATTCAGCACAAGACCGCTTGAATGCAAGCGTCCTTTTGTACGTGGCGGACAATTCCCGGATCGTTAGTGCTACCAGTGCAACCCGCGGTACGAGAGGTCGAAATCGTTTTCCAGTTGGGTGATTTTCGGCCGTTCACGCGCAGTCCGACCAGCCGAAGGGAGACGACTCTTTTCCCGGCTTTCTTAACGGAGGGGAACGGCTGCGGTTCATGGACTCGATGGCGACATTCTGTGGGCGGACCGAGAGCATGTCAGCGGGCGCTTTGGTTCGACTGGGATTTTAACTGCCAGCTTCTTACGGCTCATGACCCGCTACCGACGTCAACGCCAGCGATTACACGGGCTGTCTGGGTTCGCGATTTTAAAATCGCCTCATGAGCTCGGTCAGACCCGGACGCGTAGATCCCTCATGCTCCAGAGGTCACCCGCCGCAGGGGCTCCGTTGCCCCTCAGCCTCCGAGCTCCATCCTTGCGCTTCTCGGGGAAGCGTTCCCGCGCCGCAACGAATGACTCGTTCACAAACGCCTTGCTGCCGATCACCGCTCCGTCTGTGAAATACCTGACCCGCCGGCGCAACATCGCCGCCAACTTCAAGTCCGGCAAAACCGCCCTGTTCTCCTCCGCCTCTAACGCCTCCATCCCTGTAGCGGCGGCCTGCGACCGTCGCTGGGAACTCACCTCCGCCCTGCCGGTCTTTCTCTCCAGCGCCATCCCCATCAACCGCCGGTATAAACGCGAAACTTCGTTCCACCGCTCCAAATCGAATCCCACGCTTTGGTCACAAAGATACGCTCTCACCAAGCCCTCACGCGCGTTCTTCCCATTCCCCTTCGGCCCGCCGCCGACGGCCTCCCCATAGCTGCTCCACCGGTATTCCGCCGGATCAGACACCATGCCCGCCCGCACAGGATTCAGGTCAATATAAGCCGCCATCGTCCGCGCCGCAGTGCCGCTTTCCACGATCACACTCTTGTAGCGCTCCTCCCACAACGTGCCGGTGCGCTGGTGCGTCCGGTTGAACCAGCGGGTGAAGCGTTGCAGCAAGGTCTTCATGAATTCCGAGAGATTGTGCATGCGATAGGTGAAACGGGCATGAATCTCCGCCACCCACTCGTCCCTGCCCTGGCTCCTGGCTTCGGCAAGCTCCTTCGCTACCACCGCGACAAACGCCTCCGAATTCGTCGCGGAAAGTCGTTTCAAAAGCTCCCTGTCAGTGATCCCGCCCTCCGGCATCGGTGGCACCTCCAACAGGATGTGGAAGTGATTGGACATGATGCAGTAAGACAACACCCGGCAACCCGAAAAATTCTCCTGCATCCGCATGAACATCCGGAAATGCTCACGCTCACCGTCCTCGAACACAAACCGCCGGTCTACCACGCGCGAAATGCAATGGTAGATCGCTGGTTTCTCCAACGAATCCTTCCAAGGGGATAACCAACGCCTGCTGCTCATGCCCATTTCTACCGCCTTCATAAACCTCCGTGCAAGAAGAGACTATACTTTTTGTCTGGGATTTTGTGGGGACTCGTTGTGGGTTTGGGAGGATTCGAGGTGCGCTCCCCGCCTTCTTCATGGATCACGGAAGTCACCTTGACCGCTTTCCATCCCGGCGTAAGACTGCCCGCCATAGCCCAATGCCTTTAAGGATTGAAAGTTCCGGGACTCCGCATATTTTGCTGGTACTTTTAAAGCATCTGTTTTGATTGGGCGGATGCCTGCCGCATCCACGCCCTCCCATTCGTTTTTCAGCGACTTTCCCAAAGCATTTTCC
>JBGSTM010000194.1:0-14458 GCA_041736495.1 Akkermansiaceae bacterium
GCCTGCACGCCGGCAAAGCCGCCATCGCCGTGCATGACTGGACCAAACCCGCACCCGCCGAGTGGCACGACGCCTTCGACGGCATCCTGCTCGACGTGCCCTGCTCGAACACCGGCGTGATCCGCCGGCGTGTCGACGTGCGTTGGCGCTTGCAAGCACCCGACATCGAAAAAATCGCCATCACCCAGCGCAAGATCCTCGAAAACGCGCTCGCCTGCCTCAAGCCCGGCGGCCGCATCGTCTATTCCACCTGCTCGATCGAGCGCGACGAAAACCTCGGGCTCGTCGAAGCGTTCCTCGCCGACCACCCGGAGCTCACGCTCCACTCGACCCGCGACGCGCTGCCCTTCCGCGACCAAACGGACGGCGCCTTCGCCGCGCGCATCGAGCGGAAATCCGCACTGGCTAGCTCAGACCAACCGCTCTAGATATCCGTCATGAAATCGTGCCTCGGTATTCTGATCGTCTTCTTCACCTTCGTCGCAGTGCTCGGCGGCGGGGCGTTTCTCTGGTACATCAGCAGCACGTCCGAATTCTCGCGCACCGGTGCCGACGGTAAAAACCCGCCCAAAGCGACGATCGTCGCGCCCAAGGCCGTTCCGGTCCGCTAGATCAACCGCGCAGCCCGGCCCGCCACTTTTCGAGCAGGTTGGGATTTTTAGTAGCCTTGGTGTGCAAGTGAATTTTGGTTGTTTGCTTCTGTTCTAACTTGCTTCCGTTCTTGCCTCCCAGCCGGAGAGTTGAGCTTTCACTGTTCACTGACCACGGTCACCAGAGGTCTCTCATTTTCCGTTAGGAAGGGTCAGTTTGAGCTGTCTGACACCGGCACACGTTTCACCCGAGCCGCACCCTCAGATCCCTCGCACTCCACAACACCCCGGCCGCCGCCTTTCCGCTCCCCTTCATCCGCCGTGCTCCGTCCTTGCGTTTCTCTGGGAAACGCTCCCGCGCCGCCGCGAACGCCTCGTTCACAAACGCCTTGCTGCCAATCACCGCCCCGTCCGTGAAATACCTCACCCGGCACCGCAACATCGCCGACCATTTCAAATTCGCCAATACCGTCCCATTATCCGCCGCCTCTAACGCCTCCATCGCTGTAGCGGCGGTCTGCGACCGTCGCTGGGAGTCCACCTCCGCCGTCCCACTCTTGCGTTCAAGCGCCAACCCCATCAGCCGCCGATACAACCGCGAAGCTTCGGGCCATTTCTCCGAATCGAAACCCACGCCCTGATCACAAAAATACGCTCTCACCAAGCCTTCACGCGCCTTCTTGCCGTTCCCCTTCTTTCCTCCGCCCACCGCCTCGCCATAGCTGCTCCAGCGATAGTCCGCCGGATCAGACACCATCCCCGCCCGCACCGGATTCAGGTCGATGTAAGCCGCCATCGTCCGCGCTGCGGTGCCGCTTTCCACGATCACACTCTTGAACCGGTCCTCCCACAGCGTGCCGGTGCGCGAATGGGCTCGGTTGAACCACTTGGTGAAGCGTTCCAGCAGCGATTTCATGAACTCGCTCAAATCATGCATCCGCCGGGTATAACGGCTGCGGATCTCTTCAACTCTGCGTTCCGACAACTGCTTGGCGATCGCCTTTTCTTGAGCCCGTGTCAGCGGCACACCCATCTCATCCACTGGCGGCAGCTCGAAATCACCTCGCCTCGAAATTGAACCGATCGCAGCCGCCTCCTCCAATTCCCGAGCGAACTCCGCCACCTGCGCCTCGCTGTAGAACACACGCAGTCACTTGAATAATTCCTCGTCCGGAATCCCACCCTCCGGCATCGGCGGCACTTCAAGCAGGAGATGGAAGTGATTCGACATCAGGCAATAAGACAACACCCGGCAGCCCGTGAACTTCTCGCACATCCGCATCAGCATGCGGAAATGCTCCCGTTCATCGACCTCCAGCACCAATTGACGCCCCACGACCCGGCTGATGCAGTGGTAAATGACCGGTTTCGTCCGCGAGTCCCTCCAAGGCACCGTCCATCGTTTGCGGTTGTTCATGTCGGGAGGCTGGAGGGGGGGGGAAGGCATTTGCAAGATGAATCTCAATATAAAGCCTGGCTTTTTATACGAAGCTTGGCCTTTTGTATGAGAAAAGGATCTATCCTATTTCGTTGCCGCCTTCGCATTGTTTACTTCAGCGTGCTTGGCGGCGAGGGTTTCTGAATTCAGGAAGGGGTCGTTGGTTTCCTGGCGCCAATTGACGAGGTGGTGTTGCATGCGTCTGAGCGTGTCGGCATGCGCCGCTTCGTAGGCGAGGTTTTGGAATTGGTGAGGGTCGGTCCGGAGGTCGTAGAGTTCCCATTCGGGTGGGTTGGGCAACAGGGCCATGGCGGCCTGGGCGGGAGTGCCATTGTATCGGGGAGCGCTGGCGACGGCGGGCGCGGTATCTCCATCCACCGAGACGTAGGTGCGGGCTTTCCCGGCGAGCAGGTTGTGGATGATCTGATGGCGCTCGTCACGCAGCGCGCGGATGGGGAAGAAGAGACCCTCACCATGCATGTGGAATTCGGCGGCCAGGGTGTCGCGCCAACCGGTGTTGTCTCCGGCGCCAACCTTGCGCAGCGAGCGGCCTTGCACGTGCGCGGGGATTTCCGCGCCGACGGCGTCGACAATGGTGGGCAGGATGTCCACGGAGGAAACGAAGGCGTCGCTGGCGAGGCCGGGTCTGGTGACGCCAAGCCAGCGGAGTTTGCCGATGATGGCGGAGCGGTATCCGGACGCTTTCAGGAGCGCGGGAAGTGTTTGCTCATGGAATTGCTTGGCCAGCATCGGGTTGGCCGGTTTCGCGAGGCCGATGTGCCCGTGGGTGTGCGGGTAGAGACCGGTGAAGATTGAAACGCGTGACGGGCTGCACGACGCCTGGGCGACATAGGCGGTTTTGAAACGCGTTCCGGAGGCAGCGAGCGCATCGATGTGCGGGGTTCTGATGTGGGGGTCGCCGTAGCAGGAGAGCTGCATGCCGAGGTCGTCGGCGGTGATCAGGATGATGTTGGGTTTGGACGTGGTTTCCCCCGCGGCATGGAGCGGAGAATGGGTGGCCAGACCTGCGGCGGCGATAGTGGCAATCATCAATTTCATCTGGGAAAAGTACTCATACAATCCATGCTTGGCGGGGCCGCAAGGTAAATGTCCGGTTGGGGTGGGCGACGGAGTAAAACCGGACGGATTCCAACGTGAAACAGCCGAGAATCGGAGGCCATGTGAAGCTTGATGGCTGTTCGAGCACTCAGAGCTTGCGGCGGGGGTGGAAAAGCACGGTGACGGACTTGCGGCTGGCGCGTAGCGAGAGGTGCGGACTTTACCGGTGGTGCGCTGGGTGCGTTGGAATTCGCTCTTCAGGTCACTGTGAAAATCACGTGGTAGAGCTTGGCTTTTTGTAGCTTCTTTGTATCGCTTTGGTGCTTTTGAGTTTTACGGCTACATCGCGTTGGATTTGCCCTTGATGGCTGTCGACCCCGCCGCATGCGGTGTGTGACGAAATCGTCATATACTTTATCATGGACCCTCGGTAAGGCGGCCATTCTTAATCGCCGCCCCAGCAGAACACTATGGATTCACGGGAACCGCAAAATCAGACGACCCGTATCCTGAGATCCATCGCCATCCCCGTTTTGGGCCTTGGTATTGTGGCGTTTCTGGACAATCGGCTCCAAGCTGGCTTCATCCATGTCGACCATGCCGGGAAACTGGTCACCTCCGGCTACATCCTGCTGGGACTGGCGCTCGCTTACCGGTTGGTCTGCGGAGTCGTGCTCGACATCGCCCTCGCACGCGCCAGCGCCCGCAAGGTGCCGAAAATCCTCAAGCACCTGATCGGCATCGCCATGGTTCTGTGTGCGGCATTGATGGTCACCAATGTCTTCTTTCCCGGCGCTCTCACAAGCCTGCTGACACTCTCCAGCGTCATTGCGGTGGTCATCGGCCTGGCGCTGCGACCGATCATTCTCGATGTGTTTTCGGGCGTGAGTGCGAATCTCGACACCGCCTTCCACATCGGCGACTGGATTGAAGTCAGTGGTCGCAGCAGCGGGCGAAACTATACGGGTTGGGTGGAACAGATCAACTGGCGCACCACCCAACTGCGCACCCGGTCCGGCAATCTGATCGTATGCCCCAACAGCACGCTGAGCACGGCGGTCATTGTCAACTACTCCCGACCTTCCCGCATGAGCCGCTTCGACATCAAGGTGAAGCTTCCGCCCGAGCTGGACTCCGACCGTGCCCGGCAGATCCTGCTTGCTGCCGTCGGGGCGGCCACGACCGGCGTCCGGGTGACTGACAAGGAACATGCAGCGGATGTTCTGGTGACGGCCATGGAGGCGTCCGGGATCGAATACTCTCTCCGCTTCTGGCTGGACCCCGCCCAGGAATCGATCGATACCGCGATCGACGGGGTTTCACGCAGTGTGCTGCGACACCTGCAGCTCGCCGGCATTCCGCTTTCTGAAAAGGTCGTGCTCCACCGTGACCAGCGCCCGTTGCTGGACATCCGCGACGCAGCCGGACGCGCGAAGGCCTTGTCCCACGCCGCACTTTTCGACGGAGTCTCAAGCGGGACCTTGGAGGTTCTTGCCGGGGAGACCGTGCTGGAGCGCTTCAAGGCGGGCGACACCTTGATCCGCCAGGGCGGTGCGGATCACGACATGTTCCTGCTGGTCGAGGGCGCGGTGGAGGTGGCGGTGGAAAAGGATGGCGGGGAGGTCATCGTGGCCCGGATGCAGGCTGGCGACTACTTCGGCGAGATGTCACTGCTAACCGGAGAACCCCGCACCGCCAACATCCGCGCCGTGACCGCCGGGGCCCACTATCGCATCACCCGCGAGGCCATTTCGCCGGTGATCGGTGCGGACCCTGAATTGATGGGCTTGCTCAGCCGCAACCTCGCCGAGCGGAATCTAAGCCGCGAGACCAAAACCGCTGAGGCCAGCGGGCAAGGCGCCAAGCTCCGCTCGGAGGGCCTTGCGCGGGCGCTGCTTGGACGGATGTCGGCCATTTTCCGCGGTTCCAAATGATTCTCCGCCCGAGTTGGCGATGTGAAACGCGTCGGTTGCCAGCAGGCCGGAAATCCTGAAAATCCGGCTGGATCCTGCCTGCCGCTTGCTCGCCGAAGTTGAAAAAAGAGCCGAACTCGATCACCCGGCGCGCTACTCGGTCACGCCTACGACCACCGGGGTGCGGTCGGGGATGCTGCGGATATTCATCCGGCCGGTGACGGGGTCTTGATAGACGCAGGTGAGCCAGCGCCGGTCCTTGCGGACGGCGCAGCGGGTTTCCGTGAGCAGGTTCCAACGGCCTTGATCAAAAAACTCGAAGCGCAGGGGAACGACCGCTCCGGGCGCGCCGCCGGGTTCCAGATTCGCAACGCCGCCGGGCTTGGCCTCCACATAATCGCGGGCGATGGCGCCACGGATCGGGTGGGGCGAAACATTGATCAAGCGGTAAACGCCGAGTGGGAAGTCCTTAAGATCATGGTTGAGCACGAGACTGCGGTACGGCTCTTTGCCATCCTTGGCGGCAGGGAAGAGGATGACGAGCGCCCGTTTGATGCCAGCGGGAAGTTTGACGGTGGAAAGCACGGGATGGGTGACCTTGCCCTCGACGGTCTGCGGGTTGTCACAGATGCGGAGCGAACCATCGATGGCCACCGCTTCCACCGGGCCGACGATGTTCGCGGTGGAGAGTTGGATCTCCTGGAAGCTTTCCGCCCCGGTCATAATCCGGACTTTTTCATGTCCGGAGACATAGCCGAAGGCATAAAAGGACGCCACGATTTTCGGCAGCGGTTCGGCGGCGCCGAGCACTGCGGCCAGGTGTGGGATAGCGGCTAACAATGCAATTTTCACAGGACCCATGTTTTTAAATTTCGGATTGCGCCAACCAGCGGAAGCTAATGATTTCGTAGCGTCTGCCGAAGCGGGTGTTAGTAGGTGTCGTGGGTGTGACCCAAGGCTGGTCGACGGGGTCCAGATACTCGGGAACGCGCTGGACGACCGCCTCGCACCAGGCGCTCACCTTGGGACCGCTGGCCGGGGCGGCCTCGCCATAGGCGCGGATGCGGAAGGTATCGCCACGCGCAGTGAGAGCAGGTGCGATGGCGGTGAGCAGGTCCGCCTGGGAGATCACGCCGGGAGCCCCGTCGGCGGTCGTGCCATTGGCCACGGTGGCTGCGCCGCTGGTGGCGTCCTTGTTGATTTCCGCGCGGTCGAGAGCCGCCTGCAAGGCTCCCGCCCTGCCAAGCACTCCGGCTTCAGGACGGCGGTTGACAAACTCGGCGACGGATTGGAAGGGGCCGCGTTCTTGGATCTCGGTCACAATTTCCTCGGCCAAACGGCGGACCTGCTGCTTGGTGAGGCGCCGGTGGCCGTTCCACTTCGCAAGGTCCCGGCCCAGCGGATCGTTGACCAACTCCAGGGCAGCTCCATTACTTGGGAGGTGGCGGCTGAAAGCGGAGTCATTGCCAGTGGCGGTGATCAGGCCGCCATCCCTGACTTGCGGGACCTGGCCACCAAAGGTGCTGTTCAGATAAGCTTCCCAGACATCGACACGCACGCTGTTGACATTGAGTGGCGAGTCGATGAGCAGGTGCGCTGCGGTTTTGAGATAGCCGTCCGGGGCGGTGAGCGCATTGGCGATATCAGCCACGCTGGAAGCACCGCGATGCGGAATGAAGCGCGGATTTGCGAGCGGAGTTCCATTTTCAAAGAATCCGCTGATGGCATCCGTCACGGCCGTGTTGCGGTCGAGTGGACCACCGGGTTCGGCAAGGCCGGAGAAGAAATATTGGTCGAACAGGGCCGAGTTAGCATGGAAGGAATGATCTAACAAGGTGCGCCCTCCATCCTGGCTGCGGACATCCGAGGGATCGAGCACGGGCGGAGCGAGTGAGTTTGCAACGATCTGTGAGACCAGCGGCAACTGGCCTCCGACATTGAGCGGGGCGTGACTCAGTTGGCCGAGCGAGAGGGCGGGCGCGATTGGAATCGAGCTGTGGGTGGCGAACTCCAACCCTGACTGCGCATAGATGCCCGGTCCCCCATAGCCCCGGTTTCCGGTGTTGCTGATTTCGATGGTCGGGCTGGCGGGCGGCCAGTCGGTCATGGCCTCCCACTGGAGTTCGTATTGATGGTTGGCCCATGGCTCGTTTTGATCGAGGCCGGAGGAAGCATATAGGTTCACCGGCGAGTTGTGAACCCAGCCGCGGGAGGGAAACTTGGAATCGCGCTCGGTTTTGAGCTGGAACGTGGTGATCAGGAAAGGCTCCTTGAAACGAACCACCGGTGGCGGCTTGTTACCTTCGTATTTATCCGCCTGGATTCCTTTCGGGATGTCGCTCCTGACGACGACCGACGGCAGATCATTGGTCGAGAAGGGCAGAAGATACTGCGCTTCCTGACCGCCGTAATCCAGTTCGATTCCGCCAACGCGGAGTGGGCTGGCAGGCGAGCCGACGTAATATTTGAGGAATCCGGAGATTTCCTTGCCGCCTGTTTCCACCGGCTTGTCCACGGCGGCGCGACCTGGTTTCACTTCGATCTGAATCGTATCACCCGGCTTCACCGGAACCGAGCGGACTTTTTTGCCATAGATCTCACCGTTGTTAGCACCATTGGCAGAGACACACACATTCGTGGTCGAGACACCTCCCACTTGGGAGCCGCTGGCATTGCCAGCGGGGGGCTCGAAACCGGTGCGCAGATCAAGACCCTTGACGGAAAACTCGTTGTTGAAGGTTTGGACGTGGTTTGACGCACTGAGGACCACGTGCTCGCCGGGAGCCAGGAGGATCTCGCTGGATCCGTTTTCAGGAAGAAGATTGAGGCGGTAAAAGGTGTCCGCACGGTTGTTGAAACCCTGGCTGGCGAAGGAGTTGGCAAGATGGGTGAATTCGGAATTGATCAAGGTGCCATTCTTGTAGAGCCGGTAGGTCAGGGGGACGCGGTAGAGGTCGATGCGGCCTTCTCTGAAACGGAGATTCACGTTGTAGGGATTCCAGAGGGTGATGACCGGATCGATGACCAACCAGGTGACATATAAATCCTTGTTAGGATCGCCGTCGGGCAGATTGCCGTTACCCGATCTTGCGAACGTGTTGACGGTCGGGTGCCAGCCGAAGCTCAGGCTGAAAACGAACTGCGCCTTGGCAATGACGGGAGCGAGTTGCTGGGCGTTGAAAAACGGGTCGCTTTGGACCGCCGCACCGTTGGTTCCAGAGGCAGGTCGCGCAAGGGTGGTGGTGTCGATGGTGGGATTCAGCCCGCCTGTTAGCTTGTCATAGAGCCGGTAGTGGGAATACAGCAGATTCCATGACGGATCGGGGCTGGGGAAGGCATTGGCTCCGGGAAAGCGCGCGGGTGCCGGTGCCAGCGGGGTGTTGGTTCCCGAATAAAGGAAGCGGTCCCTGTAATCCGGTGGCAGTCCGTTGGGATCGCTGAAAAGCCGAGACAGGTCCACGGCGAGGCCGCCCTCCGCCACATCCGCGATGACGCCCGCGCTGCGCGAGGTGAGATCATGGAAACCACGGTCGGCATCCACCAACCCCGTGAGGCCGGACTGATCGGCCGTGACGAGTTTGGATCGGTTGGCGGCAAGTGTCTTGAGGGCGCTCCAGTCCCGCTGGGTGGTGGCCGCGTAACCCGGAAGCGGGGCTGCGGACATTTGCTCCAAGCTGGCGGTGACCGAGCCGCCATTGGGCTCGGGGAGCGAAATCGGAAGCTTGGTGGACTCATCGAAAACCGCCCAGGCGAAGCCGCTGCGTGTGTTATTCTTCGTGGCGATCATCACGAGCTGTGCGTCCACCCCGTCTTTCTCGGCAGGGTCTCGATTTCCCCGGACCAGGGTGGCCAAGTTTCCGGTAGGCGCAGTCTTGACGAAATCGAGGTCGGTGACGGCGGCTTGATCGCGCGAGGAGGTCAGCCAGCGAAGAAACTGCGATCTTTTGCGACCCTCGAAATCCGGATTGCCCGTACCATCCCATTTCCAGCCCTGCCATACTCCGGTGAGGTGCTGCTGGACAGCGTCTGTTCCTCGGATTCCGGCGGGGGCTGTCACCCGCTGGTCCGGGCCTGTGGCGCTTTGCAATTCGCCGATGGCAAGCATGAGGGCCATGCGGGCATTTGACCGGGCCTCCCGGTTGAGTTGTTCCGCCGATGAAGAGCGCAGGGAAATGGTGGAAAGGCTAGCAAGCCCACGGCAATCACCGTCAGCAAAATCATCAAGCTCAGGGTCACGACCAGCGCAAAACCCCTCCGATGGGTGGGAATACGATTCGAATCAACAAGTTTCATGGCAAAATGGATTTCAAACACCGCACCACGTCAGTGCGTGGGACTTTCCCTAAGCGGTATGCTTTTGACGTTCATCCGCTTGGTGGCTGCATCGAGTTGGAAGCAAACCAGCGTGCGGCGGTCGTTTCTCGAAGCCCATGGAGCGCTGGAGAGCTGCACCCAGTTTTCGCCGGCTTTATAATCCATCCGCATCGCAAGCGACTCGCCGGCGGCGTGGTCGGGAATGAAGACCTGGCCGCCATCGCTCTGCAGTTCGATGATCACCCCCTCGTGAGTGATCCTCACCGGGTTGGGTGACAGGTTCACCAGGTGGTAGCTGCCTAACGGAAATTTCCCCGGTTCCATCTCGATCACCTTCGAGTGGTATGCCAGTCCCCCGTCCTTGCCGCCGGGATGTACGACGATCAAAGGATTGCTGACACCGCCGATTTCCGCGCTGGCCACCACTGGATGTTTGCCATTCTCTCCGGCCGGGCCGTAGAGCAGGATCCGGCCATCTTCGACAAGGGAATCCGCCGCCTCGATGATGTTGGCGGTGGACAGGCCGACGCTTTGGTAAGCGTCCGCCGCACTCCTCACGAAGACCGATTTCAACCCATCGGCATAGGCCATGCAATAAATGGAAACCGAAACGCTTTTTTCTTTTCCAGCCGCCTGAACCGCCGGAAAGGTCACGAAGAGGGAAATGAGCAGTGCCATGGCCACCCTTGAGTGGGACGGCCGAAGAGGAACCGTTCGAAACAAGTGGGCACACCGGGTTACGGGAGACGGTAATACGTGTAGCGGGTGCATGGGTTGGATCGAGAAAGCTGCTAGGGATGTGATTGTTTCTGTTTGATAGGAAACAATCTGAGATTTATTCAGAGCCCCAAGCTATACCTATACATTTTCCGGCTTGAAGGAACACTGTGTAGCATGAAAACATCGGTCACCACTTTCCACAAGTCCCCAAAAGTGGGTATGCCACGTGATTTCGAGACGCGAAAATCGCTCGACGACACCGGCGGCCGGGATGGAACGCAAGTCGGAGATTTCACGGCACTTCGCACTTGCCGCGTGTCACTTCCAATTCCTGACCGTCTGCCAACGCACCGTGATGGAATTCATGGTCTTGATATCGAAGGGTAGCAGAAGAGTTTGATACCGGGGTCGAGGACCTGGGGGTGGGGAAAGTCAACAGTGCTCAGAGAGCAGCAAGGTGCATTCCACCTTCATCCTCCCGAAAAAAGCGTCCGCTAGACCAGCCGCGCGTAACAACCGCGCAGCCCGGCCCGCCACTTTTCGAGGAAGGCCAGATTTCTAGCGGCTTTTGAAATGGCTTCGATGTCAGGCTCCTCGGAATTCTCCCACTCCTGAAACGACCCGCACTCGCGGTCGATCAGGCCCTCCACCTTGGAAATCGCCGTTTCCACCGCTTCCCGGCAGACCTGCGTTTCCCCTTCCAGCATCGCTCGCACCAGCACCGACTTCGCCTCATCCCGTTTGCGGATGCAAGACTCGGCCTGTTGTGTCACCGCGCCGACTTCCGAAAAAACCTCCATCAGCGAGCCCTCGATGCTCCCGCGGACATCCCCCGGCGTCCCACGCAGTTCCAACCAATGCCTCAGCCGCCGCGACGGACTCGAAGCCACTGCGAACGCCTCGCGCAACGCCGCGAACTCCCCTTCCCCTCCGCCGGCGTCCGGGTGCGCCTGCTTTCCCGCCTCGCGGAACAGGTCGCGCAAGGTCTCGTCAGTTAGAACCAGCCGCGGCTCGGTCCCCAGGATTTGAAAGGCATTCGTCACTCGGCGGAAAACTGGCCACGTTTCCCGCCGCCCGTAAAGCTTGGCGACGCATGAATCCAAAACGGAAGATGACGAACCACGGAATACTCGGAACACACGGAAGAAGAAATTGGGTAAGAGTTTAGGCATTCCACCATTTGAATGAATCCATGATTCTTCATCACTCTCTTCGTTTCCGTGTGTTCCAAGTTTTCCGTGGTCCCATGTCTGAATCCGTGTTGAATCGTCCCCCGTTCCCTCCTAGCCTCCGCCCGCCATGCCCGCGCCGAGAAAAATCGCCTTGTTCGGCGGCACCTTCGACCCCGTCCACCTCGGGCACATCCATCTCGCCACGCTGGCGAGGGAGGCGCTGAATCTTGACGAAGTCCGTTTCCTCCCGTGCCGGATTTCCCCACACAAAGCGGGCAGCCAACCGTCAAGCGGTGAGGATCGCTGCGAAATGCTCCGCCTCGCGACCGACGGCCAGCCATGGGCCGTGGTCGATGATTTCGAACTCCACCAACCCGCCCCGAGCTATTCCTATCAAACGGCCGAGGCCATGGCCGATCGGTTTCCCGATGCCCGGCTATTCTGGATCATGGGCGGCGACCAGTGGGATTCCCTGCCCAGTTGGAAAAATCCTGTCCGCCTTGCGGTACTCGTCGAGTTCATCGTTCTCGCGCGGGGTGATGTTCCGCAGTCCCGCGAAGGCTACCGGCTCCACCTCGTTCCAGACAGCGGCCATCCGGCATCCGCCACGACCATCCGCGAGGCCGTTTCGAACGGGGAATCCAATCATCCTTGGCTTGATCCGAAGGTCGCGCAATGGATCGCTAAGAAAAGGATCTATCACCCGTGACACAGGCATTCATGCCTGTTCTTTCACAAGCCACCGCATCTCCAACAACAGGCAACCTATCTTACCGGCTCGGAAAGCCCGAAGCGCCACAGCCACACGAACGCCAGCAGGATCGCCGCAAGCCCGACGTGCAGCACCTGCACCCACGAATAGATATGGATCTGCGCCATCACCACGCCGAGCACCATCTGCGAGATCACGATGCCCACCGCGACCCGCTCCACCCGGCCCGGGCCGCCGACTCGATGCCGCTTGGTGAGCAGCCACGCCCACACCGCCGCGCCTAACACCGCCCAGGAAAAACTGCGGTGGATCAGGTAAACCCACGATTGCTCCAGCTCGCCTGTCCAGGTTTCCCGAGCCACGTTCCCATGAAACTTCGCCATTTCATCGGTCATTTCGCGGACTTGTGAACCGGAAATCCCCTCGATCAGGATGACAACCAACAACGCAGTCACCGCCAGACGGAGTTTCCCGCGCACCGGGGAATCCAGTTCGATCCGCCACGGCGTGTCGGTCCCCCGCCAGGCGCAGTACATCATCGTCCCTAGCAGCGCCATCGCCAGCGCAAGATGCGTCGTTAGAACTCCGGGACTCAGCCCGCTGTAAACCACTCGGGCACCCATCCACGCGTTGATGAGCACCACGGCCAGCGAGGTGAACGCCATCCAGAACACCAGCGGCCGCTTCTCCCGCTGCCAAAAGGCGGCGATGAATGTCGCCAGCGAAAAGAAACCCACCGGCAGGCTCGTCAGGCGGTTCATGAACTCCGTCCACACGTGCCGCGGGTTGAATTCCTTGCGCAGGCTTTCCTCCGAGATCGTCGCCGGATCGCGACCCATGCGCTCCGCCTTTCGCTGGAATTTCTCGATCGGTAGTTTGGAGAAATCGACATCCTCCACCTTCGTCGGCGGGATCAGGCAGCCCCAGCACGTCGGCCAGTCCGGACAGCCCATCCCCGCCCCGGTCACCCGCACGATCGCGCCTACAAACATCAACACCAGCACCGAGACCAAGGCCGCCGTGGCCAGTTTTTGAAAGCGCGTCATCCCCATGCGCGGACCATGGTCGGGGGCTCCCGGAATTCCAGCGAAAATCCACTCAAAGTCGGAACTCCCGGGCACGCCCAAACAACATCCTCTTCCGCCTATTTTTTGGTTAGCGATTCCAGATAGTCCAACAGGCTGGCAAACTCGCGCACGGTCAGGTTGTTGACGAGACCTGGCGGCATCAGGGAGTTCGGCAGCTTGTCGCGCCTGGCGATGTCAGAGGTTTTCCAGGTAAACTCCTGCGCGGCGATGTTGCGGGCCTTCACCTCGTCGGCGCTTTCGAAGGTGACGAATCCCATATGCGTGGTCCCGTCCTTGAGGGTGAACAACTCAGTGGCGAAACCCTGGGCAATGGTCTTGCCGGGGTCGATGATGTTCATCGCGAGATCCGCCCTGCTGTAGGTCTGGGCGATGTTTCCGAGATAGGGGCCTTTTTGCGCTTCATCCGCACTCACGGCGTGGCAGGCGGTGCAGGTCTGGCGGTCGAACATCTGCCGCCCGAGATTGACGTCGCCAGTGGTTTTTGAAATCGCGGCGACAACCTCGTCGGGTTTCAGGGTGCCCACCAGCGGTGTCTTGTCCTCGCCTTTTTTCTCCAGCTTGAGGATTTTAGCAGTCCGTTTTGCCGCTTCCGCCACCGTCGCGTCCGGATCCTCCATCGCGGAGCGGACGCGGTCGTCAAGGCCGTGGAATCCGGTCGCCTCGATCGCCTTGAGGATCTGCACCCGGCGCTTGGGATCGGCCCAGCCGCTGGCGATGTCCTTGGCGGAAATTTCACGGGACTCGGGACTTCCTCCCTTGCGCGCGCTCAGCGCCAGCAATCCGGCATCCGCCCAAACGGAGGTCGCGCCGTCAAGTCTGGCGGCCTGCTCTTCCAACAGTTGGTGGTGGTTCTCCAGCTTGGGAGCATTGAGAAACGCGGTGATCGCCTTTTTCGCATCACCCCTGCCCTTGAGTCCGTTGAGTTTTTCGAGAACTGCTAGCGATGCGAGAATGCCTTCCTTCGAGTCGGTCTTGGACAAGGCGATGACGGCGAGGGCCGCTGTTTGATCGGGTGAACCCTCCTTGAGCGCGGAAATCAGATAGGGAATCCCCTCTGCGGGAATACTCGTGGCGGAAGAAAGCTGGGAGACAAGGTCCGGCAGCAGCGCGGGGTTCGATTTCACCATGGCGATGAGGCTTTGCAGCGCTTCATTGAACTCGATGCGGTTGCGCCCCAGTTCGGTGATGAAGGCCGCGATCGTCGCGGGCGAGCCGGTCTTCAGCTCTGCCCTGAGCACCGCCTCGATCTTCGGTCTCTCGCTCCAAGCCTCGGGCTGATAGTAGGGCCCGCGGGTGTCCGGACGCGTTCCCCATGAGTCACCTTTCCACACGCCCTCCTGGAAATACAGGCGGGCCAACGCGGCCAACAATTCACTGCGTGCGGCGGGCGTGCCGGCCTTCGGCAAGCGGTCGATGAGTCCCTGCACGACCTCCGGCTGGTGCATGCGCATC
>JBGSTM010000264.1:0-3913 GCA_041736495.1 Akkermansiaceae bacterium
AGCGGAGATTGGCCACGTTCTGGCGGACGACTTCGAGCCAGTCGGCCTTGGAGCCGTCGGGTGAGGAGCGGTCAGAGGTGATCGTGTTCATCGGGAGTGGTGGTGCGAGTGGCGAGTTGGGAGAGCCCGGCGAGGAATCCATCGGCGGGATCGGCTTTGCGGTTGGTGGAGGCCCCGGCGGAGGCGAGCGAGTCGGCGGTGGTGAAGGGCGGAACAATGCCGTCGCGGCGCATTTTCCGCAGGGTGACTTCGACGACTTGGGCGACGGTATAGCGATCGAGGATGGCGGCGATGGCGTTGCGGACATCGATCATGATCATGCGCAGGCCGCAGTGATCCTCGTCCGGACAGGTGCAGGGTTGATAGGCGTTTTCACTGGCGCAGCAGATCGGTGCGAGGCGGCCGTCCATCAAGCGGACGAGCTGGCCGATGCCGATCTCGGACGCAGGCTTGGCGAGCGAGTAGCCGCCGAATTTCCCGCGGTGGGTCACGACGAGGCCGGCTTCGCGCAGCTCTTGGAGAATCCGCTCGACGAATTTCAAGGGCAGCCGGTTCGACTCCGCAAGTTCCGCCCCAGAGATGGTGCCGCGGCCAACTTCGGTCGCAATGCCGAGGTGGATCGTGGCGCGCAGCGCGTATTCAGCTTTTTTGGAAAGGTGCATTCGTTAATCTGGAGTTAACGGTATGGATTAATGCCGGGTTGCCAAGAAATATTTTCAGAAATGTCAGGAAGGTGGCCCGTGTCCCGGCCAACGCGAACACGCTTGATCGAGGATGGCGGGCCGGGACATGGTCGGTGCAGGACATGAAGGAACTCATCGAAGAACTCGAGCGCTGGGGCGCGGATGTGATCTTCGGACGCGCCAAGGGGTTCCGGGCGACGATGATGCGGTTTCTGATGCGCGCGGTTTCCGGGATTTTCCGGATCATCGTGCAAATCCGGCTCTGGCGCTACCGCCGAGGGTGGCGGGAGCAGCAGTATTTGGGGACGCAGGTCGTGGCGATCGGCAACATCACGGTGGGTGGGACGGGGAAGACGCCGGTGGTGGAATTGCTGGCGCGGTCGCTGCGCGATAGAGGGCGGAGCGTGGCGATTCTTTCCCGCGGCTACAAAAGCAAGAAGCTCGACCGGCCGCAGAAGTGGCAGGGGAAAAACGGGCGGCCGATTTCCGGCGAACGGATGCCCAAGGTGGTTTCAACGGGCAGCGCGCTGTTGCTGGACTCGAAATATGCCGGCGACGAACCGTTCATGCTGGCGAAAAATTTGGACGGCGTGGCGGTGGTGGTGGACAAGAACCGGGTGAAGGGCGGGCTCTTCGCGGTCGGCCAGCTCGGGGTGGACACGCTCCTGCTAGACGACGGGATGCAGTATCTCGACCTGGCGCACTCGATCGATGTGGTGCTGATCGATTCCGGCGCGCCGTTCGGCACAGAGGCGCTGTTGCCACGCGGGACGCTGCGCGAGCCACCGAAAAATTTGCGGCGGGCGAGTTACATCCTGATCACCAAGTGCAACGGGAGCTCGAACGAAAAACTGATTTCCCGCATCCGGAAATATAACAAGACTGCGGAAATCATCGAGTGCGCGCACGGACCGATCTATCTGGAAAACGTCTTCACGCGGGAGCAGGAGCCGCTGGAGTTCCTGCAGGACAAATGGGTGGGGGCAATCAGCGCGATCGCGGTGCCCGAGGCGTTCGAAGGGGCCTTGGAAAAACTCGGCGCGCGGGTGGAGATCCGGCGGCGTTTTTCCGACCACTATCGGTTTTCGCGCAAGGAGGTGGAGCATTTCATGCAGCGGTGCGTGGAGCGCGACATGGGATTGATCGTGACCACCGAGAAAGACGCGGTGCGGTTTCCCAAGCCGGGCTCCATCGACGTGCCGGTGTATTTCCTGCGGATCGAGGTGGAAATCCTCAAGGGCCAGGCGATCTGGGACGACCTGGTCACGCGAATCTGCAACCCGCCGCCAGTATTCCAGTCGGTGCTGCGGAACCGGGACGCGTATCGGCCGTGAGGGAGTAAAGTAGTCGGGGACTTCAGTCCAATGCCTGAAAAAATTGGATAGCGATCCGGTGGCGTTTTTGAAACGTCGAGGTAGAATCGATGCGAAAGAAGATCCCGGCATCCATCTTCAAAATTAAATTTCAGTTTCGGACATTCGCCCTTCGCCGCGGGATTCCCTCCACTTGAAATTTCATGTAGACGCACGAAACTTCCACGCATGCCTGTCTCCTCACTCCAACCTTTTTTCTTTGCCCGGGACTGGCAGCCGTTTGATTTCCAGAGGCAGACTTGGAACGCCTATCTTTCAGGAAAATCCGGCCTGCTCCACGCCCCGACCGGCCTAGGAAAGACGCTGGCGGTTTATCTCGGACCTCTGGTCGAGGGCCTTGAAACGAAATCCGGCTGCCAGATTCTCTGGCTAACGCCACTCCGGGCATTGGCCGCAGACACTCTGCGGGCGCTCCGCGAACCGATCGCCGAAATCGCGCCCCATTGCGAAGCGGAGGCACGCACCGGCGACACGCCAGCCGCGGTTCGTGCCCGCCTCCGGAAAAAACTCCCGCACACGCTGGTCACCACGCCGGAGTCGCTCTCTTTGATGCTCACGCACTCCGACTTCGCGGAAAAACTCACCGGACTGCGCTGCGTGATCGTCGATGAGTGGCACGAGCTGCTAGGAACGAAGCGCGGCGTGCAAACGGAGCTCTGCCTCGCGCGGCTCCGTGCGTGGTTTCCGCAACTCCGCATCTGGGGACTGTCCGCCACACTGGGAAATCTGACCGAAGCTCGGCAGACATTGTTAGGAAATGCTTTCGATGGCTCGGTGGAAGTCTCGGCGGACATGCACAAACCACTGGTCATCGAGACACTCATTCCGAAGGAAATCGACCGGTTTCCCTGGTCCGGACACATCGGCACGAAACTGGTGCGGCAGGTGGCGGACGAGATTGAAAAGGCGAACGTCACGCTGCTTTTCACCAACACCCGCTCGCAGACGGAGATCTGGTTTCAGGAGCTCTGTTCGATCCGGCCCCGATGGAAGGACAAGATCGCAGTACACCACGGTTCGTTAGATCGTGCCGAACGTGATTTGGCGGAGAACGGTCTGCGCGAGGGGCTTTTGAAATGCGTGGTCGCCACTTCTTCGCTGGATCTGGGCGTGGACTTTTCGCCAGTCGATCAGGTGATCCAAGTCGGATCGCCGAAAGGAATCGCCCGGCTGCTCCAGCGTGCGGGGCGTTCGGGACATCAGCCAGGGAGTGTCTCGCGAATCATCGGCGTGCCGACGAACGCGTTGGAACTCGTTGAGTTCGCGGCCGCCCGCGACGCGGCGCTGGCCCGTCATCTGGAAAGCCGCAAGCCACTTCGGCAGCCGCTGGATCTGCTGGTGCAACATCTCGTCACCTGCGCCATCGGCACGCCGTTCGCTCCGGATGAAATGCGCCGTGAAATCCAGTCCTCCCATGCATTCGAACATCTGACAGATTCCGAATGGGAATGGGCGCTCGGATTCATCTCCAATGGGGGACGTGCTCTGGCTGTCTATCCACGCTATCAGAAAGCTCGTTTGGAAGATGGTCGCTACACCGTGGACGACAAGCGGCTGATCACCCAACATCGTCTCAGCATCGGGACCATTTCAAGCGATCCCGCCGTTTCTATCAAACTGGCCAACGGACGCGTGCTGGGGACCGTGGAAGAGTCCTTCATCTCACGGATCCGGCCAGGTGGAGCACTTGTGTTTGCGGGCAAAAAACTCAGGCTGGTGCGGTTTCACCAGAGAACGGCGACCGTAAAAATCGTGGCGAAGAATGACAAAGGCCAGATCGCCATCTGGGGCGGTGCCAAAATGCCGCTGTCCACGGAGCTGTCCCATGCGGTCGCCTGGCGCTTGAAGGGAAACGGG
>JBGSTM010000368.1:0-13197 GCA_041736495.1 Akkermansiaceae bacterium
TGCTCACAGGGCTGTTGGTATACGGCCTGATGGGGTTTGCGCCCGGCATCCCCAAGCGGGTTTTCATGCCGGTGTGCCTGTTCATCCCGGTGGCCTACGTCGGCATTCTGCCGCTGCTGGTCTATTTCAACCGGCACGCCATGGCGATCATGTGGGGAGTGTCGCTCGTCCAGCTGCTACTCGGTCTATTCATCGTCTACCGGCTCCAGGGCGGGTTGAAATTCCGCTGGCCGCTCTTTCCTGCGGAAAATCTGGCGGACCGCAAATTCAGTTGGGGAAATCTGGCAGCAGTCCTCACGGCGGGAGTTTTTCTGATCGTGCCCGCGCTGGTGCTGTATTCCGCGTTCACCGCCATGGTTTCCGTGAACCATTTCACCGATGGATTCGTCACCCTGCGCCCCGCCGGCCTCTCGATGCAGGTGCGGAAATACGTCCGCGACGACGGCCGCAAAATCACCCTCGTCCCGATGTCGCATGTCGGCGAGCCGGAATTCTATCATTCTCTCGCAGCTTCATTTCCCGAAACCGCGGTGGTTCTGATGGAAGGGGTGAGCGATCACAAAAACCTCGCTAACATCCACTCCGACTACTCGAAAATGGCGGCGACCGTCGGTGGGGTGGAGCAGGCAAAAGCCTTTAAACCCAAGGGTCAGCTCGTCCATGCGGACGTGGATATCAGCGCGTTCTCACCTGCCACGCTCGAACTGCTCAAGACCGCCATGCTCATCCACTCGAAAGGAGTGACCGCCGAGACGCTGCCCATCCTGATGAAGCCCGCGCCTCCCGGATTGGAGAAGCAACTGATGGAAGACATCCTCACCAGGCGCAATCACCACCTGCTGGGAGTGATTATCGAGCGGCTTCCCACTTCGGACGACATCATTGTGCCGTGGGGTGCCGCCCACATGCCGGAAATCGCCCGTGAGATCCTGAAAGAAGGATTCCGCGTGACCGAAACCCAGGATTTCCTGGCAATCCGTTTTAACTGATTGGGGATTCGGCTAAAAATTCTCTGGAATCTCTATCTGTCTGCGTTAGCATGTACCGAACCCCAGACACTACATACCATGAAATCAAAAAAGAATCTGACCCGCTTCACCTACGAAACCGCAGCGTTTGAAGGCTGGCGCCTCTGCATCAGCAGAGCCGGTTCCACCTTCACCCGCTACTTCCCAGACAAGAAGCTCGGTGGTCCCAAGAAGTCACTCGCAGCTGCTGAGAAGACCCTCGCCGAGGTGAAGACCATCATCGAAGGGTCCAAGCGTGTTGACGGAAAACTGACTCCCACCACGGTCAAAAAGGTGGAAAAGCTTCTTCTCGAAGCCGTTTGAGATCGAAAAACCGGAGCTTCTGTCCTCCCGAATTGAAGCTCACAAAGCGCACCGCCCGTCCGAGTAGGACGGGCGGAAGCGTTTTTTCGTAGTGACCAGCCTTGACATCGGCTGCGAGTTTCGTGATTTCCTCTGCATGGCCAAGAAATCAGCACCTATCAAAGACAAACTCAACAAAACCCAGATCCTCGACCAGATCGCCGAAAGCACCGAACTCAGCCGCAAGCAAGTGGCCTCCGTGATCGACGCACTCACCGACGTCATCGAAGCCCACGTGAAGAAGAACGCCGTTGGCGAGTTCGTCCTTCCCGGTCTCCTGAAGATCAGCACCGTCCGCAAGCCGGCCACCAAAGCCCACAAGGGCATCAATCCTTTCACCAAGGAGGAAGTGATGTTCAAGGCCAAGCCAGCCTCCACGGCCGTCAAAGTGCGGCCGCTGAAGAAGCTCAAGGACATGGTTCTGTGAGATCGACTTTGATCCTTTAAGCAATCCAGCGGCTCTCCGGTTCATCCGGGGAACCGCTTTTTTTGGCTCGATCCGCTACGTATTCGCGTGAAGACGGGCCGTTGACAGCGGTTGGCCGGATTCTAGACTCGGCCCACGCCTGCGGGGGCACTGCTGGTTTTTCCGCGAGCGCTTTACCTCCCGTTCATGAGAATCGTTGTTCACGACTATGCAGGCCATGCGTTCCCGGTTTCGTTGAGTCGTGCGCTGGCGGCGCGGGGACATGAGGTGGTGCATGCGTTCGCGAGCTCGCTGCAGACACCGCGCGGGGACCTTGCGAGGAAGCCGGGCGATTCCGCGACGCTGGAATTCCGGGAGATTCCGATGGATCCGGAATACGTGCGCTACAAATATTCGTTCCGCCGCAGGCGCAACATGGAGATCGGTTACGGCAAGGAAGTCGCGAAGTTCATCCGCTCGTGGAAGCCGGATGCCGTGCTTTCCGGAAACACCCCGACTGAAACCCAGGAACCCATCACCCGCGCGGCGATCGCGGAAGGCGGGCGGTTTTACTACTGGGTGCAGGATTTCTACAGCCTCGCCGTGGACCAGATCCTGCGCCGGAAGATCCCGGTCGCCGGGGCGTGGATCGGCGCGTGGTACCGGCATCTCGACCGCAGCCAGTTCCGCCGGAGCTCGAACATCATCGCCATCACCGGGGACTTCACGCCGATTCTATCCAGCGAGTTCGGAGTGGATCCGGGAAAAGTCACGGTGGTCCCGAACTGGGCGCTGATCGAGGAAATCCCCGTTCTTCCCAAAGACAATCCGTGGTCGCGCCGCCACTCGCTGCACGACAAGTTCGTCTATCTTTACTCCGGCACCATCGGCATGAAGCACAATCCGGCGATGCTGTTGGAGCTGGCCCGCAAGCACGCGGACGACGCGTCGGTGCGCGTGGTGATCGTTTCCGAAGGCATCGGCGCGGAGTGGCTGCACAAGGAATCCGCCGCGGCCGGTCTATCCAACCTGCTGATCCTGCCTTACCAACCGTTTCAGGAACTGCCCTCGGTGCTGGCGACGGGCGATGTGCTGGTAGGCATCCTGGAGGAGGAGGCCGGGGTGTTTTCGGTGCCCTCCAAGACCCTGAGCTACCTGTGCGCCGGGCGGCCGCTGCTGCTGGCGATTCCGTTGGAAAACCTCGCGGCGCGCATCACCCGCGAACACCACGCCGGACTGACCGTGGCGCCAGGCGACCTCGAAGGATTCCTGAATGCCGCGGCGACCCTGCGCGCTTCTGAAACCCTGCGACTGGAACTCGCCGGAAACGCCCGCCGCTACGCCGAGGCCACCTTCCCGATCGCAAAGACCGCCGCGGTCTTCGATGAAATCCTCTCCCGCTAGACATCCTCCATGTTCCACCTGACAGAGTCCCCGGACACCGTCGTCCTGCCGCAGGCGAGGCACGCGGTATGGGTGGAGCGTCTGTTGTGGATCTTCCTCTTTTCCTTTGCCTTCGACTATCGGGCCGGGGAAAACGGCAGCGGCGCGGGAATCGACCAGCTGCTGTTCCTCGCCGCTTGCGTCGGTGCGACGGCGGGCATCGTCGCGCTCGGCTGGAGAACCCTCACCGTCCGTCCCGGCGCGTGGATGATCGCCTTCTGGGGTTTGTTCATGGCCTACATGCTCGCGAACGCCGTCCTCCAGGGCGTCCCTTTCGGCCGCACGATCCGCATTCTCATACCACTGTTTTTCTGCCTGTTCGGGATGATCAACGCCCACATCGCCGGTTGTATGGGCATCCGGCCGTCGCGGATCGTCCGGCCGATTTTCATCATCGCCTGCATCAACATCCTGTGGCGGATTTTTCACGGCTTCGCGTTCAACCAGGCGTCGCTGGAAACCGTTCGGTTCGAAGTCCAGAGCCCGGCTACCAATTGGATCGCCGCCTGGATCGGCTGTGCGGTCCTGCTGCGCGGGCGGTTTCATCCCAGCCTGCTGGTGGCCTGCGGCGTGCTGTTCATCGGCGTCGTCATCACCGTGAGCCGCTCGCTGATATTTCCCGTCATCGTCGGTGGCATGGCCGCCGCGGTTTGTTTCGTGCTTGGCGCGAAATGGGGCATCTATCCATGGACGAGTCTGGGAAAACGGCTGCTACCGGTGGGAGCCGCCTTTTTGCTGATCCTGCTGGCCATCGGCGCGGTCGCCGTTTTCCAGCCGGTGATGATCGAGCGCTGGAACGAACGGCTGTTCCACAACGCATCCGACCGGAACCTCGGCGCGGACATCTCCTACCTCACCCGCAAGGCCGAAGCGGACGCGATCTGGAAAATCCTCTCCGACGATCCGGTGCATTTCATCAACGGCCGCGGCGCGGGCAGTTCCTACTACTGGGACAGGGCCTATCTGCCGGAAATCTGGCTGGTCATCCCCAAGACCGAAACGGACGTCGATGAAATCTGGTTCGCCGGACACTCGATCTGGACTTACTACCTGCTCTCGGGCGGTGTGATCGCACTGGCATGCTATCTGATTCTTTTCAGCGGCACCGCGGTTTGCAGCCTGCTGGCCGCCCGCGCGAATGCCTCGGATCCGGGCCCGGACCAGTGGCTGGCTTTTCTCCCGTTCGTGGCGACGTGCTGCCTGCTGAGCGAATCACTCACCTCGAATCCGTTTCAGGAACGCCTTATCGGAATTCTCTTCGGCCTGATGGCGGGTCTGCCCCAGGCGTTCATGGTCCGCGCCTCGTGGATTCATACCGGACACCGGCTTGCCCCGCACTCATGACGCCTGCATCAGGAAAAACCGTGGCCCTCGTCGATCCGCTGTGGATCGGCCATCACCCGATGTACTTCAGCCAGTTCACCGCCTCCTTCCTGCGGTCCGGGGCGCGGGTCATCGGCCTCTGCCCCGAACCGGAATCCGCGATGGCCGGCCTGATCAAGGCGGTGGACGCCGGGACTGCGGCAGCGCTTGCCGACCGAGTCTATTTCCACCGCCTCCCTGCGGGCAAACGCAGCTTTTTCAACGGCCGTTTCGAGGGCGATCCGGTGCGCACGTTCTCCCGCTGGAAAACCGCCGCCGACACACTCGCGGATGCGGAAGCCGACAGCGGCCTGCACGCGGATCTTGTCTATTTTCCGTATCTCGACAGCTACCTGCGCTTTCTGCCCTTTCCCGCCGTCCCCGGTTTCCTGCTCAACCGCCCGTGGAGCGGCCTCTACCTGAGAAATCATCACCACGGCGAATCCCCGTCGTTGAAGAAATCCCTGCGCCTGCTCGCCAAGGGCGACGCCATCCTGCGCAGCGACCTCTGCCTGGGGATCGGCGTGCTCGACGAGCGCTTCATCCCCGCGATGGAAAAACCCGGCTGCATCCGCATCACCGCCTACCCGGATGTCACCCAGGCGGACCTCCCGGCCGAACCCTATCCACTCGCGCTGGAAGTCCAGCGCAAGGCCGCCGGCCGCACGATTGTGGGCATGATCGGTCTTGAGCGCCGCAAGGGCTTCCTCACCGTCCTCCGCACCGCGCGGCTCGCACGCGAGGCCGGCCTGCCCTATTATTTCGTCTGTGCGGGCACCTGCTATCCGCAGGAATTCACCGAGGAGGAACAGGCGGAAATCCATCAGCTCGACCAGGCCATCACCGCCGGGGAAATTGACAATCTCTATTTCAATCCCAACGCAGGACGCATTCCGAACGAGGCCGACTACAATTCGCTGTTCCGCACCTTCGACATCGCCTGGGCCGCCTACGAGAAGTTCGAAGGCAGCAGCGGCACGCTCAGCAAGGCGGCCGCCTTTGAGATTCCCGCCCTCGCCACAGCCGGCGAATGCGTGGGCAATCGGGTGGAAACCTATCGCATCGGGCTCACCATTCCGGAAGGAAACGCGCAGCAGGCGCTCGCCGTGATTCCGTGCCTCGCGGCGGGGCAGGATCTCGAAGGCAAGCCGCTTTCACCGATGTTCGCGGAATACCGGGAGCACCACTCGCAGGAGCGGCTGGACCGGATTCTGGGAGAATTGCTGGAAACCCGATGAATTTCCAGCGCCCCGTCAGAACGGCCAGATGATCGGGATGAGCAGACAGGAAACCACCCAGCAGATGATGTTGAGCGGGATGCCGACCCTGAGGAAATCGGAGAATTTATATCCACCGGGACCATAGACCATCATGTGGGTCTGATAGCCCATCGGCAGGGCGAAGGCGCAGGACGCGGCCACGGTCACCGCCATGAGGAAAGGCCGCGGACTCACCCCGATTTCCTGCGCCAGGGTGAAGACGATGGGCACCAGCATGACGGCGGTGGCGTTGTTCGACAGGACCTCGGTGAGACAGATGGTGAGCAGGAAGACCAGCCACAGCAAGACGATGGGAAGGTTCTGCGGAGAGACGAATTGCTCGGCGAGCCTCACCATCCCCTGGGCGAGCCACTCGGCGGTGCCCGTGTCCTTCATGGCCATCCCAAGTCCTAGCAGCCCGTAGAGCATCAGCAGCACCTGCCAGTCGATGCTGGAATATGCCTCGCGCGGGGTGATGATGCGCAGCCAGAGGAGCAGCAGGGCGCCGATCATGGCGGCATAGTAGATAGGCACGACCCGAATGGCGGGGAAAAAACCGTGCAACACATCCGTGAGCGTGGCGGTAAGCACCACGCCGATGAGCACGGCCCACGAAATGATGACATGAGGGGTGACTTTTTTCGCCTGGTCGTCTTCTGACAGATCCTCCGGCGAGTCGGTGAGAATGAAGTCGCGGGTGGTGTCAAGCGCGTCCAGGTTGTTGAGGGCGGTGATGACGAGCAGGGTGTCTCCGATATCGAGCGAGATCTCCGAGATCCGGCTGGTGATGTTGATGCCGTTGCGGTGGAGCGCGAGCACGACGCAATTGTAAGTCTGGCGGAAATCGGCTTCGGCGAGAGTGCGGCCGAGCAGCGAGGATTCATCACGCACGACGAGTTCGGTGACGATGCCGTCGACCGTGGAGAGCACCTGGGCGCCGATGGATTCGAACAGGCTCTCCGGTTTGGCCGCGCCGCCGCGGCGGCGGTGGATGGCGACGAGAAAGCGGTCGTTTTTTTCCACGACGATTTTCGAAAGCGGAAGCATCAGCCGCGCCCCACGGCGGCGGACTTCCATGACATGGATGCCGAGGGCGCGGTCGGCGAGCGGGGTTTCTGACAGGGGCTTGCCGACGAGACTGGATTTCTCCCCGATGAGCAGGTGGTAGAGCGGCGAGGTGCGGCTGTCGATCTCGAGCGTGCCGGTGATCGACGAGCGCGCCGGGATCATCTTGGGGCCGAAAATCGTGAGATAGGCGATGCCGATGATCGCCAGCGGAATGCCAAGTGGCGCGAGTTCGAACATGGTCATCTGCTTGATGCCCATGTCCCGCAGGGTGCCGTTCACCAGGATGTTCGTGGAGGTGCCGATGAGGGTGCTGCAACCGCCGAGGATGGAGGCGTAGGATAGCGGCATCAGCAGTCGGGAGGCGGCGATGTTTTTCGAGCGGGCGAAGCCAAGGGTCACCGGCAGCATGATGGCCACGATGGCGGTGTTGTTCATCCAGGCGCTGAAGAACGCGGTGATCACCGAAAAAGCGAGAATGGCGGTGCGGGTGTTCCCGGAGAGGCGGTCCCGCAGCGCACGGCCAATGTGATCGACGGCACCGGATTTTTCCAAACAGCCGCCGATGACAAACAGCGCGGCGATGGTCAGCGGCGCTTCGTTTTTAAACACCTCCGTCATTTTCGCCGGGTCTACCAGGCCCAGGGCGACCACGAGGCAGAGCACGGTGAGCGCGATGACATCCGGAGCCGCCCATTCGCGGATGAATGCGATGAGGGTGATCAGGATGACCAACAGGGTGAGGCCGATCTGGAGATTCATGAAAACAATGGCCCCGCGGGAGGCGGCGTTTCCATGAACGGCTGGCGGGACTTTGGCAAGGGCAGGATGCACGACGGCCTTGCACCACCACGCCACGACAGGCATCCTCCGCCATGGTCCGCCCGCGAATTTCCACCAATCTGGCGCTGTCGGCTGACGGAAAAATCTCATCATCCCCGCCCCGGCCGGCCGGCTGGACCTCTCGTGCCGATCACGCCCGACTCTTGGAACTCAGGGAAAATGCGGATGCCATCCTGGTCGGACGAGGCACTCTGGATTCGGACCGGATGACGATGACAGTCCCGGGAAAGACGACCCAACCGCTGCGCTGCATCGTCTCGCGGACGGGCCGGATGGATCCGGATTATCCGATATTTTCGAAACCCGGCGGCGACATTCACTTGCTGGTCACTGGTGAACTCAAAGGCGGGCAACCTTCTGGAGTGCACATCCACCAACAGACAATCGCGGAATTTCTCGAAACGCTGGCTCGCAAACACCACGTCAAGCACCTCCACTGCGAAGGCGGCGGACAGCTGATCCGGGCTTTGGCCGAACTGGACGCAATCGATGAATTTCACCTGACACTCGCCGGGCACACGCTGTTCGGCGGGCTGGACGCGGTAACGGCGACCGGGACATCGGCAAATTTCCTGCCACGGTCGGTCGAATTCCAGATCAGCCACTTCGAACCGCGAGCGGCGGAGGGTGAGTGTTTCCTCAGCTACACGCGCCGCAGGTGCTAGAAATCAGTGCCCGGCTTTCTGCTCCGGATCCTCCGCATGGTCGGCTCCACCCGCAGGAGTCGTCCGTCCGACGGCCCGATGTTCGGAGGCGGATTCCGCGGCTGCGTGGGGTTCGTTGAGCTGTTTGGTGCCGACGGGGCCCTCGAATTCGTGCCGTTCACAGGACACGCCAACCAGGGAAACAGCCGCAACCAGAATGGAGAAAAATTTCATCGCGCCGCTTCATAGCTTCTCGCCCACGAAACGCAACCCCCAAGGCGGCGGAAATTACGCCTCCGAGAGCCAGCCCGCAACCGCCCGCGCGGCCCTTTCGTGGGCACCGCGACCGCCGAGTTTTCCCGAGGTTTCCGCAAGACGGACCTGGAGTGCCTCGCGTTTTGCCGGAGATTCCAAAAACTCCCTCAGCGCGGTGGACACGGTCACCGGCTCGGCTTTGGCCTGGATGAATTCATCCACGACCTTTTCTCCCGCGAGGATGTTCACCAGACCGATCAGCTCGATTTTTACCACGACCTTCGCCGTCATGTAACTGAGCGGCGCCAAGCGGTAGACCAGGCAGTAAGGCAGTCCGTAATACGCCGCCTCCAAGGTCGCCGTGCCGCTGGCAATCACCGCACAACAAGCCCGCTGCATCCGCGAGTGGCTTCCGCCGGTGGTGACGGCGATCAGATCCGCCGCCCCGGCCTCGGCCATGATGGCGTGGATTTGTGTCGCGAGCTTCGCGGAGGCGGCGGGGACTTCGAATTTCAAGCCGGGCTTCCTGGATTTCAGCCGCTTGGCGGACTCGACCATCATCGGGAAGAGCCGGGCGATTTCCCGCTCGCGGCTGCCGGGGAAAAGGCCGACGAGCAGGTCATCACGTTTCGCACCCGAAATGCGTTTTTCCTCCAGTTCGTCGACGAGAGGATTCCCGACGAAAGTGGTCTTAAGTCCGGCCGCCTCGAGAATCGGCTTCTCGAAGGGGAACAGGCAGAGCATTTCATCGAGCAAGCGGGCCATCACCGGGATGCGGCGTTTGTTCCAGGCCCAGACTTTCGGGCTGATGTAGTAGATGATGCGCGTCTTGGGAAAGTCCCGTTTCACGGCTTCGGCGAAGCGCAAGTTGAATCCCGGGTAATCGATGAGCAGCAACACTTTCGGTTGGAACCTCTTCATTTCCGCCATCATCTCCGTGAAGCGCTCTTTGAACCATCCATAGCGCTTCAAGACCTCCCATATCCCCATCACCGCGGCATCCTCCACCCAGTCTTTGAGTCCGGATCCGGCGACATTCCTCATCTCGGGACCGCCCACGCCCTGGATTTCCAAATCAGGCACCATTTCCTGAAGCGACCGCAGCAACCCCGCCCCGTGAGCATCCCCGCTCAGCTCACCCGCGACCACGTAAATCCTTTTCGACATGCGCCGGAGGACTACCCGAACCATCCACCGCTGACGATGAAAAATCCTCCACCGCCGCCGCAGGATCCCCCACCACCCGTTGAAATTGGAAAACTTCCCGACTTACGCATTGATTTCGACGCCGCTGCCGCTTTGATCGCCCCCACGCAGTTTTGCGTCTCTTCCATCATGTCCGCCGATCTCAAAGAATCACCCGTCCCGCTTGCCGAAATTTCCCAAGGACCGAATGCGTTCGAGGCGTTTCTTGACCGCAACCAGAAGGGGCTCATCGTCTTTGCCATCCTGCTGGCCCTCGGCGCGATCGCCGCCGTGATCTACCGCGGGGTCGAGAGAAGCCGCCAGGAAACCGCCGGAGCCGCCCTCACCAAGGCTGCGGATCTCGCTGCCCTTCAAGCCGTCGCGGATGACCACGCCGACACGATTGCCGCCGGCAGCGCCCTGGTTTTGTTGGCTGACAGCCAGTGGGCGGACGGCAAGAAGGATGAAGCAGTCGGCACGCTTCAAAAATTCATCGCAGCCTCCCCCACTCACCCTGCGATTCCCACCGCGAAGGCCAGCCTCGGCACCAAGCTGATGGAACAAGGGAAAACCGGCGACGCGGCGAAAATTCTGGAAGAACTTGCCTCCGATCCTGCCGCCCGCTTCATCGCGCCGTTCGCCCTGATTTCCCTGGGTGATATCTCGAAGGCCGCAGGGGAAACCGACAAAGCGGAGGCATCCTACAACAAGGTAAAATCCGATTTCCCCGAGAGCAGTTTCGCCGACATGGCCACCAAGCGACTCGCCATACTCAAGGCCAAGTCCCCCGTGGAAATCGATCCCCCACCCGCCTCCGAAAAGCCTGCGGATGCCGCGGATGCCTTGAAATCCCAGCTCCCACCCGGAGTGACCATTACTCCTTCCCCTGCGCCACCAGAAACGACTGCACCAACTCCTGATGCCGTTGCGCCCTCCGCTCCCAAGCCATAAGTCACGAATCGATTTGACATCACCTTAACTCCAACCATCCTCTAAAACCGTGTTCAAAAAAGTAATCGGCCAAGACAACAGCGAATCCCCACGGACCGCTCCACCACTTCCGGAAACCCGCCAACCGGAGCCAGTTTCACCATCCTACGGCACGCCGCAGCCCGCGGCCGCCGCCGTCGCTCCAGCCCGCACTTCGCCCGCGGCCACCCGCAACATCCTCTCCACCGACGTGGAAATCAAAGGCACGGTCAAATTCACCAACGATCTCGTGGTGGATGGCAAGATCGAGGGAGAAATCTCCTCCGACGGCAACCTCACCGTCGGTGAAAACGCCCGCATCAAGGCGGAGATCAAGACCGCCACCGTCGTCGTTTACGGGAAAGTCCACGGCAACATCAACGCCACCGACCGCGTCGAACTCAAGGCCAGTGCCGAAGTCGTCGGCGACATCAAGGCCAAGACTCTCTCCATCGAAGCGGGTGCGATCTTTGTCGGAAAATCTACGGTCGGCACTCCCGCCCAAGCCCCGGCATCCACTCAACCCGCCTCCAAAACAGCGCCTGCAGCCGCCGCAGCGCCGGAAGCTCCCAAACAAGGCACCCTTGCTGGCACTGTTTCCTAATCTGACGGGGCCAGCCCCTTCATTCACCGGGTCCCCCTGCCATGGCCGATGAAACTCCGCGCCATCGCATCGAGGTAAAGTGTCCGGAATGCGGCGAAACCCAGCTCGAACCGGCTCTCGTGGTCTCCACGCAGTGCCGCTCGTGCCGGGCAAACTTCCAAGTTCGCGAAGGCAAGGGCGTCGTGCGCAAACATCCGACGACCCGGCTCGCCGTGCCCCGCAAGGACTCGGACCCCGAGCCCGAGCCGCCGCCGGAGGCTGCCAAAACTCCATTTCTCCCCAAGGGACCATCGACCCCCGCACCGCAATCCTTCCTGATGCGGCTTTTCAACCCGGTCAAGCCGCCCCGTCAGGTGACCTGCTTCGATTGCGGCCATTCCTACACGGCGGTCGGCGAGGCACAGTCCAGCCAGTGCCCGAAATGCAGCGGCTACATCAGCCTGATCTCCTACGACATCACCGTGCAGTGGAACCGCCGCATCCAGACTTGTGGCGATGTCATCATCCAGAAGTCCGGTGTCGTCTCCGGCGCGAACATCCAGTGCCATAACCTCACGGTGATCGGCGAGCTGGCGGGCTCTGTGGAATGCTCCGGTACGGTTGTCATCCGCAGCAGCGGCAAGATCACCGGCAATGTCATCTGCCGCCACCTCCGTGTCGAAAAAGGCGCGCGCGTCGAGTTCCTCAATCCCGTCAATGCGGAAACCGCCAGCATCGACGGCAACGTCCGCGGCCAGATCTTCTGCTCCGGTGCCATCACTCTTCAAAAACGCGCCCACCTCCAGGGTCTCGTCCGCACCACGTCTCTCATCGTCAAGCCCGGTGCCAGACACACCGGCACCATCGAAATGGTCACGGGTTCTCCCACCTGAAGTTTCAAATCCCGGAAATGCACGCAGCCCTCGACCTCAAGCAGGAAATCCTCGCCCTCAAAAAAGCCAGGAACGCCGTCATCCTCGCCCACAACTATCAGACAGGCGACATCCAGGACGTCGCCGACTACGTGGGAGACTCGTTAGGCCTCGCCTATCATGCCAAGGCCACCGACGCCGACGTCATCGTCTTCTGCGGCGTCCACTTCATGGCGGAGACCGCGAAAATCGTGAACCCCGGAAAAATCGTCGTTCTGCCGGATGCCGACGCCGGTTGCTCGCTCGAACAATCCTGCCCCGCCGACCAGCTCGAAGCCTTCCTCAAGGCGAATGCGGACAAGAACTACTACGTCATCGCCTACATCAACTGCTCCGGCGGCGTGAAAGCGCTCTGCGACGTCATCGTTACGTCCGGAAACGCCATTAAAATCGTCAACCTCGCTCCCGCTGATAGACCGATCCTTTTCGTCCCCGACGAGAATCTCGGTGCCTGGGTCATGGAGCAGACCGGGCGCAAGATGGATCTGTGGAAAGGGAACTGTTATGTGCACGTCGAGTTCACCCGCGACTCCATCAACCGGATCAAGGCGGAATACCCGGACGCGCTCGTCGTCGCCCACCCCGAATGCACACAGGCGGTTAGACTGCTTGCCGACGAGGTCTGCTCGACCGAGAAGATGATCGCCTACTGCAGGAACGCGCCGGTCAAGGACATCATCGTCGTCACCGAGAGCGGCATGCTCCACCGCCTGCGCAAGGAGTGCCCCGACAAGAACCTCATCCCCGGCCCCACCGACCGCTGCGCCTGCGCGGACTGCCGTTACATGAAAATGAACACCCTTCAAAAACTCCGCGACTGCCTGGACACCCTCCAGCCGCGCGTGGAGATGGAAGAATCCCTCCGCAAGCGCGCCGAGGCC
>JBGSTM010000045.1:0-3551 GCA_041736495.1 Akkermansiaceae bacterium
AAGCGCGTTGATGAACGCCGCCATCGAGAAGGGCAACCTGTCCATCGTGCTCGACGAATCCGAGGTGCTCGCGGTGATCCGCAAGCAGATCAAACAGCGTGTCGATTCGTGCGAGCAGTTTGAAAAAGCCGGTCGCCCGGAACTCGCCGCCACCGAGAAAACCGAGATTGAAATCCTTTCCCGCTATCTGCCCGCCGCGCTCGGCGAGTCGGAACTGGCCGCGATCATCGAGCAGGCCGTGGCCGATACGGGAGCCGCCGGCAAGGCGGACATGGGCAAGGTGATGAAGCGCGCCCAGGAACTCGCCGACGGCCGCGCGGATGGCAAACTGCTTTCCGCCGCGGTGATGAAGCGGTTGGCGTGAGCGCTTGTCGTCGGGTTTTCCGTCGCTTGACGGGGGGATTTGTGGTAGATTTCCGCCACGATGAAAAGCACTTGCCACCTGATCGTGCTGTTGCTGGCCCTTGGTACCGGACTGGCGCGGGCGCAGAATGACCATTTCGCGAACGCGACGGATCTATCGAACGTGCCGCTTCCCTACACGCAGTATTTCGGCTCCGGCAGCACGGCGGAGCCCGGCGAACCGGCCAATGCCGGCAGCCCGGCGGTGAATTCGATCTGGTTCCAGTTCGAGGTGCCGCAGACCGGGACTTATGGGTTTCGCGAATATTTCAACACCTCGCCTACCGCCCGGATCGCCATTTACACCGGCAATCAGGTCAATGCGTTGACCTTGGTGAAGCAGGGGACATCGCCCTTGTTTTTTGAAGCCCAGGCGGGCATCCGTTATCGGATCGCCGTGGACAGCGTGTCCGCCGACATCGTGAACCTTCAGCTCTATCCGGCGGGAGGCGCGGATGAAATCGAGGATGCCGACCTGCTTCCCGCCGCCCTCCCGCAACGGGTCCTCGGCAACAACGTGCTCGCGACCACTGCGGTGGGAGATGAGAATTCCATTCCCATCTATCCGCCACTGAACACGGTCTGGTGGCGATGGACCGCACCGGTTTCCGGCTCAATACGGCTGGACGCGCGTCGCTGCAATTTCTATCCACTGATGATCATCTACGAACAGGTTCCCGGTGGATCCAGAGTCAACATTCGCGTCGGATTCAGGGCGGCGGGCTTCGAGGTGACGGCGGGGAATGACTATTTTTTCCGTGTGGGCACGGCGGATGTGGAGCCCGGGAGAATTGATATTTCGTTCGATTGGATTCCAGCAGGCGCGCCTCCGAATGACAACATCGCCTCGGCCACGGATCTCGGCAATGCGTCCATCGCCTGCGACGACGGCTGGATCTATCGCGCGACCCCGGAAGCTGGGCTCCCCTACGAGAATCCTCCGCTGTACGGACTGCCCGGAGACCGCACGCTGTGGTGGAAATGGACCTGCCCGGAATCCGGCTTCTATCGGGCATCCGCCCGTGGCAGCGACGTGATTCCAATGCTGAACATCTACGCCGGAACGCCCGCCGCGCTGAACTTCGTCACAGGACAGGAGATCGAGGAAGGGTTGCGATTCACCGCGACCGCCGGCACGCTTTACTGGATCCAACTGAATGACTATCGGAAAATCTGCCCACACGCGGAGCTCAATATTCATCCGGCCCACACCGAGACCGCGTATTTCAAGCAGCTCGAAAACCGGGGATATTTCGGGCTGCTAGGTTCCCAGCGCCATCCCAAGGCCGATCCCGACGGCGACTCGTTTTCCAACGAAGTGGAACTCGCCTGCAGCGCGAATCCCGAGGTGCGCGGGCCGTTCGATTCCCTTTTGCCGCATCTGGTTTCCGCGGGTTCGGGCGTCTGGCGGCTCCGGTGGAATGTCGATGAATCATACACCCAGAACTTGCCGGGACTTCCCGTCACTGTCATTCCCCGGACGACGACCGATCTAGCAGGACCGTGGCAGACGCCCACACAATTCATCGAGGGATCGGGATCCCACAAGATCTCGAACCTGCCAACCGGTGGCCGCGGATTTGCACGCCTTGAAGTGCGTGATCCGAATTTGGAGCTACCCTAACCGCGTTCACTCGTGCAGATAGGTCCGCGGCCGATAGAACCAGGCGAACGGGATGTAAACGAACGTGGCACCTAACACCAGCCACGTGAAGAACCGGAAATAGGCGGCACCTTCCATCTTGCTCTGGCCGCCTGAGAACTCGGTGCGCGTGAATCCAGCCTCGGCGGGCTTTTCCTTGATGCCCAGCGCGGCCTTGCGGCGGCCCAGCCAGGTGTCGGCGGACAACGGCGCTTCGCCGCTGGTTTTTTCGATGATCATGCCGATGTCCCATTGGGTCTTCGGCTTGCGGTCGGGGCCGGCGCTGGAAATCCGGGCGTGGGTCGAATCGATGAGATGATACACCAACGGATTTCCCCATGGATCCCTGGCGTCGCCTAGCAGTTTCCTGCCCTCCGCATTGGAAGGAAACCCGGCATCGGAGCGGGCCTCGATGCGGCTGGCGGCGGCGAGGAAGATATCGCGCCCGGGGATTTCCACCGAGTCGAGACGACCGTTTTCGCAGCGGGCGATGAAATCATCCGCCGTGCCGGTCACGCCGTCGTGGCCCGGCAGCACGATGGTGCGCGGCGACGCCTGCCAATTGACGGGGAGCTTGGCGGTCGCTTCCGCGAACTGCGCGCTGGCAGGGGAGGGGATCGCGATGAAGTGGTTCAACTTCGCGGTGAACTGGTTGCCGCCCCACACGGAAAGCCAGAACAGCGACATCACCCAGGATTTCATCGCCTTGGGCGACTGGGTGTAGGCGAACTCGAGGCCGACGATGGCCACCATGATCTCCGCCGCGGTGATGATGCCGAACGCTCCGATCTGCCAGCCGACGGATGGCCGCTGACCGGCGTCGATCCAGGTCTGGATCAGTGTAGTTAGACCGAACGAAACCGTCATCAGGATCATGCCGAGCCCGATCTTGCGCAGCGGAGTGAGCGGGAAAAGCCGGTTGATCCGCGGATAGATGACGAAGGTGAAGAGCGGGATGTAGATGAGGATGAGGATCGGGTTGACCGCCTGGATCTGGGATTCCAGCCAGGTGATGCCGAGGAAGTTTAGATCCATTTGCTGCGCCTGCAGCACCCATGATGATCCGGTTTGGTCATAGAGCGCCCAGAAGACGGCGATGAAGGTGAACAACGGGATCAGTTTTCCCAACGCGATCAGCCCGTCCCGGGAGAACGCCTCTTTGAAAAACCCAACTCCCGCCGGCGGGATGTGGACGAAGCGGTTCCGCCCGAGCCAGAACATGAAGGTCGCGATGGCCATCAGCACGCCGGGCACGCCGAACGCCCAGTGCGGTCCATAGTGCACCAGCAGCCACGGCGTGAGCAGGGTGGAGAAAAACGCGCCGAAGTTGATGGAGAAGTAAAACCAGTTATAGATCTGTGAGATGAGGTGGTGGTTCGTCTTCCCGAACTGGTCGCCGACGTGGGCGGAGACACAGGGCTTGATGCCACCGGAACCAATGCAGATGAGCAGCAGTCCGGCGAAAAGCCACCACGGCGAGCTCCCGAAATTCCCCATGCACGCCAGC
>JBGSTM010000100.1:0-26533 GCA_041736495.1 Akkermansiaceae bacterium
GGTGGCGTCGCCGGTGATCATGCCGACGTTTTCCGGGCCGAGGACGTGGCAGAGGGAGAGGAATTTCTCGTTGGCGAGCGCCTTGATCGGGACGGTGTAGTAGGAGCGGCGGCCCTGGCAGAGGGATTTGAACTGGAGGGCGAGGGCGACGAGGGATTTCCCGGAGCCGGTGGGGGTGTTGAGGATGACGTTGTTGCCGGCGAAGAGCTCGAGGATGGCTTCCTCCTGGTGGTCGTAGGGCTCGACTTCGGTATTCGTGAGGTAGTCGAGGAAGGCGTTGAGGATGTCGTCCGGGGTGGGGTTTTCGGGGAGGTTTTTGCGGCTGAGCGGGGCGGACATGGGGGGACGATGAAGAAAGAACGGTTTACCGCAAAGGCGCAAAGGGCGCGGAGATGCGTAAAGTTTTGGAGGAGAGCTTAAGGGAAATCCCAGTTGACGCGAGTATCTTTTTTGATACAGTGCTCCCATGGCCAAGCCAGCTCCTCGCCCGTTGCGCGTTATTTTCTTCCGCACCGAGACGGGAAACGAGCCGGTGCGGGAATGGCTGCTCAAGCTGACAACCGATGAAAGGAAATCCATTGGTGCCGACATTCTTGCCGTCCAGTGGGTTTGGCCAGTGGGCAAGCCCTTGGTCGATTCATTGGGCGGTGGACTTTGGGAAGTGCGATCTTCCCTCGGAGATCGGATCGCCCGTGTCTTTTTCATCATCGTGAACGAGGAGATCATTCTTCTCCATGGTCTCGTCAAAAAGTCCCGGACTGCGCCAAAACAGGAACTCGATCTCGCCCGCAAACGCCAATCGCTCTATCTCAAATCAACTCAATAAACCGATGAAAACAAAAGCATCTCAAAACGCCCATCGAGGCAGTGACTTCCGCGATTTCCTCGCCGGGGAAGGCATCCTTCCCGAGGTGGAAGTGCTGGCCCTCAAGCGCGTGGTTTCCCTCCAACTCCAGCAGATCCTCGAGCAGGAACACGTCACCAAGACCGAACTGGCCTCGCGCATGAAAACCAGCCGGGCATCGCTGGACCGAATGCTCGATCCCTCAAACCCCTCGCTCACAGTTGCCAGCCTCGGAAAAGCCGCCGCCGCTCTCGGAAGGAAGGTGGAACTACGATTCATACCTGCTTGATGCTAATCCGTGAGCGGCGACCCCATTAACAATGACCCGTAAAAATCACCGACCCATGGGGAGTTGTGAATCTTAAACCAAGTGATTTCCAATCCGCATTGCCAAGATTTCTTTTGGTATCGTCTCGGGGGGTACCAGTTCCAACTAACAAGACACGACGTCTAGTTTTCATTGAAGTGGGCGGAACCTCGGAGAATTCGCTTGGGAGTGATCCGGCGGTAGATCTTGAAGTCTGAGGCAGCTGAGAGAAGGAGCTGAGCGCGTAAAATCTCGGTAAGACGGTGTATTTATCGAGCAGTTCGAGATCTGGCGGCCTCACTTGGCTACATGAGGCCCAGGTCAGAAAAAATGGTTAATCCGTGAGCTACGACCGAATTTACTAATCATTCGAAAAGAGGAACATCAGACGTTTCAACGAAAGTTCCCGGGGGTTTAACTGTTGGCCTCATGTTTGCCCGTTCAGCTTCGGTCGGAAGCCTGAAACTGACGAGCACACCACTTCTGTTGTGTTCTTCAAAGGTTTTAACTACGAGAATCTGATCACGAGTCTGAGTATAGCTCGTCATGGTGCCAAACTTTGGAAAGTTCGGCACGTCAACCCTGACACTGTAAAAGCAGCCCAGCATGGGCTTCTTGGAGACAAAAATTTCGCACGGCAAATAGGAGCACCAGTCACGATCTGCGCTGTTGCTGAGTTTTATAAGTGCTTTCCTTCGATTGAGAATGGAAAGATCGTGCTTGGAGTTGATCAATTGTTCGGAGTTTTTCACAACGCGACTCTGCCACCCGGCGCCGTTTCCGTCAACCGAAAATCAAGGACAAAGGCTTCATAAGTTGTTGTAATGCAGCACACTACAAAGCTATTTGTCCTGATAAATGGTGTCATTGCCCTCGGTTTTACGAGAGTCTTGAGTTTGTCCATAAAACTGCAGAAGAGGACGCCGAGAGTGTCGGTGCCGCAGACAACCTTGAGCAGCCCGCGGGCGGTGAGTTTTCCACTAACAACCGGTATTTCGGCAGCAGGCCAGCGTGGTGGATGCCGACGCCGTGGCGGAGGAGGATGGGAACGTCCAACATTCAACGCCCAACATTGAGCATCGAAGGGAGAGAAATTGGAATTTCAATCCAGCCAGTTTTCAAACCGCAGACCGGGGACTTGGGCGAAGTCCACGGTGTTGCGGGTGAGGAGCGTGGCGTCGTGGGCCAAGGCGATGCAGGCGATTCGCAGATCCATGGTGCCGATGCGGATTCCTTGGCTGCGGAAACGCGTGAAGGCGGCGGTGGATTCGGAGTCGAGCGAGAGGACCACCCAGCGGGCGAAGAAGTTCACGCGCTCGATGAGCTTTTGGTAGGCGAGGATGCGTTCATCCGGAGCGAGAGTGCGATTGGTGCGGGCCAACACGCCTCGAAGTTCTTCTTCCAGCGTGATGACCGAGGTGAATACTTGTGCTCCGGATTGCAGGAGACGACCCCGGAGTCGCCCACCAAGAGGAGTGGGATAGGCCAGTTCCTTGAGATGATTCGTATCGAGCAGGAACATGGGCGGATCAGTCCTTCACGCTTTGCCGCCATGCTTCGCCGAGTTGGTCTGCTTCGCGTGAAAAGGCGTCATCCTGCCAGGTGCCGACGGTTTTGAGCCAGTCTTTGTCAGCGGCTAGGGACGCTACCGGGTGCGAGCGGAGGATGTCAGCCATTTGCTGTTCCAGCGTGGCGACGCGCTTTTCGATCGGCAATTCCTGAGATGGAGTGGCTGTGTCCATGGGGTGAGATTAGCACATGAGTCCGTGAGATGAAGTCGATTTTTCGAAGCGGGCGCGCGGCAATGTCAGCAGCGGAATCTGCCAGGCCGCGCCGCGCGAGTGGTCGGAGTGGTAGCGGAACTCGTCCATGATGACGTCGTCCACCGGGGCGTGCGCGCCGTCGCGGAGGGCGATGTTGGCGAGGATTTCGGCAGTGCAGCAGATGACCGGGGCGTCGTGGTTGACAGTAGCGTCGCCGGTGATCATGCCGACGTTTTCCGGGCCGAGGACGTGGCAGAGGGAGAGGAATTTCTTGTTGGCCAGCGCCTTGATTGGGACGGTGTAATAAGATCGGCGGCCTTGGCAGAGGGACTTGAACTGGAGGGCGAGGGCGACGAGCGATTTCCCGGAGCCGGTGGGGGTGTTGAGGATGACGTTGTTGCCGGCGAAGAGCTCGAGGATGGCTTCCTCCTGGTGGTCGTAGGGCTCGGTGCCGGTGGCGGTGAGGTAGTCGAGAAAGACGTTGAGGATGTCGTCCGGGGTCGGGCTTTCGGGGAGATTCTTGCGGCTGAGCGGGGCGGACATCTGGCGAACATTGAACATCGAACGCCCAACCTTGAACATTCAAATAGGAGGAAAGGTGGATCGCGAGGGCGCGAACAGCCGGACTGACCGTGTTTCAAAAGAATCGCGCAGTCCCAAATTACAACGGCAGGTCGTAGCTTCTGCCACCGACGCCTTCATACCAGCGGATGTAGGCGAGATTGACCATCGAGTAACCGCCGGGAGTGGGGTAGTTTCCGGTGAAATACCAGTCCCCGCAGTCGCCTTTGATCGAGGCGTGGAGGTTATCGATGGTTTGGAAAATCACCTGGACTTCTCCATTCCAGTCGATGCCTTCCGGATAGACCATCCGGCTGATTTCGGCGGATACCTCCTCGTGGGTGAACGCCTCGTAAACCGCCTGGACGCGGTTCCGCCGCTCGTGGGCGGGGAGCTCCATCTCAGCCTGGCAGTCGTCGTAAATCCGGTCCAACAGGGACTGCCGGCCAGCCCGGCGGTGCAAGGCCACCGCAGCGGCGAAGGCGATGAATTTGCCGAGCTCCGACATGTCGATGCCATAACAGTCCGGATACCGGATCTGCGGTGCGGTGGAGCAGACGACGATTTTGGAAGGTTTGGTCCGGGCGAGAATCTTCAAAATGGACTGCTTCAAGGTGGTTCCGCGGACGATGGAATCGTCGAGGGCTACCAGATAGTCGCCGGGTTTCACGACGCCGTAGGTGATGTCGTAGACGTGGGAGACAAGTTGGTCGCGGCCTTTTTCCTGGGAGATGAAAGTGCGCATCTTGATGTCCTTGTGCGCGACCTTCTCGCCCTTGGGCCAGTTTCGGAGGATGAGGTCGTCGACCAGATCGGGGGTCAGCGTGCCGTCGGCGGATGCCTGGAGGATCGAGGATCGCACTTCCTGGCGGCGGTAGAGACGGAGCCCGTCCATCAGGCCGTAGTAAGCGGTTTCCGCCGTGTTCGGGATGAAGGAGAAGATGGTTTTGTCGAACTTGCCCTGGATGGACTCGACCACTTGGGGGACGAGGGAAGCGCCCATGGCCTTGCGCTCGCGATAGATCTGGGGGTCGTTTCCGCGGGAGAAGTAGATTTTCTCAAACGAGCAAGGCGTGTAGCGCTGCGGCGGTGCGAATGCGGAGTCGGACATGGAGCCGTCCGACTTGATGGTGATCATCGATCCGGGATCGACGGCTTTCACCTGGTCCGCGTCCACCTCGAAAACCGTCATCAGCGGCACCCGTTCGGAGGCGAAGGCGATGACATCGTCGGTCACCAGCATGTGGCAGGGCCGGATGCCGTGGGGATCGCGCATCACGAACATGTCGCCGTTTCCGATGACGCCGCAGATCGAGTAGCCACCGTCCCACGCGGCGGCGGATTCGGACACGAGCTTCGGCACGTCGAGCGCGGCGGAAATCCTGGCAGGCATCTCGGCACCCGGAACTCCCTCGTCGCGGAGCGTCCGATAGAGGTCGGTGTGCGCCTCGTCGAGATGATAGCCGATTTCCTCCAGCACCGTCTGCGTGTCGGTGCCGAAAACCGGGTGCTGGCCGCGGCTGATGAGCACTTCGTTGAGCGCGGCTGCGTTGGTCATGTTGAAATTTCCCATCACCATCAGCGTGCGGGTCGGCCAGTTGCTGCGGCGCAGATAGGGATGGCAGCAGCCGGAGTCGAAATCGCCGGACGTGCCGTATCGCAAGTGGCCGATGAGGATCTCGCCGCCGAATTCGAAGTGTTTTTTGACGCTCTCCGGGTCCTTGTGGTCCATCACGCCCTTGCGTGACATTTTATAAAAATCGCGGATTTCCTTGCGGAAAATTTCGGCCAGCGCGTCTTTTTCGATGCCCCTGCGGCGGTGGACGTACGACTGGCCCATCGGCATGTCGATTTTCACGCAGCCGATGCCGGTGCCGTCCTGACCCCGGTTATGCTGCTTTTCCATCAGCAGGAAAAGCTTGTTCAGCCCCCAAAGGCAGGTGCCGTAGCGATCATAATAGTAAGCCAGCGGTTTGCGGAGCCGGACTGCGGCGATCCCGCATTCGTGGGTGAGGAAGTCGCTCATTCGTTGGGGAAGTCTAGAGTCACTCGCCGATAACGCAAACGCGGACCCCTTCTTCGGGAACCATCCGGCCGAGGACCGTGCCGCCGTCGCCGGCCTTGAGCGCGGCTTCGACATCGGCCTCGGCAACGATCGCCACCCAGCCGATGCCCATGTTGAAGGTGTGGAACCGGTCTTCCGCATCGACGTGGGCAAGGAGTTTTCCGATGCCTGGAAGGTTCCACTTCGGGATTTTCAAATCGGCACCCATGCCGCGGAAAAGGCGCTCCAGGTTTTCCGGGAGGCCGCCACCGGTAATGTGGGACATGGCCTTGGGTTTCACTCCGGCCGCTTTCAGATCGCGGGTGACATCGTGGTAGAGGCGGGTCGGTTTGAGCCAGGCGTGGAGTTCCTCGTCGGTGACTTCGCCGGGAAATTCGTTGAGCACGCGGCGGACGAGCGACCAGCCGTTGGCGTGGATGCTGTCGGACGCGTAGCCGATGAGCACGTCGCCGATGGCGACGGTGGTGGGGTCGATGAGGTCGGGCTTTTCGGCGCAGCCGATGCAGAATCCGGAGAGTTCGATCACGTCCACAGGCACGATCCCGGGCATTTCCGCGGTTTCGCCACCGGCCAGGATGCAGTCGCAGGCTTCGAGGTAGTCGGCCATACCGGAAATCAGGCGGGTGATATTCTCCTCATGCAGCGCGGCGATGCCGATGTAATCAAGGAAAAGCAGGGGATCGCCACCGGTGGTGAGGATGTCGTTCACGCTCATGGCGACGAGGTCCTTGCCCGCCGTTTCGAGCAAATCGTGCTCCAGCAGCAGTTCCAGCTTCGTCCCGACGCCGTCGCAACCGGTCATGATGACCGGCTCCTTGTAGCTACTGAGATCGTAACACGCTGCAAAAAGCCCGAAAGCCCCCCACAGCCTGCGCGTCTGCTGGGTTCTGCGCACGTGAGTGCCGATGTCGCCCACCAGGGCGGCCGCTTTGCGCGTGTCCACTCCTGCCTGTTGATAAGTCAATTTGCCCGCCATAATTCCGCTGCGGGAGTTCTACAAGGCAGCTTCTTCCCGTCACGAAGAAAAATTCCGGGTTTTTTTATACCACCCGACAAACTCCAAATTCCTTGATTTTCCGGGGTTTTCTAGCTGGCAGAATTCGGAATTCTAAAAACATGACACATAATTGTGAATAATGTTCAAAAAAAGATTGCCAATATCGGGCGATTATTTTATTCGTCGGAAAGGTTAGCGAAGCGGATATTTAAGACATCTTGACAATACGCAGAAACGACCTAGAACCGCAACGAATCGAAAATCAAACGATGATCCCTCAAGCCCCATCCATCCATCTCGACCCCGGTCTTGAAATTGGCTACGGCAGTCCTCTCGCCCGCTTCGGGCAGGAAGTCGAGCTCACCGGCGGCACCCATTTCCTCCTTGCCCGCAACGGTCGGGGGAAGACCACCCTCCTTCGCACGCTGGCCGGCAGTCTGAAGCCGGTCGCCGGAAAATTCCGTGCCGAAGGATTCCTTCAATACCTTCCCGAAGATCTTCGCTTCGATCCCGAAATCACTCCTGCGATGGTGTTCCGGATGCTGCTTCCGAAAGGCCGTTTTCAACAAGCCATCCAACTGGCCGACCGGATCGAGCTGGACGTGAAGAAGCCCTATGGCCGCCTCTCCACCGGCAACCGCCGCAAGACCAGCCTGATCATGGCCGAGTTCTCGGTGAAGCCGGACGCCGGAAACATTCTCCTCCTCGACGAGCCGTTCAGCGGACTGGACGCCTTCGCCCGCCAGGCCTTCGAGGAAATTTGGAAGGAATCCACTTCCAACGTGTTGCGCCTCGTGAGCTGCCACCCGGACTACGATGCGATGGCCATGCCGAGCGCGTTGATGATCGAGGGCCAGAGTGCCCGCCATCTCCAGGACGAAGGCCAGACCTGGAGCTCCCTGAAAACTCTGTTGAACTGATCGACCAAGAACCATCCCGACCCAAGCCATGAGACTGTTCCGACTCACATTTGCCACGATTTTCCAGCGTAAAGCTTGGGCGATCTGCGCTTTTGCGGTTGCCGCTCTGCCTTTCGCCCTGCCGATGATTTCCAGTGCCACCGAGAAGCCGATTCTCGTGCAACCCGCCCGGATTCTGGCGGCTTGGGGCACGCTCTGGGTATGCACGCTTCTCTGGGGACTCTTCACCGCCGCCAAGGAAGGCGAGACCAACGCCAAATCCGGTGTCGGCGAGTATTTCCAGACCACCGGCATCTCGGCCACCCGCCAACTTTTTGAAATCTGGCTCGCGGTCGTTTGCTTCATCGCCCCGCTCGCCATCATCACCGGCCTCGTCTCCCAGCTCGGAGCCGCGCCAGCCGATCCGGCGGAACGCTCGATGTGGTGGGTTCTCAATCTGCAATACACCACGCTCTTCATCCTGGTCACCGCTCCCCTGCTCGCCCTGGCGACGGCGATCGCCTCCCGGTTCGGCGGCATCACCGGCTTCGCAGTCACCTTGTTCATCGCGATCTACGGCCTCTACGGCGTCGGCTACATCGAGCACATGCTGAAGTTGGAGGAAAATCCAATCCTCCGCGGCTTGTGGGTCTACTCGCCCCATTACAGCTTCGCGGATCTCACGCAGCGCCTGCTCTTCAAGCGCGGATCCCTGCCGACCGAAGCCTTCTGGAACATGACCCTCTATTTCGCCGGAATCCTCGGTGTCTATCTGGGCATCTCCCGCCTCACCTTCCGCACCAAGGTCTCCGCCTAAAATCTCAAATTTCAGATCTCAAATCTCAAATTCTCTTCCCATGTCACGCCACACCACCAACGCAATATCCCTCTGCCTCATCGGCACAGGCATGTTCGCCTGGGCGTTTGCCGGACGCCCGCTGGTCGCGAACCCTGACCTGAAGGTTCCTCTCAATCCATTGGGCATCAATGGAAGCCCCTACGGCGAGGTATTCGCCATGGCCATGCAAGGCCCTGTCGAAACCTTCTTCCACGGTGCCATGGGCACCGGAGTCCACCGCCATGTGAATGGTGAATCCTGCGCATCTTGCAAAGGCACTCCCGCGCTGGATCCCAACAAACCGAAAATTTTCCGGATCCCTCAGCCCGAAGCGACGCCTGACGCAGACAAGGCATCCACCGCCAAAGCAAAGCTCCCGCTGGACCAACGGTTCGAGAAGTTCCTCGCCTCGTTGAGCAAGGTCGAGACCATCAGCACCAACCCCAAGGCCACGAGTGACGCCCACAAGCTCTATCTCCGCCGCCAGACCGAGGACAAACTTCGCTTCGCCTACAAGCTCGATCCCTCGCACTACGGAAATTATAACTCCCTCAACTTCTTTCTATCAGAAGGCATCGGCACCTACCCGGGATTGAACGAGCCCGTCGCGAAACTCGCGGAAGAGACCATTCAATACTGCCTCAAGCAGGACCACGATCCCCGCCCGGCTCTCACCGCCGCGGCCGCAGCGACGAACATCCTGCAATTCATGTTCGCCGACCAGCATGAGGAGAAGCCGAAGTTCAACACCACCCAGATGCGCCATTTCCTAGGAGTGCTCGACTACAGCCTCGCCCGCTACAACGCCCTCGCCAGGGAGTGGGACGAAACGAAGCACTGGGACCTGATTTCCCCACAACGCATCTCCGAGTGCGAGGACCGCTACACCTTCATCACCAAGATCCGCGAAGCCTGCGCGAAAACCATTCTCCGCCTGGAAGGCCACCACCAGCCCCAAGTCTCGAACTGAGATCTCAAATCTCAAATCTCAAATTCAATAAAATGTCCGTCTACTCCGCCACTATCGAACCACCGCCACTTCCGGGTTATGCCCCGGCGGCCGCGCCGGTGCGTTTCATGCAGGGCATGCGGGGCACGGACCTGTTGGGCATCATCTTCCGCGTCTGTCGCGAGCTCCGTGTTTCCGACATCCAGATGCGCGCCGACCGGCCGGTTTACATCCATACCAACAAGGGCATGGAGAAACTCGATTTCCTCGGCATCCTCTCCGCCGCCCACATGGACGAGATCCTCAAGGAGCTCATCACCAACCGGGAAAGCGGTAGCCACGGCTTCGGCCAAGAGCAAGGCATGGAAATGCGGGTCGAGGAAAAAATCCGCCTCGCCATCAAATCGTTCGCGGAAAGCCGGGTCGCCGATTTCTCCTGCGACGGCATCCCCATGGGCAACGACGGCGAGCGCTCCGGCCGCCTCAGGATCCAGGCCCACCTCAGCTCTTCCGGTCTCGGCGTCACCTGCCGGATTCTCAATGACTTCATTCCCGAGCTGGAATCCCTCGGTATCGACACCGACACCACGGACACCTTGCGCCACGGTGTTCTCAAGCGCGCCGGACTCTGCCTGGTCACCGGCCCGACCGGTTCCGGGAAATCCACCACGCTCGCCTCGCTCATCGACTGGGCGCGCCGCCACCATCCCAAGCACATTGTCACCGTCGAGGACCCGATCGAGTATCAGTACCCCGACGACATGGACGATCCCGACTACCCGGGCCACCGGATCCCCTCACCCAGCATCGTCACCCAACAGGAAGTCGGCCGCGACGTGCACTCCTACCGCCAAGGCCTCAAGGACGTCCTGCGGAAAGCGCCACACATCATTCTGCTCGGGGAAATCCGCGACCGCGAGGCCATGGAAACCTGCATGGAAGCCGCCCAGACCGGCCACCTGGTTCTCTCCACCCTCCACACCACCGGCGCCGTCAAGACCATCGGACGGATCCTCGAGCTCTATCCGAAGGACAACCATGCCTCCGTGCTCAGCCGCCTGGCGGAAATCCTCATTTTCATCCACTCGCAGGGACTGCTCAACGGCGTCCAGAAGCGGGTGCTCACCTACGAATTCCTCCAGAACAACGACGACGCCGTCTCCAGCGCTATCGCCAACTACGACGGCGGCGCCCGTTCACTCGAAGACGTCATCCGCCGCGCCGGCAACATCGAGTGGGACAACAATCTCAAGCTCCTCCTCAACCGGGGCCTCATCACTCAGGAGACCTTCGAAAACGTCAAAATGAACAAAAACGATGATGGCGAATGAGGTAGCACGCGATCACGTAATAGTCATTTAGTTTTAATCCGTTAAATATCAAGAGTAGCACACAGCAATACAACCCAAAAGGCTAGAAGCCACTGCCCACCGCTCCAAAACAACACTTTCCGAGAACCGCCCCAACCCCTGAAGAACTCAGAATCCTTCAAGTCCCAAAAGGCGCTCTCCATCCGACAAAAAACAAACACACCCGAATAAAAAATAGAAAATAACACACTATGAAACTGACTAACACCCAAAGCATGAAAGCAAAGTCCGGAATGACCCTCCTCGAATTGACGGTCGTCATCCTCGTCCTGCTTTCCCTCATCTCGATCCTCTTCATTGGTGCTCGCGCCTGGAAGAAAGGTTCGGACCGTTCGGCCAACATCATGAACATCCGCAACACGCAACAAGCGATGCGCGGACATCAGAACATGAAGGAGCTCACCTCTGGTGCTGACTTCGCACAAACCGACTTGGAAACCTACATGAAGTTCCCTAAGCCTATCGGTTCAGCAATTGACGGCGGAGTGGAATACAGCACGCTTGCGCTTATCACGGTGCAATCCCCGAACCCTGCTACTAGCTATTCCCACATCTGGTTAGTTCCGACCGCCGAAGGCCTTCCAGGCGCTACAGACTACGGTCAAAACGATTATGCCGACTCGACCGGTTGGTAATCTGATTCCCATCTCCCTGTAAGGAGAGATGAAAAATCCCCGGGCCCGCCTGCACCGCGCGGGCGGGCCCCTTCCCGATCAAACACGATTCAAAACAACACCCTTATGAAACTGTCCCAAGCAAGATTCATCAAAGCAAAGTCCGGAATGACCCTGATCGAACTCACGGTCGTCATCCTGGTTCTGCTTTCCCTCATCTCGATCCTCTTCATCGGCGCGAAAGCGTGGAAGGTAGGCTCGGACCGTGCAGCTAACGTCATGAACCTCCGCAACGTGCAGCAAGCCGTCCGCGGCCATGCAGCCATGAACGACATTCCGCAGGCGGATGCCTCCGTCACTCCGAATATTACCGGTGGACCAGTGACCGAAGACAACATCTTCGGACCCAATGACGACGGAGTCGGCGGCTATCTCCGGAAACCAGCAGCCGTGGCCACCGTATCGTACACCATACCGGCACAAATCAACACTGCGGTGGGAGTCTTGTGGCTGGAACCAAGTGCTACCGGTATCGTCGGTGCCACCTACGGCCCCAAGGCCGGTTCCACCGCCGACTGGTGATCCAGACCTAGCGGCCAATCGCCGCGTTTCCATTCCCCGGTCCGCCTGCCCATGGCGGGCGGACCGTTTTCCTTCCATAATTTTTCCGGATCACCCCCCGTCCGCCATGCACTCTCTTACCACTCAGTCCCTTGGCCACGTTTCAACATCCGGCATCCCTGAACGTCCTCAAACAGTTCAGGCAGGCATGCGCCATCCTGCGCACCACTTCCCGCGCTTCCAACCCCGCGTGGTATCAGGAAGCGCTTGAGCTGAATTTCCAGCTCCACATCCGCGTGGATGGAGCGAGCATCTCCACCTTCTATCACGACCGCAAGAAAGGCCAGTGGAGCAACGGCCCCTCCCTCACCGAGGAGGTACTCCAAGATACCACCCGGCTGGAGTCCGTCGCCGGCGAGGCACTGCGCTACGCCCGCTCTCAAGGCTCAATCTCCCTCGGAGTGATCCTGCACATCGCCGATGAGTTCGCCACCACCGAACTGAAGCCAGAGCACGACAATCCCGCCTCGCTCCCCGAGCTACGGGATGCGGCGATTCTGGATCCGGCGTCGATTCTCGCAGACTCGTCCATCCAAGTGGACCAGTCCTCCTGGCGGGTGATTCCCTACCCTGCCGCAGGCAGCGATGTGATCGGTTCGACCATCACCGTTTCGAAGCAATACGCGCCGCTCATCAGCGCCCTGCGCGCCGCCGGTGAAAAGGAGAATTTCCCGGTCATCACCCACGCATTAAGCGCTCCGCTGATCGCCATCATGGGGCTCAACCAGGTGCTTGAACCCACTCCCGGCAAACCGTTCGTCACCATTCTCCAATATCCGTGGTTCACCGCCTTGGCGTTTTTCAACGAACACGCCGATCTCCGGCTCATCCGCACTCTCCAACACCGCGGACTCCGCCGGCCGACGAATTTCCGCAACGCGCTCGCCACCACCAACGCCTCGCTGGAATTCATCGATCCCGATCTATTCCTGTGCCGCCTCGGGTCCAATGTGGACACCACGCTGGATGCGGATCTCCGGGTTACTTTCAACACCAGCCGCGTGGAGGTCATCCAACAAAAACCGGTGGAGGGCATTCCAAGCTGGTGCCCGGAGCCGGCGATCGCCTCGCTGCCCGCAGCGGAGGTGGCCCCGGCCATCACCAGCCATACGTTCGCCATTCTCGGGGAGGACAAATGGGCGCTGCAGAATTTCCTACCAACACCTAAGGAGGTGGTTGAGGTATTCCCGACCCGCTCGGAAATGCGACTGCTCAAGGTGCTCCGCCTGGCACGGGTGGCTGTTTTTGCCATCGCCGTGCTTTGCATCGCCTACTTTGCCTTCGGCGTGGGCAGTCTGATCCGCCAACCGGAATGGTCTTTCGACCCTACCCAAGCAGACGTGACCAAGGGCCGACTCGGCAAACTCGACATTGAGCGGAAAAAGGCCGAGCACTGGAACAACCTGCTCGACGACCGCTCCAAGGCGTGGGCGAACATGGAGTCTTTCTCACGCATGTTTCCGGAAACCGGCGGCATGCTGGTGAATAGCTACACCCATTCCGCCAAGCCGGAGAATACCCCCGGCAAGACGACAGCCGGGCTGATCAAGGAGTGGAAAATCACCGGCTTCGCCCGCGACGAAGCACTCGACTATTTGAACACGATCAATACCCGGGAAGGCATCTCCGCCCACTTCAGCGAGGTTGCCCGCATCACGGGGAACGGTTCCTTCAACCCCAGCACGGGCAACCGCAACCTGGTCGTCAACGTGCGAACCCAGGAAAACAGCAGCTACAAACCGGTCCCGCCTGAGGAAGCCAGCCTGACGGACACATCCACCTATCCGTTCACCTTCGACCTCACCATCACCCAGCGCTTCGAAGCCACCGATCCTCTGGCGGTTACCGTCTCCAAAGCTCCTTAAGTCATGCATCTTTATCGTCAAACCATCGTCCTGTTTGGAATCGTCATCCCCATCGCTTTGGCGGCTGTGGTCGTCGGGATTTGTTTCGTAATTAAATCCAACATGGTCGCTTCCTACGAGAACAAGGTGACGAGCTACAAGGCTTACGAGATCAGCCGTCTCTCCAGCTTGGAAATCGAAGCCAAGGTGAACAAGGACCGCCAGCACCTCGAGCGCTGGAACGAGCAACTCTCCCAGGAAACCGCCAGTGCGGTCACCACCAACCTGCGGGAGATCGCCGAGCATCTTCCCACCAAGGAAATGCAACAGACCGCCTTCGAGCGCCCGAGCGGAAACGGAGGATTCGGAAACGTTTCCGCACAGGAGTCCTCCCAGATCCGCATCGCCTTCCGGGGCACCTTCCGCACGATGCAGCGTGCCTTCCTCGAACTTGAAACCCGCATGCCCCAGCTCCATCTCCAGGACCTCAAAATCGATCCCAGCTCGTCCGGTTCCGCGCTCCTGAACTTCCAAGTCACCTACAACGCATGGGAAAACTAACCGTGGCGGCGGTTTCCAACCGCCATGCCCATTCCATCCCCAATCACATGAAACATCATCATTCCAGCAATGTGAAGAACACGATTCCATCCGCTGGAAGCACCATGCCAGGAGCCAGCTTCCTAACAACCCTCGTGATGGCGATCCTGACTTCCGCCACGCTCGCGCAATCCGCCGCGAATTTCGACACCCAGGCACTGGCCCCAGAAGCTCCTGTCACCAAGGAGGAAAAGACTGCAAAACCCATCGTCAAGGAGGTCCCGCCCGCCAACACCACACCTTCCCGTCAGGTGGGTGCCGCCGAGCTGGAATCTTACCTGGCTTCACTTTCCTCGGTCTTTTCCAGCAAGGAACGAACTACGGACCCTTTCGGCCAGCTCCAGGACCCCGATGCGAAACCCGTCATCAAGACTCCGATTGCAGGCACTCTCAAACGAGTCGCCCCCGTCCAGGCGACTCCCTTTGCGGACATCGTCCGGCTGCTTGTGGTCACCACCATCATGCCCGGTGAAAAACGGTTCCTGATAGGCACCCGCTCGTTCAAACTCGGCGACCAGATCCCGCTTTCATTCCGGGGCAAGCAGATCCGCGTGCAGATCATCGACGTCACCTCCCAGCAGATCGAGTTCAAGAACCTGGACAACGGCGATACGGCATCCCGCAAGCTCGACATGCTGCCAGTCGGCATGACTCCCGGGAACCGTGGCATCACCGCTCCCGGGATGACCCTGGACCGCCCTAACGCCCCGATCGAACTCGAGCCGGGCGACCCTGTCCCCTGAATGCCTTTCCCTGAAATCCCTTACTCACCAAGCTCATGAACGTCGCGAAATCCCTAGCCTTCTCCGTCGCCATCATCACTGCGGGCGTCCTCCATGCTCAGTCTCCTGCCGACCTGCCGATCGAAGCGGTGCCCACTCCGGAGGCTGCGCCCGCTGAAATCCCCGGCTCGGAAAACACCCAACTCGCACCACCCGACCTGTCGGGCCCGGCCGATCTGCCCGTGGCACCGCCCGCCCCGCTGGAAGCAGGTGAGCCCATCGAACCTACCACACCCGGAACGCCGGCTCCGTTCGCGCCGCTCGAACAGCAGAAACAGGACATGAAGAACGCCGACGAGGGCTTCATCATCAAGGATGCGAATCTCAACGACATCTTCCAGTTCCTCGCCAAATCCGCAGGCCGCCAATATTTCCACAACAGCAAGATCGCCGGCCCTGACTTCCTTGTCACCGGCCACCTCAACGACGGCAAGCCGCTCGAGCAAATGGAGGAGCTTGCCTTCATGTACGGCCTCTCGCTTCACGTGAAGGGAAACACGATCTACGCCCTCACCCAGGCCCAACTCGCACAGCTTCCCAGCGCCGAGTTCCACTATCAGCTCCGCTACCTGCGCCCGACGGACATGGAACAGATCAAGGAACTGATCAAACCCATGCTGAGCCCCGGCACCGGCATCGTGAACTTCGAACCGAAGACCAACACCATCATCATCATCGACTCCGCCCACCGGATCGAACAGGCCCGCGGCCTCCTTCACAGCATCGACAAGGCCAAAGGCCAGGTCATAATCGAAACCAAAATCCTGCGGGTCAACAGCGCTGCCGCTGAGAGAACCGGCGTCAACTGGGCGACCTCGCTGGGCAAGGACGGAACTTCGCTAACCGTAGCCTCTAATCTCAACTCGGTCTTCGGGTTGAACAATGGTAGCACCAGTGCCACCGACGTCGGCGACGCCCTCAGCGAAGCCAGTCTCGTGCTCAGCCCGATCCAAGTGAGCGGCGTCCTCCGCGCCCTCGCCGAAGGAACACTCGCCCGCCAGATCTCCAATCCCGCGCTCATCACCGAGGACAACGAACAGGCGACGATTTCCTTCATCGACCGGGTGCCGATCATCACCTCCACCATCACCCAGAACACCTCCGGAGGTAACCCCACCGTCACCGAGGAAGTGCGTTATAAAATCGACGAAAGCGATCCGTCCATCGCCACCGATCCCGACAAACACCGTGAAATCGGCATTTCCATGGTGGTCACTCCGACGGTGCTTCCGGATGGCACCGTGCGCATGAAGATTCGTCCGCGTTCGGCCCAAATCGTCCAGGAAATCCTGAGCATTTCCGGCAACAAGTATCCCCGGGTGACTGAGTCGATGATCGAATCCATCGCCCGGGTGCCGGACGGTTATTCGCTGATCATCGGCGGCTTCTATGGTGAGAGTGAAAGCAAGGCAGGCACCAAGATTCCACTGTTAGGTGATATTCCCGCGCTCAATTTCTTCTTCAAGAGCAAGGAAGCCACCAAGGAAAAGACCAGTCTCGTCTTCATCGTCACGCCGTCATCCTACGATCCCACCAAAGGCAGTGCGAGCAACCGCGCGTCCGACCGCTTCCGTGCCGCCACCACCCTCGATTGCGACCACGACTGGGTGAATCAGGACAATCCCGGCCCCGCGCACGAAACCAACCTGAAGCGCACCATCCGCGGACTGCAACCCACCCAGGCACCTTTCTATCCGAGAGCCGAGGATCTCGCGCCTCGCAGGACAGCACCCGCATCCGCTCCATCCAGCTCCAAGTCCCCGTCCGGCAGAAGCGGGAATCGATAAGAAGCAGGACGTTGGATTTCACGGATCATCTGTAATTCGAAATTGAGAAACTCCCAAAGCTTCAACACTCCCAAACACTGTTAGCAAACAGGTTTCAACCTTCCCCGAAATCCCCCATGCAATCCGCATCCCCATTCCTCGCGGTCCAAGAACCGGACATCCACCTCAAAGGCGAGGATGTCTGGGACTTCGCGGAGGTATGCCTGCAACAAACCGCGGAAGCGCTCCATCAGACCCGCTCGGGAACGCCTGCGGAAATTTCCCAGGCCACCGCCGCGGTCCGCGAAAGCCACGCGCGGCTGATCCCCGCCGATCTTGTCGAAGCCCTCGCCCGCGTCCAGGGGCACGATGAAGAACACATCAGTCTGGCCATTCTGGAACTCGGCAACCGGCTCGCATCCACACTTCCCATCTCGGTGCCGCTGATCCCCTTTGGCGGCAAACTGATCGCGCCGTCCGCATTCTACGATTCCTTCGACCGCATCCACAGCACCGCACGGGTGCTGCTTTCGCCGGTGCTCTACGCCGAGGACACCGACGCCATCGGCACCGCCTCCGCAAATCCGATCGCGTCCGCCATTCTAGCAGACGAGATCCGCTCCCAAGTCTACAAGCGCTTCGGAATCCGTCCGTTCGTCACCATCGCCCGCCTCGAGTATGAGAGCTGGACATTCCTCACCCGCAAGCATTTCGAGCTATGATCGAATTCGACGGCATCTCCTTCAACGAACTCATCAGTCGCCGCATCATGAGCGAGCTGGGTGCGCACGATCCCAGCTATTCGGAGCTCGCCCAGGACCAGGTTCCTAACCGCGTCACCCGCTACAGCTTCATGTCGGCCCTCGCGAAGATCAACGGGCTGCCGTTTTTCCCGAAAGTGGCCGAGTTTTGTGACGGTACGCTCCACACGACCTGCGACTCCACCGTGATGACCCGCGGTTTTTTCGCCCCGCTCTGCCTGTCCGGTCCGGACAAGCTGATCGTCGCCATCGCGAATCCATGGAGCCCGCTGCCCGAGGAATATCTTGCTCCGAGGTTCCCCCATCTGGAAATCGTCAAGGTGGTCACGCTTGCCACGGAAATCAGCCGGGCCATCGAATCGGTCGCCACCAACAACGGTCCTAGCAGATCCGACCTTGAAGCCATCGACGTGGAGGATATGGACGACGGGATCCATGACTTCGACGTCACCACCGACTATGCCGAGCCGATGGCGCAGCTCATCGCAACCATCATGGCGGACGCCGTCCGGACCCGCACGTCCGACGTGCACTTCAAGGTGGAGAAGGAGTCGTTTTACTATGCCTTCCGCTGCGATGGAGACATCGGCGCAAAGGTGGACATCCCGATGAAGTTGAAGGACCGATTGGACGCTTTCCTGCTCAACCTGATGAAGCTGCCCACCGAAATCCGGAACACGGCTCCCGGGATTTCCGGACGTTTCACGATTTCCTATTTCCACCGGCCCATCGACATCCGTTATGAGCGCCACCGCACCTATCGGGGCTATCACATCACCATGCGTCTGCTCGACAAGAGCAACATCAACGTCACGCTCGGCAAGGGCACCCTGGCCTTCGATGACGAAACCATGTTCGCGCTGAACAAGGTGATGAAGATCCCCGCCGGCATCATTGTCATGTCCGGCCCCACCGGATCCGGCAAGTCCACCACGCTCAACGCCATCCTGCGAGAACTCAACCGCCCGGACGTCAACATCCTCACGCTGGAAAACCCGGTGGAAGACGAGGTCCCCGGTATCACTCACTGCGACTTGAAAAGCCCCAAGGAGTTCAAGCCGATGATTGCTTCGTTCATGCGTTCCGACCCGGATATCATTCTGATGGGTGAGGTCCGGGACATCGAATCCGCGGAGCTCGCCATCGAGGCTGCCGTGACGGGTCACAAGGTACTCACCACCATTCACACCGCGCGCGCCTCGCAGATCATCGAGCGTTTCGAACAGCTTGGCCTGGAGCGCTGGAAGATCGCCCAGACCCTCAAGGCCGCCTGCGCCCAACGACTCATCAAGCTGCTTTGCCCCTACTGCAAGGAGCCTACCAGCGGCGTGGAAGAGTTTGATAGAAAAACCTTCAGCCTCGATGACAGCTGGGCGACCATCCCGGTCTATGTGGCCCGCCCCGGGGGATGCGCGGAATGCCGCAACACCGGTTACAACGGACGCACCGCGATCCTCGAGATCATCCCGATCACGCCCAAGATTTCCGACATGCTCGCGAAAGGCGAGATGAGTCCCTACGAACTTGAAATGAAAGTCGCCGAGGAAGGCGTGCTGCCCAGCCTCCGCCGCAGCGGCCTGCGACTGCTCCGCGATGGGAAAACCGACCTGATCGCCGTGAGCAAGGTGATCGACATGACCTACACCGATGACTAGCGCCACCACCACCGTTTCTGAAAAAGCGTCCGGACCCGCGTTGAAGCCGGCCCAGAAGGGCATTGTCACCGCGCCGAAAAAGCCGGCGAAAATCAAGGAGTTCAAAACGAAAGACCAGGTGGACTTGTTCCGGGGTCTCGGTTCGATGTTGCGCGCCCAGATCAACACCGCGGACGCCCTGAAGTACTACGGCCAGGGATTGCCTAACAAAGCCATCTCCGATGCTCTCGCCAAAATCCGGGAAGACATCAATACCGGGATGAACGTGCATGAGGCCTTCCGCCGCACCGGCCGTTTCAGCGACACCATCATCGGCCTGATCCAGGCGGGCTCGGACGCCGGCCAGCTTCACCACGCTTTCCAAGCGCTCGCTTCCCGCCTGAAGAGCGCCCTGCATTTCTCCAAACAGATCAAAAAAGCGACAATCACTCCGTGCTGTATCATTTGCGTCCTGGTGGGCGCGTTCATCGTCTCCCAGGTCAAGATCGTTCCCCAGGTCGAGGAAATGTTGGACGGGGTTGGCGCGAAGCCGGACGGAATGACTGCGATTTCGTTCAAAGTCAGCCATTTCACGCAGGCCACCTGGCCGATCTTCGTTGTTAGCGCCATCGCCATCGCCGTGGTCATCGCACGTTCCGCCAAGGTCCGCAACGTCATCCTCGGCTTCGTCATGTCGAAGTGGCGGCTCCTGCGCCTGCTCGTCATGAGCCTCCGGCAGGTGACTTTCCTTTCGACCATCCAACTGCTTCACTCGAATGGCATCAACCTCGCCAAGTCCATCCGCGTCTCGGCCAACAGCGTCAAGAACACGCCCTTCTACGAGGAACTGCGGACCGCCGCCGACAAGTATGAGAATTCCGGCGTGCCTCTCTCGACCGCTTTCGCCAAATACACTTCGGTGGACGCCCAGGTCACCCACATGTTGTCAATCGGTGAGAAATCCGCCTCGCTCGACGCCCAGCTGGGCATGCTCTGCGAGATGTATGAGGAGGACCTCCAGAACCACATGTCGGCCTTTGCCGCCACCGTCAGCTTCGTCGTCCTGCTCATCGCCGTCGCCCTGATCGCGGCGGTCTTCATCGGCACCTTCCTGCCGATCTTCCTGATGGGTCCGAAGATGATGCAGTCGGCCGGCTAACCCCAAACTCCAATTCCATGCAACTCACTCGATTCGACCGATGGTTACGTGAAAAATATGTATATGAAACCCATATCCATACCCTTCGCCCGCCCGAATCGATTCCTCATGGCATCCGGGCGGTCGAGATCCCCGATGTCCCCGGAAAACGCTACAAGCATCTGTACGTGGCCGGCAGCAGCAGGCTGGCCGACGCCTTGATCGAGGAACTGAAGGCAAACAGCCAGATGTACACCACCCAGGTCGTGGACCGGAAATCCTGGTATGTGCCTTTCATCGCGCCGAAGAACAAGTCGGTCACCTGGTGGTTGATTTCCTGCGTCGTGATCACCATCTCCGTATTCACCGTCCTGATCTATCTGAAAGGCCTCACCGAGGATGCGGAATTCCGCAAAAATTTCATGGACGCGCTGAAACTTCTCAAAAGTTGAGCAACATCGATTTCCAGCTTTTCAAAAACATTCACACAAGCTAAACAATTTCCGTCATGAAAACATCCCATCGCCTCCGCAATCACAGGCGGGCGTTTACGCTCGTGGAGATGACCATCGTCATCCTGGTGGTGCTTGCCTTGACAAGGATCGGTTTCGTTTCATCCAAAAAAATGAGCGATTGGAAGGCCGGTTCGAGCGCCTCCCAGACGCTGCGTGCCGTTCATACCGCGCAGCGACTCTACCTCGCGGACAATCCCACCGCCAGCGTCGCCGCCATCACCAGCGTGGAGATCATCCCCTATCTGCCGACCAACGCGGCAGTGATGCCTACCGTCCAATCACTCTCCAACACCACCCTTTCGATCATTGTCAATCAATCTCCCCCCATCATCAATGCTGGCTCAGGGACTCGCTACGACCCCTCCGGCAGCTTCACGGACGCCCTCTGGGATGTTGGGGAATGACACGGTACCTATCACTCATCATGGTCTTGGCGTGCTCCACGGTGATTTCCGCCGCGGAATTCAAGCACGTCGGGGATTTCCTGCTGCAGGCCCATTTCAAGCTCACCGGCCAGCAGGTGACTCCCATTCCGATGAAGCCCATCGCCTTCAGTGTGTTCACCGACGGCGTGCGGATCCGGGTCACCGCGGAAGGGAATGACGATTCCCACAGCACTTTTGAAATCTATCGGTCTGACGGGATCGGCCGCCAGCGCCCGGGTGCCGGTGCCCTTGAAGTGATTCCCGGCATTCAGGCGATGAGCAATGTCAGCGGAACGCTCCGCCACCTGCGACTTTGCCGCGAATCCATGACCATCACCACGTTTCCGGGCGTCTCCGACCAGACCATCGTCAGTCACGCCATCGCCGCCGAGCCAAGACCCGAATCCGCCCGGATCGCGGAACAAGCCTCGTCCCAGCCATGAAGCCTCTTCCAGCCCAGAACTCCAGTGTCATCAGGACCACCGAACGGGCGATGCCGTCTTTGCCATCAGCACTGACAGTCGCCCCCGCCTCCTACTCGACGTCAAACCGCAGGGCGTCCAACTGTCCCAGCCAGCGGGTCTATCCCTTCATGTTGTTTGCCAGCACCGGCGTCGCCGGAATGTTCTGCCTGATGTACATCACCAAGCCGTTCATCCAAGCCTCCCAGGCGGTTTCCCCCACCATCGAGAGCCAACCGGTCTTCGTCAAAACCAGCTCCGCCCCTGCCAGCTCCAGCATGATGCCCGACAAGGACCGTCTTCCCGGCGAGAAGCCCGTCGGCGTCCCCTCTTCCTCAACGACCCAATCCGGCAACCCGTTCGAGCAAACCAATCTACGCATCCAGCATATCCTCACTGCCGAAGCTCCCGGCGGGCATGTTTCCAGGATCGATCTCGATGTTCCGGTGCTCTATCAAAGCAGAAACCTCCGCTGGACCCCTGCGGAAGTCGCCGAGGCCCGCGAACTGCTCATCCGTCTTGCCGACTATCAGGAAAAATCGCGCTCGCTCCGTCTGGAAGGCGTCGAGCTGCTGGATTCCTGGAACCGCCTGATCGAGCGGTCCATTCCGGCGACGGATCTCCGCGCTGACAGCCCCACCCTTCCCACCAACCAACAGGACGCCGCCGACGCCCCGCGGCCTGCCGGACTCGACACCACCGAGCTGATCCAAATCCAACCTTCCGGAAAATGAAAGCGCGCCTCATCCTCTCAACTCTCGCGATTCTCGGTTTGCCATTCGTCACCGCCCAGAACGTTCCCGAGGAACCGACTCCGGATCCCGTGCTTGACGCAATCCAGGAGTTCCAAAAACACGACCTCGAGACCGCCGTCCAACCGCTGACACCTCCACCCGCCGCGGAAAATTCCACGCCGGCTGAAACCGTGGAAACTCCAGCGCTTCTGGTCGCCGGCAAGTCCCCGGACAGTCAACCACCAGAACCCACTTCCGAGGAACCCGTCGGCTTGATCGAAGAGGCACCTTCAAATCCTGCGGAAGACCTCGTCGTGCGGGTCGAAAAAATGCATGCCGGGAAAGGTGCCGTCGATCCCTCAAAGGTGAAACTCCTCGCTCCCTACCCCGCCAAGCCTCTAGGCCAGCCACCCGCCGGCTGGCACCTCGACACCTCGGACAGCGCCCCGCCTTTCACCCGCGAGGTCGAACTCTCGCCAGGATCCAAAATCACACTGACCATCCGGCCCCATCTACTCATCCCGGATGCCGACGGAGCGGAAATCTTCACCATCTCCGAACCCGGATTCAACCCGTCGCTCGGCTATCACCAAACCGCGACCGTCGGCTCCATCCTGGCGAATTCCATCCGCCAACTCGACGAGGACTCCAAACAGCTCGGCGACGCCATCGACAATCTCCAGCAACTTCTCGTTTCCCTGCCAAAACCAGAACCCGAGCCGCTGACCGAACCGGCCAAACCTGTTATCAACCGCAAAAAATGAAAACTTCCACCATCCCAATGATCTGCGGCATCTCGCTTGCCGCCATGTCGGCCGCTGGTGTCAGCCATTGGTGGTCCGTCAAGTCGTTCGCCTCCGCCGTCGATGCAGGACTTCCCGTCACCGCCCCCGCCAAACCGGCAGTCAGGCCTGCTGAAACGCCTGAGCCCAAGGCAGAAGCACCGATTCTGGCCGCACACACTCCGAAAGCGACACCCGCCACTCCGGACGAGGCCACCCAGAGAAAATTCTACGAATCGCTCATCGCGAAAATGGAGAGCATCCAGAACCAGAACCGCGACCTGCTCGACCAGGTGGCGGAAACCAATCGCGACGTGATGAAACTCGAATTCCGAGTCGACACCCATTCCGAGTCTTTCCGCCCGCTTCCCGTCAACGAAGAACGTCTGGATACAAGCTTCGACGATGGCCCCGGGGTGCTGCCACCGCGCGCCGAGCCTGTCTTCTTGCCTACCGGCGAATAAGTGATACAGGCACTGCTGCCAGTTTTTCACTCGCGCATTGCCATGAATATCCCTCCCGGCCTGACCGTCCGAAGCCGCATGTCCGCCTGCCGCCGGTTGATTTTCCTACCATTTCTCACGCTTTCGGTTCTCCACGCCGCGCCCACTTGGAAGGGAGAGCTCACATCCTCCACACCCGGCCCATTTTCCAAACTCCCGCCCACCGTGCTGGATTTTCAGGTGAGTTGGAACGGTACGATCAACGCCGGGACCGCGCGGGTTGAATTTGAGCCACCGGATGTCCGCAAACCGGGCAATCTTATTGTCCGTTCCTCCGCCGCCAGCCACGGAGCCGCCGCAGTATTGTTTCCCTATCAGACAAATTTCTGGTCGGAACTGGACCCCACCTCCCTTCGCCCGCGCCTCTTCCATGCGGTGGAAACGGACGACAAGGAAAAAGTCGACACCACGGTCCGCTACTTCCCCACCCGCGTGGAAAGCCGCGAAATCAACACGCTCCTCAAAACCGGCAAAATCACCCGCACCGACCGCAATTTCGATTTCGCACCGGTCTTCGACATCTTTTCCGCGATGCTGCACGTCCGCAGCCAGAGGCTCGACACCGGCGACAAACTCGTGCTCGTCGTCCGCCCCTTTGGCACCTCCTACCTGCTCAAAGTCAATGTCGTGGGCCGGGAACCTCACAACGGACGCAACGCCATCCGCCTCTCGATGGGCATGCGGAAAATCGACCGTAAAACCCTCGAACTCCTGCCCTACAAAAAGCTCAAACGCGACGCCACCCTCTGGCTCAGCGACGACGCCGACCGCATCCCGCTGGAAATGCGGGCCGCCGTCTTCATCGGCGACATCCGAGCCACCCTCACTTCCCACCGCAAGCCTTGACCGAGGCCCAAAGTGGCTGGAGCGTCTAGCTTCAGACCGTGTCGGGAGCATCCTGCTCCCTCTTCGCCTTCCAAATTTTCTTATGAAATCCCTCTTCCTCACCCTCCTCACCTTCCTGCCAGCCACCGCCTTCGAGCTCCCGGCCAATTCCACCCAATGCCTCGTCGGCACCGCCGACGGCTGGAACAGCTCCACCGTCACCCTCCGCCTCTACCAGAAATCCGGCCGCACCTGGAAGCCGGTCACCGATTCCTGGCAGGGCCGCCTCGGAAAAAGCGGGCTCATTTGGGGAAAAGGCATGCACCCGGTCCCCGCCGGAGCCGCCACCAAAAAGGAAGGCGACAACCGCTCACCCGCCGGAGTTTTCTCCATCGGTGGGGCCTGGGGCTATGAACCAACCATTCGCAAGCATCCTTCGCTTCCCTATCGCCAGGTCACCGCCCGCGACCTGTGGGTGGAAGACCCCGCCTCCCCGCAATACAACCGCAACGTGATTCTGCCACACGATCCTGCCACGCCATGGGAGAAAAAACAGCAGATGAAACAGACCGACCCGGTCCATTCCCTCAAACTCTTCATCGCCCACAACGCCCCGCCGAAAGTCATCCCTAACGAGGGGTCCTCCATTTTCTTCCACATCTGGCGCCGCGAGGGTGCCGCCCCCACCGCCGGCTGCACCACCATGGAAAAAACCAAACTTCAATGGCTCGTCTCCCAGATCGACCCCACCAGGCACCCGGTCTACGTGCTCCTGCCCAAGGCGGAATACGAAAAATACCGCGCTGCATGGAAACTGCCCTGAGAACCCGGCCCGCAATCTTGACATGACCGGATTTGTGAATCATTTTTGATTCACCATGAAAACCGCTACCGTCAGAGAACTTCGAACCGAATTCCCCCGGCTGGAAGCACTGCTGGGCGAGGGGGAATCCATCGCCATCACGAAACACAAGCGGGTCGTGGCAAAACTGGTCCCCGCAGACCGTGCCGACGCGCCGGATTTCAAAGCCCGCTTCGGCGGAGCCGCACCCGTGGCGGAGCGGCGGGAGCAAAGCGTGGTCACATTGCTTGTCGGAGATCGCGGAGAATGATTTTCTGCGATTCCAGCTTCCTGATCGCCCTCCTGGTGGAAAAGGACTATTTCCATCGCTCGGCGATCTCGCACGCCGCAGGATTTACCGAAAGCATCCCCTTCACCCTGTTGGCCGAACTGGAAGTGTCAAACACCCTCCGCCGGGCCCTGCGGGAGAACACCATCACCCGCGCCGAACACGACGCGGCATTCCGCCAGATCGAGACCGACCTTGCGGACGGCATTCTGACCCGACGCGATGTGCCACAAAGCGAACTCTACCGCAAAGCCCGCGAGCTTTCCAAGAAGCACACGCCCGTCATTCCGGCCCGCTCGCTGGACATCCTCCACACGGCCGCCGCCCTCCTCCTCGGCGCGGACACACTCTGCTCGCTCGATCTCCGGCAGCGGCATCTGGCCAAGGCTGCAAGCCTGAAACTGCTGCCACTGCGGATGCCTAAATAGGAAATGTTCGCCATCATCTTCCTCCAAGCCCGCGACCGCAGGAAATTCTTCGCCCTTGCCCATTCCCGGTGATGCGACGATGGGTTAATCCCTTTTTCTCCACCGCGGCGGAAAGATTCTCCCGAATCCCGCCTTGCCATCCCGGCGAAAACCGTGCATAGCCCGCCCCCCTTCTCACGGAGGCCGTCCATTATCCAATCGTTCCCATGTCTCTGAAAATTCGAAATCTCGCCATTATTGCCCACGTTGACCATGGGAAAACCACCCTCGTCGACCAACTCCTGCAAGCGGGCGGCACTTACCGTGAAAACCAAGCCACCACCGAGCGCGCCATGGACTCCATGGACCTCGAACGCGAAAAAGGCATCACCATCAAG
>JBGSTM010000171.1:0-3621 GCA_041736495.1 Akkermansiaceae bacterium
CCTCGCGGCCATCGCGGATCAGGGAGTTCCTATCCAGACGATCGCGCCGAAGTTCACCGGTCGTTTCAACAAGGGAGTCGATTACGTCGGCGATCCGCTGCAGTTTGAAAAGGAGTTCAACGACGACCTCGCCGTCATCGCGCATGCCATCAAAACCTACGGCCTGCCACCAGCGCTCAAGCTATCAGTCCACTCCGGTTCCGACAAGTTTTCGATCTATCCGTATATCAAGAAGGCCATCCAGCGCACAAGCGCAGGTCTCCACATCAAGACCGCCGGCACGAACTGGCTGGAGGAAATCGTCGGCCTCGCGGAAGCGGACGGGGAAGGACTCGCCCTCGCCAAGAAAATCTATGCGAAGGCGCTGGAGAAAAAGGAAGCGCTCTGCGAGCCCTACGCCACCGTCATCGACATCAAGGACTCCAACCTTCCCTCCGCGGAGGAGGTCAACGGCTGGACCAGCACACAGTTCACCGACGCGCTGCGCCACATCCCGACGAACCCGGGTTACAACGCGGACTTACGCCAACTCCTACACGTCGGATTCAAGATCGCCGCTCAACTCGGCGACACCTACATCCATGCGCTCAAGGACAACTCAGAAGTCGTCGCCAAGAACGTGACCGGCAACTTGCTGGACCGCCACATGAAGCCGCTATTCTTATAAGGAGGGTGGACATTCCTGTCCGCCTGGCCAATGAGAGGTGAAATAGAAGTGCCTTTGGCGATTGCCCTTTCTCATCTCATTGGCTGGCGACAGGAATGTCGCCGCTCATTATTTCACTGCCATGATCGACTCCCACCACCACCTTTGGAACTACTCTGCCGCGGAATACGACTGGATCCCGCCCGGATCCCCGTTAGCCCAGGACCAGCTTTTGGTTCAACTCAATGCCGCGACCTCCACCGCCGGGGTGGATGGCACGGTAGTGGTGCAGGCGCGGCAGACTCTGGCAGAATCCGATTGGCTGCTTTCCCTAGCAGATCAATCCGAGATCATCGCCGGCGTCGTCGGCTGGGTGCCGTTGATCGATCCGGATGTCGGGACTGATCTCGGACGCCTCGCCGCGCATCCGAAATTCAAAGCCGTCAGGCACGTCCTCCAAGGCGAGCCGGACGCCTATTTCCTGCGCGACGATTTCCACCGCGGACTCTCCCTGCTCCCCGATCTGGATCTCCGCTACGATCTGTTACTTTTCCAAAGGCAACTTCCCGTCGCCCTCCAGCTCGTCGATCGCCAACCGGACCTCGGCATCATCGTCGATCACCTCGCCAAGCCGGGAATCCGCAACGGACAAATCGATCCCGCATGGAAGGCCGGCATGACCGAGCTCGCGAAACGCGAAAACATCCTCGGCGTGAAAATCTCCGGCATGGTCACCGAGGTGCTCGATCCGAAAATCGACGAACCCACGCTGCGCGCCTATTTCGAGGAAACCCTCGCCCTTTTCGGCCCGGACCGGCTCCTGTTCGGCACCGACTGGCCGGTGTGCCAGTTGCGGAACGATTCCTATCAAGCCTGGGCCGACAAGGTCCGCGGCTTTGTCGGCGGTCTATCGCCTGACGAGCAGGAAGCGATCCTGAACGACAACGCGGTTAGAGTTTACGGTCTCTAGCAAGATCGGCGCCCGCACCTTACGTGATCGCGTAGGGTGGTCGACATTCCTTGACCTTCGGCCTTCAAGACTGGTAAACGTCCCCTTGTATTTCATAAGAGATACAAATCCCCCTAATCCCCCCATGAAAAAGAATCCCGCCCCTAGTGGCCTGCGGACCGGCATGCGTGTGCTTGGTTACTCGTTGGTCTTCCTCGCCATCGTCGGCATCCGCGAAAATCTCGTCCACAATGGTGGCCCGGTCTCTACCCAGGTCGGCAAGGCCCTCAACCGGGTCCTCATGGAGTCATCCAGAGTCGGCATGGGCCTCGCCCAGATGACCGCCGACGCGCCCAATCAGAAAACCATGATCGGCACCTACAGCCGCAGGCTCGACAAGGCGTCGCGCCACGGTTTCATCAGCGCCGCGAAGATGGACATTTACGCTTACGCAAAACGCTGATTTCCAGCACAGGAATTGAACTGGCAGGACCCGTGTTTTTCCGCTGCCATCCCGGCGTATGGAAACTCTGTTCATCGCGGTGGGTGCCTTCGTGGCTTACCTCATTGCCTATCACACTTACGGCCGCTGGCTGTCCCGGAAACTCTTCAAGCTGGACGACCGGGCGGTGGTTCCTTCGGTCGAACTCGAAGATGGAACGGATTTCGTGCCGACGGCCAAGAGCGTGGTCTTCGGTCATCATTTCACCTCCATCGCCGGCACCGGCCCGATCGTGGGCCCCGCGCTGGCGGTCATGTGGGGCTGGGTGCCGGCCCTGCTGTGGGTGATTTTCGGCTCGATCTTCATCGGCGCGGTGCACGACCTCGGTTCGCTGGTGGTCTCTCTCAGAAACCGCGGCCAGACGGTGGGCGACATTTCCGGCAGACTGATCCACCCGCGGACGCGAATTCTGTTTCTATCTATCCTGTTCCTTGCCCTCACCGTGGTGCTGGCGATCTTCGGCGTGGTAATCGCGAAGGTGTTCCAGTCCTTCCCGTCGTCGATCCTGCCGTGCCTGTTTCAAATTCCGCTGGCGATGATCATTGGCGGTTACATGCACCGCAACGGGATGAAACTGCTGCTGCCGTCGTTGATCGCGCTGACGCTGATGTATCTCAGCGTGTTTTTCGGCGATGTCGGAATCCTGCATTCCGCGAATCTCTGGCTCAGCCAGTGGCCGCTGATCGGCTGGGTCGCGTTCCTGCTGGTTTATTCCTACGCGGCCTCCGTCCTGCCGGTGTGGCTGCTGCTGCAACCCCGCGACTACATCAACTCGCTCCAACTCCTAACCGCACTCGGGCTGATGGTGGTGGGACTGGTGGTGGCCGCATTCATCGGCGTTCCTAACGGCACGGGAGCCAACGCACCGCTGGTGATCGTGGCCCCGCCCATCGATACCGGGCACGGATCGCCGCTACCGATGATGATTCCCTTCCTGTTCATCACCATCGCCTGCGGGGCGATTTCGGGATTCCACTGCCTGGTGTCGTCCGGCACGACCTCCAAACAGTTGAAATGCGAGACGGACGCACAAATGGTCGGCTACGGCTCGATGTTGGCAGAGGGCTTCCTCGCGGTCATCGTGATTCTCGCCTGCGTCGCGGGAATCGGGCTGGGCATCAAAGGAGCCAACGGCGAGATTCTAACCGGATCTGCCGCGTGGACGTCGCGCTACGCCGACTGGCCGACCGCGTCGAACGGTGCGCTCGGAGCATTCGTGCAGGGAGCCTCGAATTTCCTCCGCGCCATCGGCCTGCCGTTGTCCGCCGGCACGGCACTGGTGGGCGTGCTCGTCGCCTCCTTCGCCGCGACGACCATGGACACGGCCTGCCGCCTCCAGCGCTACGTGATCGAAGAGCTCGCCGGCTCGCTCCTCAAACACAAAACCGTGCTCGCCCCACACACCGGCATCAAAATCACGGCGAATCCCCTCACCTGGCTGAGCAACCGCCACGGCGCGACGATTTTCGCCGTGCTCATCGCCGCACTGCTCGCCGCTGCGCCGCGCACCGGGGAAATCTGGTC
>JBGSTM010000186.1:0-6359 GCA_041736495.1 Akkermansiaceae bacterium
GAACTGGTCGAAGAAGAGGACTGAAAACGGGCAATCAATTTCAAATTTCATATTCAAGATGCGTTATTTTTTCCTCGCCTACGCGCTGATCGCGTTGCTCGTCGTCGGAATCCTCGGAATCCGCGGCCAGAAGTTTTCCAAGCCTCCGGTCCGGATTTTCCCGGACATGGACACGCAGGACAAGGTCAAGGCCCAGAAGCCGGATGCGTTCTTCGCTGACGGTCTAGGCTCCCGGATTCCAGTCGCCCAGACCCAGCCCCGCGGCTTCAACCCGACAGGAGAGCAGTCGCTGGGCGGAATTCCCGAATACGAGTTCGGCGGGCAGACCGGTTATTTTTTCACCGGCCACGTCGGCGACTACTTCGGCACGGGCATGCCGGAGGAACTGAAGCTCACGGAGGAAAGCGCGCAGTCGCTGATCCAGCGTGGCAAGGAGCGATATGGAATTTATTGCGCGGTCTGCCATGGTGCATCCGGTGACGGCCAAGGAGTCACCGGTAGCTACGGGGTTCCTGCGATTGCCAATTTCCACTTGGACACCTTCAAATCCGCCTCCTATCCGGACGGGCGCATGTTCGAGACGATCACCGTCGGCAAGGGGATGATGGGTGCTTACGGCTACAACATCCCGGTCAACGACCGCTGGGCGATCATCGCCTACGTCCGCACGCTGCAGGCCGCCAAAGAGGCCAAATAACACTTTCCTGACTTTATCGAAATGGCCCACCACCACGTCACCTCCGCCGACATCGCGATCAACGGCGATCATCTGGATGCTTCGAAGACCTCGAAGATCAAAAGCATCGCCTTGGGCGTGGCCGTCGTCGGCACCGTCATCAGTTTGTATCTGTTGTTTTTCGCCCCGGAGAAAATCCGCGGCCCCTTCGCCTACTCGTGGCTGTTCTCCTATTATTTTTTCCTGACCCTCTCGATCGGCGGGGTGTTCTGGACGCTGCTCCACAACGTCTCCAACTCCGGCTGGGGCACCTCCGTCCGGCGGACGTTCGAGAATCTGGGGTCCACCTTTCCGTGGGTGTTCCTGTTCGGAATCCCGCTGTTTTTCCCCCAGGTCCAACAATACCTCTATGAATGGATGAACATCCACCGCGAGGCTCATGGAAACGTCAAGGAGCACCTCCATCACGTGGACCACCTGCTTTATAACAAGTATTGGTTCATGAACCTGCCGTTCTGGTATGGGCGCGCGTTGTTCTACTTCATCGCCCTCGGCGCGGTCATCTATGGTCTGCGCAAGCTTTCGACCGACCAGGACACGGATCCGAATCCAGGAACCGCCCGCCTGCTGAAGGCGCGTTATCACTCGAACTATCCGCTGATCATCTTCGCGCTCACCATCACCTTCACCGGTTTCGATTTCGCAATGGGGCTCGATTACAAATGGTTTTCCACGATGTGGGGGGTCTATCTGTTTGCCGGTGCCGCGCTGAACTCAATGGCGGTCATCGTGCTCGTCTGCACTTGGTTGAAGAGCCAGGGACATCTCAAGCACGTCACCGGTCCGGAGCATTTCCACATCATGGGCAAGCTGATGTTCGCCTTCACGACCTTCTGGGCCTACATCGCCTTCTCGCAGTTCTTCCTCATCTGGTATGCGAACATCACGGAGGAAACCTCCTACTTCCTGATCCGCAATACAGGGAATTGGAATACGGCGATGTATTTCCTCGTCTTCGGTCACTTCGTGGTGCCCTTCGTGGTCCTGCTCCAAGCCTGGCTGAAGAGAAACCCGAAGCTGCTCTCGATCGTGGCGGTTTATACGCTGGTAATGCACGCGTTGGATCATTACCTGATCATCATCCCCGAGCGCGGCGTTTCGCTCGGCAAGATCAAGCCGGAAATCTTCGGTGATATCCAGGTGTCGATTCCCGGAGCCTTCTTGGGTGACATCCTCGCTTTCGTCACCATCGGTGCGGCCTTCATTTTCATTCTCCTTCGCGCCCTCGGCCAACACTCGCTCTATCCGAACCGCGACCCGCGCATTCTTGAATCCGCGAACGTTTCCAACTGATTTTCTTCCCTGCACATGGACCCAACCCGCGACAACCCGATCATTCGCTTCACCACATTCTGGTGGGGTATCGGCACCTTCTTCATCTTCGCGCTGCTACTCGCGGTGATCTGGCTTTTCGCCCGCTCGGAACCGACGACGCTTGAGGACGCGGCGGCGAAAGCCCGCTACGAAACCAAAGCGAAAATCGACGCCGCGCAGGCCGCCAGCCTCACTCCTGAAGCGATCGCCGCCGCCGCGGTGACCGTTGGGAAACAACTCGCCGCTTCGAAGCCAGTGGCAGTGGAGAAGCCAGCTCAAGTGATTCCAGGATCCGAAACCGCGAAAAAACTCGCTGCGGCACCCGCCGTTGATATTTCCGCGATCGATGCGCCTGCCGCGGCTGACGCACCGCTCGATCCAGCGGTGATGGCGGCTGGCAAGGTGTCCTACATGCTCTGTGGTGCCTGCCACGGCCAGAACGGCGAAGGCGGCCCGATCGCACCGCCGCTGGCGGGTTCCGAGTGGGTGACCGGTCCGGTTTCGAATCTCATCCGCATCCAACTGCGCGGCCTGGTGGGCCCGATCACCGTCGCCGGAAAAGAGTATAACATGCCGGGCGGCATGGCCGCGCTGAGCTATCAGACCGACGAGCAGATTGCCGCGGTGCTCACGTTCATCCGTAACAGTTTTGGCAACAAGGCTTCCGCTGTGAAGCCCGAGCAGGTCGCCGCATTGCGCAGTGAAGTGGGCAAGCCCCCGGTCACCGCCGCGGAACTCATCAAACCTTAATTCCTTCGATTTTCCCATCCATCTCCAAGCCGATGTCTTCCGCCATCCAAACTTCCACTGACCAGGACGCCCTGCTTCGCGCGGGGATCGATCGTTCGCTGCGTCACCCGGTGATGTTTTTCCTGACCAGTGGGGCCGCGTGGCTTGCGGTTTCGATCATCCTCGGGATCGTCTCTTCGGCGAAGGTCCATAGTCCGGAATTTCTGACAGGATGTTCGTGGCTGACCTACGGCCGGGTGTTTCCAGCGCACATCAACGCGTTCGTCTATGGTTGGGGATTTCAAGCCGCCTTCGCGGTGATCATCTGGATGATGGCACGGCTTTCCCGCAAGGAGTGCACGGCGGCCGGAATCATCCTGACAGCGGGGCATATTTGGAATCTAGGTGTCGCATTGGGAATCGTGGGGATCCTCGCGGGTTTTGGCACCGGCATGCCTTGGATGGAATTTCCCGCAGCCGTCTGGCCGCTGCTTTTGGTGAGTTATTTCGCGATTGTGATCTGGTCTTTCATCCAGTTCCGGGTCCGTCCCGAGGGGCATGTATATATCTCGCAGTGGTATCTGCTAGCGGCGATGATCTGGTTCCCTTGGGTCTTCATTACGGCAAACACGCTGCTGCATTGTCTGCCCGGCCATCCGGTGATGGCCGCAGGCATCAATGCCTGGTATAAGTCCGCGTTGATCTTCTTGTTCTTCATGCCGGTCGCGCTCGGCACCGCCTACTACCTTGCTCCCAAGGTGACTGGCAAGCCGGTGTACAGTTACTCGCTGGCGAAGCTGGGCTTCTGGTCACTCGCCATCATCGCCCCATGGGCGGGGATGCAAAAGTTGGTTGGCGCGCCGATTCCGTATTTCCTTCCTTACCTGGGTGCCACCGCCACGGTGTTGATCTTCATCCCGGCGGTGAGTGCTTCAATGAATATTCTGAAGACCGCGGTCTCCTCGCCTGAAGTGGTCGCGGCAAGCCCGGCGCTTCGTTTCACCATCGCGGGAATCGGCGGCCTTCTCCTGCTCGCCTTCTCCGCAGTATTGCTGAATCTACCCAACACCACACTCCCTCTGACGCAGTTTTCGATGTCCGGTTACGGATTTGAAATTCTCGCACTCTACGGGTTCTTCAGTTTCATCATGTTCGGGGCCGTCTATTTCATCGTGCCAAGGGTGACCCGCCGCGAGTGGCTTTTCCGTCGTCTGATCAAGATGCACTTTTTGTTCTCGGTTTACGGCATCATCACCGTGGCCTTGGTCGCGCTGTTTGGTGGATTGCAGCAGGGAATCGGTCAGGAAGAATGGCAGCAGCCATGGCAGGGTGCCGCGACGCGCGCCTATCCGTACGCGGTGGCGACCACCATCGCCTGGTGCTTCCTCCTGTTTTCCAATTTCTTCTTCTTCATTCATCTCACGCTGATGTGGCTCCGCTTGGGCCGTCGCAGTTCGCACCCGACGCTGCTGGTTTCCGATCACGGCCACGGTGGCAACCCACACGGTGAAGAGGGTGACATCGACAATGCCGGCCCGGGCCACGTGGTCGCCCACTAACATGAAATTTCAGCTTTCAGATTTCAGATTTCAAATCTTTTTCCAATGAGCTTACGCACATTTATCCTCGGACTATCCGCCAGCTTCGGCGTCGCCTGGCTTGCGGTCATCGTGGTGCCATTCATCAAGATGCGCAATCTTGCCCCCGTCGAACTCAACGAGGCCACCGATGGAGCGACCGGGATTTTCTATCCAAAGCGCACCGGCCGGATTGCCAACGGTGCTTTGGTTTACGCGGAAAACGGATGCTATCTCTGCCACACGCAGGTCGTCCGGCCGACTTATGCGGGCAACGACCTCTACCGCCCCGATTGGGGTGGCCTGAAGGCGGATCCTGACCGCGGTGACACGCGGCGGGAGACAAACGCCTTTGACTTCTATGGCGAATCATTCGCGCAGATCGGCGTCTCGCGCATGGGTCCTGACCTGTCGAATCTCGGACGCCGCGTGGAAGCGGAATACGCCGCCGGCGGAGATCCTGCGGCTTGGCTTTTCCGGCATCTGTATAATCCCCGCCAGGATCCCAAGCGCTGGAAATCGACCTGCCCGTCGTTTCCCTTCCTGTTCACTGAGCGCGTGATCAAAGGCAGCCCGTCAGCCAATGCGATCGCCATCATCGACGACGGTCGCAAGGAAGTGGTTCCCAATGAGGATGCGAAGGCGCTGGTTTCCTACCTGCTCTCGCTGAAGAAGGATCAGCCCGTCCCAGCGGTGCTGAATTTCGCTCCACCAAAAAACAAAGGTTGATCCCTTGAACTAATTCACTTTTTACCTATTTTCACCCATGTCAGAGCCTAATTCAAAACCCGACCTAGAGGACTCGATCAATGTGACCGAGGCTCACGGGAAGGTGGTCCGTGAAGCCGCCGCGTGCGCTCGGGAAAAACGGATCGTGGATAATGGGATCGAGCCGGTTTCATTATGGGCGTTCGTCGCCTGCGGAGTGGTTCTGCTCATCGCAGGAGGAATCCTCGGCGGCGGTGGCAAGCTGTTCGCGTATGGTACGACTTTCCGCGACGGCTATGTCCGGGCACCCGCCGGTGGAGCCGAAGACACCGGCCCGGTGCCAAAGGAAGCGCTCGCCGCTTACATGGCCAAGGGATCGAAAATCTACTCCGCGAAGTGCAACGGGTGCCACGGCTCGGATGCGAAGGGGAATGGCTCGACCTTTCCGTCACTCGTCGGCTCGAAGTGGGTGACCGGAGAAACTGAAATCCTTGCAATGATCATCCTGAACGGTCTTGAGGGACCTGTCAGCAACGGCACAACCTACGGAGTCATGCCTCCCCAGGGAATCGGAATGACTCCCGAAGATCTTGCCGGAATCATGACCTACGTCCGCAACAGCTTCGGAAACGCCACCGGAGATGTCGTTACTGTTGATATGGCAAAGGCGGCGATCGAAATTTCCGGAGCCCGAAAGAATGCCGGCAAGTCCTCAACGAGCGCTGAAATCACTGCGGAACACGTCAAGGCCTTGCCGGGAGATGTCCTCGATCCGAAGGCGCTGCTTGATCCGATCACCCTGGCTCCCGCAAAGGCTCCTTGACTTGCCCCAGCCTGAATTTTCCTGCTTCGAACCGCTTGTTCCTAACTTTTAGTCACTACCACTCCAATCTTTCACCTTCATCCGGAAATTAGAATTGGGCTGCGCATTTTTTGCTATTCTCTTCTTTTATTTTGGATAAAACAACGCCGCAAGACGGAATCATGAGCTCTCACGCCACAGCACCTTCCGGGCACGACGCCCACCACGATCACTCTCACGATGATCACCACCATGATCCGGGATTCATCCGGAAATGGATTTTTTCCACCGACCACAAGATCATCGGTCTCCAGTATGGAATCACCGCCTTGTGTTTCCTGGCTTTCGGTTTCTATCTGATGATGGTGATGCGCTGGAGCATCGCCTATCCGCATCAGCCGCTGCCGGAGTGGATGAGCTGGATCTTCACCGATGGCTGGAAGGCACGCTGGCTGCAGGACGGCAAGGTGACGGGTGAGACTTATAACATGTT
>JBGSTM010000195.1:0-31253 GCA_041736495.1 Akkermansiaceae bacterium
GTGCGTTTGCGCAGATTGTCCATCTCGGCGGCGGTGCGCAGCGAGATTTCCTTCCACTTCGCGGCTTCGGCTTCGAGCTCTTCCCAGGGATCGAGCGCGGGCGCGGGATCGGCGGCGGGGGCAGGCTCCACTGCGGCGTCGGTCACCGGGATTTCAGGCTCTTGGTTCGGATCGTTGTCGGCTTGCATGGGCGATAGCTGTAGTCATGAAACCGCCAGCGTCAACTCCGGGGCGCGATTCGCCAAGAACCCACCCCATGAAATCCGCTTGCCATCAGATGCCCAGGTCTGTAACCACTCGCCCCCACCGCCACTGTGCGCGGATTCTGATTTTCATTTTATGAAGTTGGCCAAGCTGCTCAGTGCGAACCACATCATCCTCGACATGATGGCGGTGGAGCATTGGGCGTCCATCGTGGAACTGGTGGGTCATCTGGTGGAAACCGGCCAACTCCCCGCCTCGCAGGAGGCCGAGATGCTGGAAGCCTTCAAGGCGCGCGAGGAGACGGTGAGCACCGGAATCGGCTCGGGTGTGGCGATTCCGCATGCGTTTTCAGACCATCTGGACCATGTGATCGCCGTCTTCGGCCGGTCGCGCGTGGGCATCGATTTCGAGGCGCTGGACAACAAGCCGGTGCATTTCATCGTGCTCTTCATCGTCCCGCGGAAGAACTACCACTTGCATCTGCAGACGTTGGCGGCGATCGCCAAAATGTTCACCAACTCCGAGGTCCTCCGCCAACTCGGCGCGGCGCAGAGCCATGAGGAAATCCTCGCGATTTTTGATTCCCGGCCGGCCCGCGTGGGCGCTTGATCCGGGTACACCCGCTATTTTCATGACACTTCTTCAGGAACTCGAATCCCGCCTGGCCGCAGCTTTGACCGCAGCTCTCGGCGAGCCTGCCACTGCCGCCGTGACCGCCGCTGCGGATCTGCGTTTCGGCGACTATCAGTCGAACGCGGCGATGGTGCTCGCCAAGCAGCAGAAAACCAACCCTCGCGCGCTGGCCCAGCAGATCATCGACCGGCTGGAACTTACCGGACTGGCCACGGCCGACATCGCGGGACCGGGATTCATCAATTTCCGCATTCTACCCGAGGCCTATGCCGCGCGGGCGGCGGCATTGATCCGCGACGAGCGGCTGGGCGTGCCGGCCACCGGCGCGGGCAAGACGGTGGTGGTGGATTTCTCCGCGCCGAATGTCGCGAAGCCGATGCACGTCGGCCACATCCGCTCGACGATCATCGGGGATTCGCTGGCGCGGATCGCGCGGTTTCTCGGCTTCAAGGTCATCGCGGACAACCACATCGGTGACTGGGGCACGCAGTTCGGGATGATTATTTACGGCTGGAATCATTTCCTCGACGAAGAGGCGCTGGAAGCGGATCCGATCACGGAACTGGTCCGCGTCTATCGGCAGGTGAACTCGATCAAGGAAGATCCCGGCGTGCTGGATGCCTGCAAGCTGGAGTTGGTGAAACTCCAGGCCGGCGATCCCGAAAACCTCGCGATCTGGCAGAAGTGCATCGATGTCTCAAAAGCCGGATTGCAGAAAATCTACGACCGACTGGATGTGAAATTCGACTTCTGGCACGGCGAGAGTTTCTACAACGATCGACTCGCCGCCACCGTCGATGAGTTTCTGGAAAAAGGCATCGCCCGCGAGAGCAATGGTGCCATCTGCATTTTTTCCGACGGCACCAAACCGCTCGAACAAGACCCGTTCAAGGTCCACAAGGAAGAAGGCTGGACCGACAATCCCGCGATCATCCGCAAGGCGGACGGCGGGTTTCTCTATGCCACCAGCGATCTGGCGACGATCCAGTTCCGCATCGACGAATGGCAGGCGGATCACATTTGGTATGTCGTCGGCGTGCCACAGCAGCTGCATTTCCGGCAGCTCTTCGATGCGGCGGCGCGGTGGGGAAAAACCGCTGATTTCCGACATATTGAGTTTGGCTCCATCCTCGGCGACGATCGGAAACTGATGCGGACGCGCACCGGGGAGAACGTCGGGCTAATCGAAGTGCTCGAAGAAGCGGTCGAGCGCGCGGCGAAGGCGATCGCCGAGAAAAACCCGGACCTGCAAGGTGAGGAAGCCGCGAAAATTTCGGAAATCGTCGGCATCGGCGCGGTGAAATTCGCAGAACTCTCGCAAGGCCGACTGACTGACTACGTTTTCTCCTGGGACCGGATGCTCGCGCTGCAAGGCGACACCGCGCCCTATCTGCAATATTCCCACGTCCGCATCCGCTCGATTTTCCGCAAGCTCGACGGACCGTTCGAAGCCACCACGGCAGAAATCCATCTCAACGAGCCAGCGGAAATCCACTTGGTGCGATTGTTGGTGCGATTCGGCGAGGTTTTGCCGACGATTCTGGAAGATTTCCGGCCGAACCTGCTGGCGAATTATGTGCTCGAACTGGCCCGCGCCTTCCACTCGTTTTTCGAGGCCTGCCCGGTGCTCAAAGCGGAGGAACCTATCCGCTCCAGCCGACTGGCGCTTTGTGAACTGACTTCAAGCACCTTGAAACAAGGGCTCTACCTGCTCGGTATCGATGTGCCCGAGCGAATGTAGTTTTCACACCTCAGGGTGACGGGAAGAATCTTGATGTCCGTCCGAACATCCCTACACTCGCCAGACACCTCCTCCCCATGCCTGTTCCTCCCTTTTACGTCATCGGTCACAAGAACCCGGATACCGACGCCATCTGCTCGGCCATTGGATATGCCGCGATGCTGCGTGCGGTGGGCGAAGAACCCAATGCCGTCGCCGCGCGCTGTGGTGAGATTTCACAACGGACCAAGTGGGTGCTCCAGCGCGCCGGACTCGACGCGCCGGTGCTTTTGACCGATGTCCGGATGAACGCCGGCATGATCTGCCATCGCAAGGTCATCAAGGTGAGTGTCACCGATACCTTCCTCACCGCCTACCGCCGAATGTTGGCTGCGGAGATCCGCTGCGTGCCGGTCGAGGACGACGAGGGAAATCTCTGCGGGATCCTGCGCTATTTCGATTTGCTCAAACTCCTGCTGCCCGCCGATACCGAGGGATTGAGCGTGCGGACCATCCACGTGTCGCTGGCCAAGCTCGCGGACACGCTGCAGGCGGAGAGCCTCGGAGCGATGCTGCCCTCGCCGGAGTTCGAGGAAGATTTGATTTTGCTCGTCGGAGCCTCCTCGCAGACCACGGTCGACCGCCGCCTCAAGGAAGCGGTGAAAGACAACAACGTCGGCAGATTCCTCGTGATCTGCGGTGACCGTCCCATCGTCCAGCGCTACGCCATCGACCACGGAGCCCGCGCCTTGCTGGTGACCGGCGACAATGCGATTTCCGCGGAAATCCTCTCCTACGCCGCGCGGAAAGGCGTGGTGGTGCTCCGCTGCCATCAGGACACGGCCAGTGCCTCGACCCTCATCCGCTGCTCCCGCACCGTGCGCCACGTGATGGAGAAAGATTTCCTGACTCTCGTCGCTACCGAGCCGGTCTCCCGCCTGCGGAAAAGCCTGGCGGCCATCGACCAGGACCTTTTCCCGGTGCTCGACCACGCCGGCGGCAAAATGATCGGTGTCATCGCGAAATCCGACCTCGTCGACCCACCGCGGATGCGCATCGCGCTGGTGGACCACAACGAATACGCCCAAGCCGTCAATGGTGTGGAAGAAGCGGAAATCACCGAAGTCATCGACCACCACCGACTCGCCGGCGACCTCGTTTCCCGCGAGCCGATCCGCTATTTGAACGAACCCGTCGGCTCGACCTGCACGCTCGTCGGCCGGAAATTCTTCCACCGCGGCCTGATGCCCCCGCCCAGCGTGGCCATGTGCCTGTGCGCCGGAATCGTCTCGGACACACTCTGCCTGACCTCGCCGACGACCACCCTGCTCGACCGGGAAATGCTCACCTGGCTGAGCGGTGTGGCTGGCGTGGATCCCAAGAAATTTACCGATGAGTTCTTCGCCGTCGGCTCGCTGATCGCCAGCGGCAGCACCGATGAAATCCTCAACGCCGACCGCAAGTCATTCACCGAACAAGGCCTGTCGATCAGCATTTCCCAAGTCGAGGAGCGCGATCTGGTGGGCTTCGCCGCACGCCGGGCAGAGCTCGAGAGCGCGCTGAAGGAGCTTTACGAGCACGACAAATACGATTTCGCCGTGCTCGCCGTGACGGATGTGGCGCTGCATCACAGCATGATTCTGGCGATCGGGAAAGAAACCGCGCTGGCGAAACTGCCATTTGAGCGGATCGACGACTCGCTCTTCCACGCCCCCGGAGTCGTCAGCCGCAAGCGCCAGATTTTCCCCGCAGTGTGCGAGGCGATCCAGCACGTGGGGTGAGTCGCCAACTGGGAATTATTGCTCCAGATACCCGCTCAACGCTTCCCGCAGCGCCGTGCGGGCACGGAAAAGCAGGCTCTTGACCGCAGAGACCGACAGACCGAGCACGTCGGCGATCTCCTCGTAGGAAAGCTGTTCGTAGCGGCGCAGCACCACCGCCATCCGTTGGGTCTCAGGCAGCGAGGCGATCGCGTCATCCACCGCCTGTTGGAGCTCCGCCTGAAGCAGTTCCGAATCCGGCTGCCGGTCCGGGCTGGCTTCGAGGAGTTGGTTGGAATTCTCCTCGCGCTCGTCCGAGGAAACCTCCTTTTTCCGGCTCTTCCTTCGGGTTTCGTTGAAGACGAGATTTCGGGTGATGGTGTAAAGATAGGTCGTGAACTTCGCGTCCGGCCGGTAACGTTTGGCGTTCCGCCAGATGCGCAGGAAGACCTGCTGGGCGATGTCTTCCGACTCGGAGGCATTCCCTAACATCTTGGCGACGGTGCCTATCACGGCATTCTGGTGACGCTCGACCAGCATGCGGAAAGCCTCGTGGTCCCCGGCCCCCACGCGCTCCATCAAGGTGAAATCAATGGTGCTTCCGTCAGTCGGATTTGGAACGGATTCGGCCTCCATTTTCAGAAAAAAAGGGGTAGCGGCGACATCGGCGCTGAACATGGCGCATTCAACCTCAGCGGCCAAGCGAAGTTGCGCGGGAAAACCATGAGGTTCAAAGAAGTTCGGATTTCGCCCATGCCTCCACCTCGTCATCCAAAAACACCTCCTCCAGCACCTCGCGCGCCCAGTCCTCGCGTTTTGCCAGCTCGTTGAGCATCCGCCAGGCCACCACCTGCACCACCGGCATCTCGCTCCAGACGACCTCGGCCAGGCACTGCCATTCACGGCCTTGCAATCGTTTCGGGTGATCCAAAACTTCGTGGCACGCCTCGCTGACCAACAGCGTGCGCTCGAGGTCCGGCTCGTCCGTCACCGGCGGCACCTCGTAAGGCCGCAGCGGGACGCCGGCAGCGCCGGTAAGCTCGCACTTGGATTTCGCCCGCCTTGCAAGGTCCTTGCCGAGTGCCTGCAAGGCCGTTACCCGCGCTTGATGCGTTTCATAACCTTTTCCCATGCCGGAGGTTAGCACGGAAAATCCAGCGCTTGGAATCTTGAATTTCCGGAGCTTCCGCCTTGATGCTTTCCATTCCCCGGAGCCGTTCTAGATTCCGCGTTGTGGAACTGACGAAGTATCATCCCTCAATTCGGCGCTTGCAGGAGGACTTCGCCGCGCGCAACGCCCGGCGGAAATACATCGCCGCCCGCGGTCCCCGCCCGCCGAAAGGGAAAATCACCGACAACAGCGAGCCCTGGTTGGCAAACCCGGATTCGGTTTCGGACGATTGGTATATCGCGTGCAAAGTGAATGAACGCGTCAACGCATGGAAACACCTACTGACAATTTCATCCGCGACTTGACCCTGCGGCACCGGGTGATCGTCCTTGGCGGACTGGCCGTCATCGCCCACGGCTTCAGCCGATCCACCTATGATGGGGACATCTGGCTTGATCCGATGGGCTGCAGCACCGAGTGGTCCGGCTTCTTGGAAAAAATCTGTGTTGATTTCGGAGGACTCACCCTGCACCGGCTGCCCGGCTGGATTCCGGTGTCCGGGCAGAATCTGGTAGATGCGGTGGATGAAACCCACATGATCCGGATTCAAGGTCTCGACTGCCCGCTTGATGTGTTTCGAAAACCCAACGAAATTGAGATTTCCGACTTTGACTCGGTCTGTCGAAGGGCTACCCCACGCGCTGACGGCACCCTGCTACCCGATCCTCTCGATTTGATCCAAAGCAAATTCGACACCGGCCGCGACAAGGACTTGCAGGACATCCTCTATCTGGAATCCGTCGTTCGCACCAACTACAAGAACCGCCTCCCCACCGCCTCGTTGGAGGAAGCACAGGCAATGCTCGGCCGCTATTCCAAGTGGCAGGTACTTCTCCCCGCGCTGCAAAAACCGTCTCCTGAAGTCCGCGAACTCGCCATGACCCACCTCCGCGAGTTCGCCGCTGCGGGCGATCCATTCTCCAAGGCGATTCTCGAAGGTCGCGAGCTACCGTGATAGCCACGCCACCGCCGAGTTCGCCGCCCGCGTGCCGGTGGCGAAGCAGCCTTGCATGAGGTAACCGCCGGTGGGGGCTTCCCAATCGATCATTTCGCCCGCAACGAAAACGCCGGGGAGTTTTTTCAACATCAACGTCTCGTCGATCTCGCTCCAACAGACGCCGCCGGCGGAGGAAATCGCCTCGTCGAGCGGTCGCGGGCGGGTGAGCGGGATGACGCAGTGTTTCGCCTCGCGGGCCAGAGAATCCACGTCCGGCCGGGTTTTCCGAGCGAGGATGGCGTAGGCGGGTTCGCTGAGTTTCCAGCGGATGCGCGCTTCGTTCAGGAAATCGCGCCGGACGGATTCCATCTTCGCGAGAAGCTGCTCATGGGTGAAGGTCGGCTTGAAATCGATGGCGATGGCCGGCTCCGGCATGGCGCGGAGGGCGCTGCCGAGCTGGTAGATCGCGCCGCCTTCGAGGCCGTAGCGGGTGACCATGAGTTCCCCGATGGAGGTCGTCTCCCCGGCACGGACGTGGAGGTTTTTCAACGGCTTCCCCTCGGCCGCGGCGAGCAATTCGGGTGGCCATTCGTGTTCCCAACCGCAGTTGGCGGGTGTGAGCGGGTGGTGGGCGATGCCGAGGGTTTCGAAAATCGAGGTCCAGCCGCCGTCTGAGCCGGTTTTCGCCCACGAACCTCCGCCGAAGGCTAAAATGACGGCGTCAGCGGTGGCCAAGTTGCTGTTGGAAAAGCCGAGCTTGCCGGATTCCAGCGAGACCAAGCGGTGGTTCATTTCGAAACGCACGCCCAGCCCGCGCAGCCGCTCAATCCAGCGGCGGAGCAGCGGCGCGGCTTTGAGGGCTCGCGGATAGACCCGGCCGCTGGTGGCTTGGAAGGTTTCCACACCGAGACCTGCCGCCCACGCACGGAGCGCGGCGGGATCAAATTCGGATAGAAGACTCTCCCAGATTTCCGCCGGCTGGCCGGGGCCGGAGTATCGTGTAACGAACCTGTCGAGCGACTCGCCGTGGGTGAGATTGAGCCCGCCTTTTCCGGCGACGAGAAATTTCCGGCCGACCGAGGGCTTGCCGTCGTAAAGCGTGACTTGCAGCCCGGCGCTGGCAGCCACTTCCGCCGCGCGGAGGCCAGCGGGGCCACCGCCGATGACGGCGAGTTGGGAATGGGGGTGCACGGACGGCAGGTTATGAAGATGGCGGGCTTTTGCCAGTGATGATTCCGCCACTCCGCGAAACCGTCCTTGCTGCCGGCGAATCTTTGATAGAATCTCCACGGCGTGGAAACAACGGGAGAACCTCTTGCCGCCGCCGCGCACACCAACGACGGCTTTTTCAAGGCGATATTCTCCCAGCCTGAGCATGCCACGGCGTTTTTCAAAAGCCATCTGCCGCCTGCGCTCACGGCGAAGATGGATTGGAACTCGCTGGTCGCTCTTCCAGGTTCTTTCGTGAAAACCAGTCTCCAACAGGTGCATTCCGACCTGCTGTTTTCCGTTCGGGTCGATGACCGCGAAACGTTGTTGTATCTTCTCTTTGAGCACCAAAGCAGCCCGGACCCGGTCATGCCACTGCGACTGTTGGGCTACGTGACCGAAATTTTTATTCAGCATCAGAAGAACCACGGCCTCCCCCTTCCACCGGTCCTACCGCTCGTTTTCCACCAGGGTCCTGAAGCGTGGAATGTGTCCACCGCGTTCGAAGACCTTTTCGCGCTGCCGGACGAACTCGCCACCGAACTGTTTCCGTTTCTGCCGAAGTTCCACCACGCATTGCTCGATCTAACCCGCTTCGATCCGGACACCGGAGAAGCCGACATCCGCCTGCGAGTGGTCCTGCAGTTGATGAAACTCTCCCGACAAAAGGAATTGCTTCGCTTTTTCCAATGGCTGGCCGCGTTCCCTTCTCATGAACTGCCCGACAACCTTTTGGGATTGATAGTGCTCTACGCGCTTCATTCCGACAGCGACCTTGACGCGCAAAAAATTTATCATAGTCTATCAAGCAATCCCGAACTTGAAAGAAACACCATGTCTGTCGCTGAAAAATTAATCGCTCAAGGCCGGGTCGAGGGCCGGGTCGAGGGCCGGGTCGAGGGCCGGGTCGAGGGCCGGGTCGAGGGTCGGGTCGAGGGACTCTGGATCGGCAAGATTCAAATCCTCGAGGAGTTCCTCGATTTACCGGTAAGTTCCGGCGATTCGCTGGAAGGCATGAGTCTCGAGGAACTCAAAGCGATGCAGGAGCGACTTCACCAGGAATACGAACTGCGTTTCAAGAGGGGCTGAAACGCGCTGCCGACTTGATTTACGTTTGACGCCAGTTTTTGCGGCCCAAGTCAAAGTGTGGCAGGATTTCCTGAATCAAGGGGGTGGGTTGACAGACCCCCGCTCCGCACCCATGGTCCGCGCGTTTCCAGCTTCTCGCTTTTCCCATGATCTTTAAAAGTCTCTGTCGCCACGCCGGTATCGGCGCGAATTCCTATCTTCTCAAAACCAAGACCGCGAAGGTCGTGCTGGACGCCGGGATGCACCCGAAACACGAGGGCTCCGAAGCAGTCCCCCATTATGAGTTCCTCGGTGCCGGTACCGTGGACTCGATCATCATCACCCACTCCCACCTCGACCACGTGGGAACACTGCCGGTTTTCCTTCAGGGACAATCGCAGGCAAAAGTTTTTCTCTCGCCGGAGACTGCGGAACTTGCCTCCGCGATGTTGCATAACTCGGTGAACGTCATGCAGTCGAAGCGCATCGAGCATGGCATCGCCGAGTATCCGTTGTTCGAACATCGTGAGCTGGACGACATCGAAGAAGCCTTCGAAACCCGCGCCGTCGAGCGCCCGTTCGACCTGGATCCTGCGGGCTCGATCCGCGGGACCTTCCATGACGCGGGTCACATTCTCGGCTCGGTCGGCGTAACCATCGAGGCGGACGGAAAGAAGGTTTTCTACACCGGCGATGTGAATTTCGAGCACAGCACGTTGCAAAAAGGCGCGATGTTCCCGGAAACCACTGTAGACGCACTCATCGTGGAAACTACGCGCGGCGAGCAGGCGCGCGACCCGAAATACGATCGCCCGACCGAGGAGGACGCTTTTGCCGCCGCCATCAGGGGCGTGATCGAGCGCAAGGGCTCGGTGCTTATCCCGGTTTTTGCGATGGGCAAGACGCAGGAGGTGCTCGGCATGCTGCATCGCTTTAAGAAAGAGGGACTTATCCCGAAGCGCACCCCGATTTATATCGGTGGCCTAAGCACCAAGATGACCCAGGTTTACGACCGTTTCAGCGCCCACTCACGCCGCCACCTGCCAAATTTCCGCTTCCTCAAGGACATGGAACTCGAAGCCGGCAGCAAAAAGCGCAAGGGTCCGATCCCGTTCCACCCTGGCTGCATCTACGCGCTCTCCAGCGGCATGATGTCGGAGAAAACCGTCTCCAACAATTTCGCCCGCCAGGGAGTTCTGGAAAACGCCAAACACGGACTTTTCTTCGTCGGTTACGCCGATCCGGAGACTCCCGGTGGCAAAATCCGCCTCGCCAAACCCGGTGACATGGTCGTCCTGGACTCCGCATTTCCTCCGGTGCCACTCAACTGCGAGATGCGCATCTTCGACTTCAGCGGTCACTCGACCCGCGACGCGATCCTGAACTACATCCTCAAGGTCGCCCCGAAAAAAGCCTTCCTCGTCCACGGCGATGACGGCGCGGTCGAGTGGTTCCGCCAGGAAATCAAACGCCAGTTGCCGAACACCGAGGTCATCGTGCCCGAGCCTGGCGTGGAATACGAAATCTAAGCCGACGCCCGCGCCGGGAAAATCAGGTTGAGTCCCATCGTGAGCAAGAAGTTCACGACGAGGATCGCCAGGCAGGAGTAAACCATCGCCCGGGTGGTGCCGCGCCCCACGCCGACTGCCCCCTGCTCGGATTTCAGCCCTTGGTGGCAGGAAATGACGACGATCAGCACTCCGAAAAACATTCCTTTGATCAGGGAAATCGACACATCGGTGCCGTCGGTGTGCTTGTCCATTTGATTGAGCCAGTAAGCGCCGTTCACGCCGAAGGGGCCGGTGCCGACGACCCATGAGGCAAAAATCCCGAAAGCGGCCGACTCCGCGATGAGAAGCGGCATGGAAATCAACATCGCCAGGAACCGTGGCGTCACCAGGTAGTCCACCGGGTGCACGCCCATCGAGCGCAGCGCGTCGACCTGCTCGGTCACTTTCATCGTGCCGATTTCCGCCGCCATCGCAGCGCCGACCCGGCCGGAGAGCATCAGGCCGGTCACCGCGGGACCGAGCTCGCGCAGCATCGCGATGCTCACCAACGGTCCGCCGCCGGTTTCCATACCGAGCGGCTTGAACTGGAACATCGCCTGCGCCGCCAGCACCGCGCCGGTGAAAGCCCCGGTCACGATCACCACCGCCTGCGAGCGGAAGCCGGTTTCCACGATTTGCTCCATCACCATGCGACAGCGGATTTTCCCGTGAATCAGCGAATCGAAAACCGCGGCCACGAGCTTCCCGACCTCGCCGAGGTAGGTGAGAAAATCCAGCATGCCACGCCCAAGAAACCGGATCACGCGCCGATCATGACCGATAAATTCCCGGTGGCAATGAAGTTGACCGCCGCCGCATCCCGCGATAGGTCGCGGCACGCGATTTCCCGCGCAACCCACCCCAACCGATTATGCTCGAGCCTCTTTCCCAAGTTCTTCCCCAGATCGCCGTCATTTCCGCCATCGCCGCCTTCCTCGGCTGGATGATCCGCGGTCTGACCACCAAGCCCGCCCCCACCAAGGCCGCCCCATCCAGTGAAAAGTCCCAGCCGGACCGTGCGAAGAACCTGGAAGCCAGCCTCGAAAAATCCAAGGCCGCCCATAAGGCACTTAAGGCGGAGCTCGACTCCCTCCAGTCCGCGTCCGTCCCCAAGGCGGCCCACGAAACCACCGTCGCCGAACTCGAAACCGCCCGCAAAGCCCTCGCAACCGAAACCCGCCGCATTTCCGCCGTCGAGACCGACCTGAAGAAGGCCCAGGACACCATCAAGCAGCTCAACGCCCGGCTCAACGACGGCGAAAAATCCCAGAAGGACCGCAGTTTCGCCCTCGAAAACGAGCTTTCCAAGACCCGCGAGCAACTCGCCATCCTCCAGAACCGCCCGGACGACAGCGCCGTACTGAACGCGGAAATCGAGCGCCTCCGCGAGTCCGTCGCCGTTTCCTCCCGCTTTGCCGGTGAGGTGAGAAAACGCGAAGCCGCCGCCGTCGAAGCGCTTGAAAAAGCCGAAGCCAAACTCGCGGAACTGAGCGATCCATCCCGCCCGGCAGCCGTTTCCAAGAAAATCGGTCCAGTGGTCGAGTCCGGCCGCATCGCCGCCGCCAAGGCCGAAGTGCTCCGCCTCGTGGAAATGAACCGGCAGAAAGAAGCCACCGCAGTGGCGGAAGCGGTCGTTGCTGAACCCGAAGTGGCGGTTACTGAGGCCGAAGTGGCTGTTGCTACTGCAGAACCAGTTGATGCGGAACCCGAAGTTGCCGTTGCCGAGGCCGAAGAGGTCGTCGCGGAACCCGAAGCGCCTGTTACTGTTGCCGATGCGGACGTTGCACCCTCCGAACCCGCTTCCGTCGCAAAGAAAGTACAGGTCCACGCCGAGCTTTTTTCCCTCGATTGATGGCAGGGTCGCTGAGGAAGCAGAGCGAATTCAACCAGTCATCTTCGGAGAACCCTCTCCGTCGCAGAAATTCTTTGGGTTGAGCTTTCAAGACGGGCCCCGTATCCTGCCGACATGCGACAAGTGCTTATTTATCCCGGCGAAGATGGTATGTGGGTGGCGGAATGCCCGAGTCTTCCCGGATGCGTCTCCCAAGGTCAGAGCCGTGAGGATGCGATTCTAAATATCCGGGAGGCAATCGAAGGCTACGTTCTTTGTCTCAAAGATGACGGGCTTGAGGTGCCGGAGGACCATTTCGATGCTCTCCTACTGGCGGTATGAGCACGCTCCCGCAGCTCTCGGGTGCCGATCTGGTTCGAGCACTCCAAAAACTCGGGTTTTCAGTCCGGCGGCAGCAAGGCAGTCACATGATTCTGCGGCGGGACGATCCTTTCGCCCAAACGGTTGTTCCCGATCACCGTCAACTTGACCGGGGCACGCTCCGGGCAATTCTGCGACAAACCGGCGTCACTTCCGAAGAGCTGACGAAGTTGCTGTGACCCAACTCACGCCCCCAGCTTCGGATCATAATCCTTCGGCGCGCGGATGATCTTCTCGATGCCGTGTTTGGTGACAAGATTCCCCGCGCTGGAGCGGCTCTTGATGCCGAACTCGGCGAAGTGCAGCGGTCGGATGAGGTTGCGCATGCGCAGGCCGGACTTGAGGTGAACGAGCAACATCTGCGCGGCGCTTTCCTCGTTGGTCTTGTGGAAGGCGAAGTAAAGGATGCGGCTGTTGGGCGTGCCTTTGGTGAGGTCGTATTCCTTGTCGCGGGTGATGCCGCCGACGGTGAATCGCTTGGCGAGGATGGCGCCGTCGCGACCGTCCCGATAGATCATCGAGTAGATGAGGTCCTCATCCTTGCGGAAGATGGCGACGCGCAGCGGTTTCTGACCGACGAAGACTTTTTCCGCCACCTTCATGACGCGCATCTTGCCATCCTGGGTGAAGGCGATGATGTCGTCGATGGTGGAGCATTTTTCGATGGGCTCGCCGTCTTTTTTCAAGCCGTAGCCGGCGAAACCGTTCTTGGCGTCCAGATAGAGTGTCTCGGTGGCGGCGACCACCTGCATGCGGTCCACCCGCTCGAACGAGGCGATCTCGGTGCGGCGCTCGCGGTCCTTGCCATATTTTTTGGCGAGCTCTTCATACCAGCGGATGGTGAATTTGGTGAGGTTGCGGAGGTTCTTCTCGGTCTCGTCGATGGATTTTTCGAGTCCGCGGATTTCCTCGTCGGCCTTGAAGGAGTCGAACTTGGAGATGCGCTTGATCTTGATTTCCGTTAGCCGGACGAGATCGTCCTCGGTGACCTCCCGTTTGAGGAGTTTCTTGAACGGCTTGAGGCCGTCGTCGATGGCCTTGAGCACGGCTTCCCAGGTTTCGCATTCCTCGATGTCGCGGTAGATGCGGTTCTCGATGAAGATTTTTTCCAGCGAGCTGAAGTGCCATTTCTCGGCGAGCTCGCCGAGTTTGATTTCGAGCTCCTGTTTGAGCAGGTCGCGCGTGTGGTGGGTGACGCGGCGGAGTATTTCGGAAACGCCCATGAACACCGGTTTGCCGTCGTAGATCACGCAGGCGTTAGGGGAAATGGTGAGCTCGCTGTCGGTGAACGCGTAGAGCGCGTCGCGGGTCTGGTCGGGATCGGCCCCGGCTGGCAGATAGACGAGGATGTCGGCGTTGGCGGCGGTATTGTCCTCGATTTTCTGGATCTTGATTTTTCCTTTGTCGGCGGCGGCGACGATGGACTCCATCAGGCCGCCGGTGGTGGTGCCGAAGGGGATTTCCGTGATGCGCAGATAGCCTTTTTTCTCGGTGGAAATGCGGGCGCGGACCCGGACTTTTCCGCCCCGCAGGCCGTCGCGGTAGTCGGAGGCGTCCATGATGCCGCCGGTGGGAAAATCCGGGATGAGCGTGAACGGCTGGTCGCGCAGGACGGCGATGGAAGCTTCGATGAGCTCGTGGAAATTGTGCGGGAGGATCTTGCAGGCGAGGCCGACGGCGATGCCCTCGACACCCTGGGCTAACAGCAGCGGAAATTTGACCGGCAGGGTGTCCGGCTCCTTGCGGCGGCCGTCGTAGCTCGGGAGCCAGTGGGTGGTTTTCGGGTTGAAAACGACTTCGTTGGCGAACTTGGTGAGGCGGGCCTCGATGTACCGCGGCGCGGCGGCGCCGTCGCCGGTGAGGGTGTTGCCCCAGTTTCCCTGGGTGTCGATGAGCAGGTCCTTTTGCCCGAGCCCGACGATGGCGGCGCCGATGGACTGGTCGCCGTGCGGGTGGTAGTTCATCGTGTTTCCGACGATCCCGGCGACCTTGTTGTAGCGGCCGTCGTCGATTTCATCCATGGCGTGGAGAATGCGCCGCTGGACCGGCTTGAGACCGTCGAAAAGGTGGGGCACCGCGCGCTCAAGGATGACGTAGCTGGCGTAATCGAGGAAATAGTCGGAATACATCGCGCCAAGCGAGGCATGTTGGTCCGGGTCGTGCGTCATGTGGGGGATGGGTTAAAGAACCCTGAGCATCGGTGCAAGCCTGAGGTGAGCGCGAAAGCATGCAAGGGACCATCGACTAAGGAAGAAGTGATCCAGCCCCATCATTTCCTTGGGTTGAGCGGGAGTTCGAAGAGCGACACGTTCACGACCCGCGGGTTTTCACGCAGGACAAGCGGGATTTTCACGGATCGGCTCAGAGCTCGCTACTCAGGATCTGTCGCAAGACTCGAAGCAAAGTCTCGGCAGTGTAGGGCTTTGGGAGGAAATGTCTCACGTCGAGACCACAGGCGCGGGCAACTTCCACACTGATGGTCAGGCCGCTCGCCGCGATGATCCGCACGCCAGGATCGATCTTTTTCAACACTTGGATGGTGGCGGGACCATCCATGACCGGCATCGTCATGTCTGTGATCACGGCGGCGATTTCCGCTTTGCGGGTGGCATACAGGGCGACCGCCTCGGCACCGTCGCTGGCAAGCAGGACCTTGTAGCCGAAAGTTTCGAGCGTGGCTTGGGTGATCACCCGCACCGCGGCCTCGTCATCGACGACCAGGATGAGCTCGCCGTGACCCCGCGGCAGTTCGGAGGCGATTTTAGCCGCGGTTTCGGCGGTGAACTCCGATTGCGCGGGAAGGTAGACTTTAAAGGTGGTGCCGGCTCCAGGTTCGCTATACACGCGGATGAAACCGCCATGGCTTCTGACGATCGCCAGCGAGGTGGAAAGCCCCAGACCGGTGCCCAGGCCAACTTCCTTGGTGGTGAAAAAAGGATCGAAAATCTTCTCCATCACGGCGGCTTGCATGCCGCTACCGCTGTCTTCGATCTTGATGCAAATGTAAGGTCCCGGTTTGGCTTCAAGATTCAGCGCGGCGTATTGCGCATCAATCTGCCGGTTAGCGGCGGACAGGGTGAGAGTGCCGCCGCCAGGCATCGCATCGCGGGCATTCACACAGAGGTTCAACAGCACTTGGTGGATCTGCGTGGGATCGCCCACCACCGTCCAGAGTTCGTCGGATACAAGGGTTTCCACCCGGATATGTTTGAGGAAGGTGTCATTGGCGATTTTTTCGATCTCCTCGATCAGGTGACTTACTTGCACCACCATGCGCTGGCCCTCGATGCCGCGGGCGAAGGAGAGAACCTGGCGCACCATGTCCGCACCGTGCTGTGCGCTGGTTTGCAGGAGCGAGAGCAGCTCGGCGCTTCGCGGATCGGTAAAGCGAAGCGACAGGACCTCCAGCGCCATCATGATGGGACTGAGAGCGTTGTTCAGGTCATGGGCGATGCCGCCGGCAAGCGTGCCGATGCTCTCCATCCGTTGCGCGCGGAGAAACTGCGCTTCAATTTTCTTCTGTTCGGTGATGTCGGTGTCGATGGAGAGAATGGAGCGAGGCTGCCCGTCGGCCTCGCGAATCAGCGTCCACCGGGCATTCAGGGTCACCTCCGATTGATCCTGGGCCCGTTGTTTGATTTCCCCGTTCCACTCGCCCGTTTCCCGGACGGCGCGGTCAGCTTCTATGAAGATGACGGGATCCACCTCCAACAACGCCTGCAAGTTGCCGCCCTGCGCGTCCTCGGCACTCCAGCCGTAGAGTCGCTCGGCCCCCTTGTTCCAGAAGGTGATGCGATGGTCCAGATCGCACACCACGATGGCGTCGCGGGATTCGTCGATGAGGGCGGCCTGTTCGCGGATGCGAGCATCGGTTTGCTGGCGTTGCAATTCCGACGCCGCGCGGGCCGCGAAAATTTTCAGGGTGGATGAGACGAATTCAACGTCCTCCAAGGGTTCTCGGAAGACCACAAACAGGATGCCCAAGGGCTGTCCGGCCGAATCATCGAGCCGACGGCCCACGTAACCTTGAGCCCGGAGAGCTGCCAGCTCGCGCGCTTCCGGGAATTTTTCAGCCGCTCCCCGGGCGACCACAAACGAATCGTGCGCCGCCAGATTCGCGGAGGGCGAGCCTTGGATGTGGCATTTGAAATTCCCCACGACTTTGCCATCCACCACTGCGACGAGTGTTGAAGCGGAAAGCGGGTCTCCCGCGTCAATCTTCAACACAACACCCGCCTGTGCGCCGACCGCGTCGGCCATGTGACAGGCAAAATGCTCGAAGAACTCAGTCCCAGAAGCGCCTGAGACGCCTGCGGCGACTTGAAGCACGGCTGTTTGAAGCCGCTGCCGGTCGAGACGAGCACGAAGATGAATGATGCCGAAGGCCAGATTCGCAGCCAGCTCCTGAAGTAGTTTGACTTCGTCGAATCCCGCGTCGTTAACGTCGGCGGAATAGAGACCGAGAAAGCCAAACGTGCGTTGCCCATCCTGCAATGGCAGCAAAGTCACCCCCCTGAAACCGCGTCTCTCGGCGGCGGCGTGCCAAGGTCGGAGCGCGGCATCGCCGGTAAAATCCGGACAAACGACCGCGCGACCGGTACGGATCACTTGACCCGCCGGTCCCTGTCCCAGCGGATCATTCTCGTTCCATGAGAGCTTGATTTCGGAAAAATAGCCCTCCTCCGCACCTGCGTAGGCCATCGGCTTGATGGAACGGACTTCATTGTCCTGTGCATAACCCACCCAAGCCATGCGGTATCCGCCAGTGTCTACGGCGATCCGGCAGATTCGTTCCAGCAGCTCAGGTTCGGCTTCTGCCCGGATCAACGCCTCATTGCTGGCGCTCAACAATCGGAGCGCCCGATTAGCGCTTTGCAGTTCCCGTTCACGCGTTTTGCGCTCGGTAATGTCGCGCTGTATGCCCACGAAATGGGTGATTTTTCCGCCCGCGTTGCGCACCGGTGCGACTTGCCATTCGAGGTCGAATTCGCTTCCGTCCTTTCGATAACTGACTGCCTCGCCGACAAATAGTTCTCCCTGTTCAAGATTCTTGCGCAGCCGATTCAGCACGGCTTTGTCGGTGCGCGGCCCTTGCAGGATCCGCGGAGTATTGCCCATCGATTCCTCCGCGGTGTAGCCGGTCATCCGCGAAAAGGCGGGATTGACGAACACAATGGCCGGGCCCGGCAGGTCGAGTCGCGCGTCGGTGATCATGATGGATTCGTTGGATTGCTCAAGGGCTGTGCCGAGCAACCGCAACGTCTCCTCCGTTTGCCTGCGTTCCCTCTTTGCCAGCGTCTCACCCAAGGCTCGTTCCACCGCACTGCCCAGCCGTGCGATCCGGTCCTTGAGCAGATAATCCGTTGCGCCACGCTTCATGGCTTCCACCGCCGTTTCCTCGCCCATCGTTCCGGAAATCAGAATGAAAGGAATATCCCGACCACTCTCCTGCAATAGTTCCGCGGCCCGCAAACCGCTGAATTGCGGCAGTGAATAGTCGGAAAGGATGATGTCGGGCGAGTTTTCAATCTCCGCCAGAAAGTCAGACTCCGTCTCGACGCGTTTCCATGTCGGCTCGAATCCAGCGACGCGCAACTCAGCCAGCAGCAACTTGGCATCGGCAGGGTTATCCTCGACGATCAGGAGCTGCAGGGGTTTTTTCATCATGGTTCCGAGACCGGCGGTTGGTTGAGCAATAGCCAGTACATGCCCAGTTCCTGGACGGCCTTGGCGAAATTTTCAAAGTTCACCGGCTTGACGATGTAGCTGTTGACGCCCAGATCATAACTTCTGGCCACGTCACTCTGCTCGTTGGAGGAGGTCATGATGACGACCGGGATCTTCCTGGTCCGTGGGTCGCCTTTTACCCGTGCCAGAACTTCCAGGCCGTCCACCTTCGGCAGTTTCAGATCGAGCAGGATCACTTTCGGCCCTTCGTTGATGTTACGCGAGGCAAACGCTCCCTCGCAGAAAATGAACTCCAGCGCCTCCGCACCATCGCGGGCAACGTGGATGTGGTTCGCGACGTTCCCGCTGCGCAGCGCGTGCAGGGTCATCTTCAGGTCGGCGGGATTATCCTCCACCAACAGGATTTCGATTGGATTCATGATTTCAATTTTTAGTTCAGAGTGAATTGAAAAAGCGCGCCGCGACCCGCTTCCGCCTCCGCCCACACCCGCCCGCCGTGGCGGTGGATGATGCGTTGTACGATCGCCAGACCCACGCCCGTGCCTTCAAACTCGTCCGCGCGATGCAGGCGTTGAAAGACACCGAACAACTTATGGACGTAGCGCATGTCAAAGCCAGCACCATTGTCGCGGACAAAAAAGCGATCCTCCCCATCGATCCGCTGGCAGCCGATTTCCATGACCGCCGGAGTTCGTTCGCGAGTGTATTTGATCGCATTGGAAATCAGGTTGAACCAGACCTGTTTGAGCAGCGCGGGGTCGCCCGCGCAAACGGGCAGGTCCCCGATCTTGATTTCAAACGCGCGTCCCTCACGTTGCGCGGCGAGTTCTTCCAGGACGATTCGCACGAGCCGTGATGTTTCCACGGGCTGCGATTTCATGGCTTGGCGACTCAGACGGGAAAACGCCAGCAGGTCGTCGATCAACTGCCCCATTTGCTCGCCGCCGGTGCAGATATCCTCGAGGTATTCCCGGGCCTCCGCAGGCAATTGAGGCGCGTAGGTATCCAGCACGATTCTTGCAAACCCGTTCACGGCCCGCAGCGGCGCGCGGAGGTCATGCGAAACGGAGTAGCTGAACGCCTCCAGCTCCTTGTTGGCCGCTTCGAGCTGGTTGGTGCGTTCCATGACGCGCTGTTCCAGCCGCGTGTTGAGTTCGTGAATTTCCTCCTCTGCGGTCCGCCGCTCAATCATCGCCCAGCAGCGCTCCACGACATCCTGCACCAGTGCGATCTCCTTGGGTTGCCAATCGCGGGGGGTCGTCTGGTGCACGGCCATCATGGCGCGCAGACCACCCTCCTTGACGAGCGGACAGGTGATGATGGCCTGGATACCGAGGGCGTTGAACATGTTGGCCCCGTCATCCGGCAAGAGTTCTTCAACCACATTTCGAATGACGAGGGTTTGGCCACGGCGAAGGGTTGTCATGGCGTTCCCGCCAAACAGGGAGAGTTGATAGTGACCCACCGTGCTCGAGCAGCCGTCCGTATAGTCATGCCGAATTTTGAACTGCTCGCCGTCTGAGGCCACATCCGCGTAAGCGCAGCGCGAGGCATTGAGGTGAGCGCCGAGCATTCTCGATGTCACCTCCAGGATTTGTTCCGGTTCGGACAGCTCCCTCGTGGCATTGACCAGATCATTGAGAAAACGGAAGTATTCCTCGCTGTCACGGATCGATTGCTCCGCCTGCTTGCGCTCGGAGATATCGTTGATGACGGCCAGGAAGACGGCATCTCCATCGCGCTCGACGAGTTGCAAGTGAACATCCACCGGGTAAAGGCCGCCGTCGGCCCGGCGATGGACCGTTTGGAAGTTCAGCTTCTCAGTCTCGAGGCGGCGCAACGGCCCGACGATTTCGTTGAAAGTGGCCGCGCTGAATTCCGGCTTCAAATCGACCGGAGTCAGCGCTCTCATGGACTCCATCGAGTAACCCAGATTGCGCCGGGCGCAGTCGTTGACATACCGGAAGCGGAGCGTCTGCGCGTCGAAAATATAGATTTCGTTCAGGGTAGCCTCCAGCACCTGCAAGAGCCGGGTGCTCTCCGCCTCCGCCCGCTTCCGCTGCGTGATGTCCTGAACCGTTCCGGTGAGAGCCACCACTTTGCCGGTCTCGTCCTTTCGTGGCACCGCCCTGGCCTGCACCGAAACCCGCTGGCCGCCCGGTTGCAGCACCGCGAGTTCATAGTCCTGGGCTTCACCCGAGGCGATCGCTGCGGCCACCTTTTCCGACATCAGCGCCGCGCTCGCGGACTCGTATATCGCGGCGTTTTCCTCAAAACTTTGGGGCGGACCAAGTTCGGGATCGCGCCCGAGAATTTCGAATACTTGCGGCGACCAGATGATCGCGCCCGTGGCGAGGTTGAACTCCCAATCGCCCATCCGCCCGATGCGCTGCGCTTCGCTGAGGCGTTGCCGGGCCCGCTCGTTGGCTTCCTCTGCCTGCTTGCGCTCGGTGATGTCGAGATTGGTTCCCACAACCCATTCGGCCCGGCCTTGATTATCGACGCTCACACGTTCCACGGCTTGGATATTTCGGCATTCTCCATCACTGTTTCTGAAGATGCGGAATTCCCGGCTCGAATCGCCGACCTGGCGAACGGTTTCCTGCAAGATTTCCTCCTGCAAATTGATATCCTCCGGCAGGACGGAGTTTCGCCAGACATCGTAATCCACAAATCCGTCAGGGGTGGGGGCGAGGCCGTAAATCCGGAACATCTGGGCGTCCCAACGGATCTCATGGGACGCGATATTCCACTCCCAAATACCCACGGCCGAGGCTTCCGTGGCCAACCGCATCCGCTCCTTGGTTTGCCGGAGCGCTTCTTCCGCCACCTTGCCCTCGGTGATATCGGCGCGGATGGCGACGTATTGCCGCGGTTTGCCACTGTCATCGAGGAAGGGCACAATGGTCGTAGCTACCCAGTAGAACGACCCATCTTTCGCCCGGTTCTTGATCTCGCCCTGCCAGACCTTGCCGTGCGTGATGGTCGCCCACAGATCGCGGATGAATTCCCCGGAGTGATGGCCGGAATTGATGAGGCGATGGTCCTGCCCGATCAGCTCCGCACGGGAGTACTTCGAGATGGCGCAGAACTTATCGTTTACGAAGGTAATTTTCCCCTGCGGGTCGGTGGCAGCCACAATGGCGTGCTCGTCCAGCGCCGTTTTGAAATCAGTGACCTCCTTGACCGCCGCCGTGAGGGCTTCTTCCGCCAGTTTGCGCTCCGTGATGTCCGCGCGGATGGCCACATATTGCCGGGGCTTGCCATGCTCGTCGAGGAAAGGAACGATGGTAGTGGCGACCCAGTAGAACGAGCCGTCCTTGGCTTTGTTCTTGATCTCGCCGTGCCAGACCTTGCCCTTCGCAATCGTTGTCCACAGATCGCGGATGAACTCCTTGGGATGATGGCCGGAGTTGATGATCCGATGATCCTGACCGAGCAATTCCCCGCGGGAGTATGTCGAAATCGCGCAGAACTTGTCATTGACGAAGGTGATCTTCCCTTGCGGATCGGTGATCGCGACGATCGCGTGCTCGTCGAGCGCCGCGCGGAGATTGTGGGTTTCAGCGAGTGCCTCCTGCAGCCGAGCCTCTGCTTGAGCGAGATCGCGGTTGCTGCGTTCCAAGGCTTCACGAGCCTCCCGGCTGACCACCAGTTGCTGCTGCTCGTCGTTGATGCGACGAAGTCCCGGTAGTTCAAGCGCCTGCGGAGCGATCCGGACAATCGTTATCACGGTGGCCCAGGACACAATGGCGGTGACCACCTTGAGCAAGGCGGCAAACCGATACATGGGAAACCAGAACAAGATGGCTTCCACCAAATGAGCACTCCCGCAACTGAAGATGAATGCCGCAAACAGCCAGAGGATTTTCGGGAACGCGAGTTCGGAACGTTTCAGCCAGCAATAGCGCGCGATGGCCAGCGGGATCATGGCATAAGCTGACGCAATGGCGAGGTCGGCCAGAATGTGAACCCAGCCATGGGCGGGACTCCAATTCCCGCAGTTCCACCGTGCGGGAAAGTCCGACGTATCAACCAAGAGACGGAGGGATTCTAACATGGCGTGAATTTTGGAGTGTTCATTAGCACGCTCGAGGCCTCGACCACTTCGTAGCCCGCCTGCCGCAGCAGGCGCACCGCCGCCTGGAGCGCGGGGGCGCTGTCATCAACGACCAGAATGGTGGGAATGGGCGGCGTCATGGCTGGGTGGAATTCCTTTGAACGGGGAAACCGGTAGCGTGAAGAAAAACGTCGAGCCCTTGCCCTGCCCGCTTTCGACCCAGATCCGCCCTCCGTGGCCCTCGACCATCCGGCGGACAATCGCCAGTCCCAGGCCGGTGCTTTGATCGCAACGCTCACCAGGCTACCTCCTGCCAGTAGGTAACGCGTTCTTGCGGGTTTATCTGGATTCTTTCGAGGATCAGACAGGATTGACCTGTAATCCCTTCGATTGCAAGAGGCAAAAGCAACCCGCCCTAACAAAGACAGGCTGGAGTGGCATCCACGTCATCCGGTCTCGTCCCAATCGACAATAAATCTGCGAATGCGATTCGACATGACGGAGCGCCCGCCGCGTTCGCCCGCGGCGGGATGAAGGTCATTTGGGGTCGCATAGGGGTTGCCCTCCCCTGCGGAACTGCTAAATCACGATTATGAAAACAAAACTTCCGAGCGGCAGTGAAATCGCCCGACGGGACTGGCTCAAGGCCGCCACCTTCGGAGGAGCTGCTGCGATGCTCGCCGGCGCAAGAGCCTCGGCCGAACCGGCGGGTGCCCCTGCCAAAAAAGTGCGCGGAGTGGTCTTCATGGTGTCAGACGGCATGAGCCCGGGTGTGCTGACGCTGGCCGAGGCCTACTCCCAGCTGACCCGGAAACAGGGCACGCGTTGGTGGGCTCTGCTCAATGACCGCAGCGCCGCCCGCGGGTTGATGGACACGGCGTCGGCGAACTCGATGGTCACGGATTCCGCCGCGGCATCCACGGCTTGGGGCGGTGGCCAGCGCGTTAACAACGGCAGCATCAATATCAATCCTGCGGGTCAGGCAATCACGCCGATCGCCGAAATCCTGAAGAAAAAGGGCCTTCGGATCGGCCTCGTCACCACCGCCACGGTGACCCACGCGACGCCCGCCGGATTTGCGGCATCCGTGCCGAAGCGGAACGACGAGAATTCCATCGCGCCGCAATATCTCGACCGTGTGGATGTCGTTCTCGGCGGTGGTTCCGGGTTTTTCGACAAAAAGGACCGTCCGGACAAGCGCGACCTATCCGCGGATTTTGCCAAGGCAGGCTACGGCATCATCAACAACCGCGACGGACTGCTCGCCGCCCGCGAGGAAAAACTGCTAGGCACCTTCACCCGCGGTCACCTCCCCTTCTCGATCGACCGCAACCACAACCCGGAGATGGCGGCCAAGGTTCCGACGCTCACGGAAATGTCGAATGCCGCGCTCACGCGTTTTCTCGCCAGCGACAAGCCGTTTCTCCTGCAAATCGAAGGCGCGCGCATCGACCACGCCGCGCACTTGAATGACATCGGCGCGCTGCTACACGAGCAGCTCGCATTTGACGACGCCGTCGCGGCCGTGCTTGCGCTCATCGGCACGCGCGATGACATCCTGCTCGTCGTCACCAGCGACCACGGCAACTCGAACCCCGGTCTCAACGGCATGGGAAAAGGCTACGACGAGAGCACGCAGCGGTTCGCCAAGATCGTCAATTTCAAGGCCTCCCACGAGCGCTTGCTTGGCGAATGGTTCAAAATGAAGGGAAAGCGAGCCGACCAAGTGACCGAACTGGTGCGAAATCACCTCGATTTCACTCTCAAGCCTGAACAGGCCGAAGCGTTGTTTGAAATCGTCCGGAAACATCCGGTCATCGAGTGGAACGAACAGCTCGGGAAACCGGAAGGATTGCTCGGGCAATTCGCCGGGAACCACACCGGTATCGGCTGGACAGGGACGACACACACATCGGATCCCACGCTGGTTTCGGCACTGGGTCCGCAATCCGACCGGTTTGTCGGGATGGTGAGAAATACCGATGTGTTCGGGCATCTGACGGAGATGCTGGGGTAGCGGCGATCCGTCATGCATTTGCACGACGATCATGCACAGGCGCAAGCCATCGCCCCCTTTCACCCGGCGACCCACGATCCCAGAATCCAGCCGACGCCTATCCGCTCTAATTATTTCGTGGTCTGGTGCGTGGTCCTGAGATCAAGTCGCCCCTAGGGAGGAATCCGCCACGCTTCAGAGTGCGGCATCCGGCGATCCCACGAAAATCCCGGTGGGTGTCCCGTGCAGGGCATGTCCGATGCTAAGGATTCATTGAAGGCTTAACAATCCGGCCTTGCGTCCATCCCCCCATCCGCTCCGCCGGTTCTCCAGCAATTTCGCTGAAGGATCGGCGGGCGGAAATTGCCATTGTTTCCGCTACCCCGGCGACATGTTCGCGTGGCCGGCTTCCACCCACCAAGCCTGCCCCCCAACTAACAACAACGTTTTTCTATGAAAATATTCCCGACCCTGTTCGCCCTTACGGCTGCGGGTGGCGTCGCTTCCGCAGCGACCATCATTCAAACGCGAACCATCACCCCGTTCACCGCGGGCGGCACCGAGACCGTCACCTTCAATCGGTTTGATACCCTGGCCGGGAGTCGGGTGCTAAGCAGCGTCCCTCTTGGTTTCTCCTTCGACAAGCTGGGAGGGTCTTACGCCGTGGATAACGACTCCACGGATTCCGGACGGATCAATTTCACCCATGAACTCAGGGGACGGTTGTCATCTGCGACGTCACCGTGGGATCCGCCGGCACTTATCTTTCCGCCCTGAGTGAATTCCAATCCCCGGTGGGAGCGGGGGATTTCAGAAACTTCACCATCAGCGCGATCCAGCCGAGAAACGCCCCGGCGTAGCTTCCGAGATGAATGCCGGCCACGCGGTGGAAGGCTGTCGTATCGGTGACTCCGAATGAGTCCAGCGCCTCACCCCAGCCTGGACGATTTCCCAACAGACCCGGTCCGGCGAAGTATCCGGCAGTTCCCGATAGAATCGTGACACCGACGATGACCGCCATCGCGCTGATCACCTTTTTCCCTGGCGACTCGAACTTCGGCAAAGCGACTCGCGCGAGGAACCATGCGGCGATCAAGCCCACCCACCAGGTTGCTAGAAAACCGATTTCCGCGACGAACAGGCGCGGTGGCAACCCGAAATCCACCGAGCGGAACTGCTGGAATTTCATCCGGGTGAAATACTCCGGCGAGATCGTGTAGGTGACCTGGTCGTGGAGGATGCCGAAGCATCCGGCGATGAAGGCGCCGGCAAGAGCGAGTCGGGCGGCCTCGCGCAGGATCGCCCGATCAGCGGGTGGCATGAGGAATTTTCTCAAGGCCCTCAGTGCAACAACTCCGCAATACTCGCCAGAATCTCCTCCACCGGTGCGAGGCGGCCGATGCCTTCGTAACCGCAGGCGAGATCCCCTTCCGCCGGACCGACGAAGGTACAGCCGTCGGCGGTGAGTTGTGCTAGATTCCGCTGGGTGGCGGGGTGCAGCCACATTTTTCCGTTCATCGCCGGAGCGATGAGAACCGGGGTGGTGCGCGGCAGGGCGAGGTAGATGGAGGAGAGCGTGTCGGGGGCGAGGCCGTTGGCGAAATTCGCCAAGGTGTTCGCAGTGGCGGGGGCGACGAGCAGGAGATCCGCCTGGTCGGCGAGTTCGATGTGACCGGGTTTCCACGATTGTTTTTCGTCTTCGAGCGAGACGAGCACCGGCTGGCGGGTGAGCGTCTGGAGCGTTAGCGGCGCAATGAACTCCACCGCAGAACGGGTCATCACGACGTGGACTTCGTGGCCGAGCTTGACCAGTTGCGACGCAAGATCGGCGGCCTTGTAAGCGGCGATGGATCCGGAAATGCCGAGGACGATGTTCATGGTGGAATGGAAGTTAGCGCAGCATGGAAACGGCTTTTTCCGCGGCTTCGGCGAGCGCGGTGACATCGCGCTCGGAATTATAAAGCGCGAAGGACGCCCGCACGGTGCCGGTGATACCGAAACGCGACATGAGCGGCTGACAGCAGTGGTGACCCGTGCGCACGGCGACGCCCATCTGGTCCATCAGCGTGCCGAGATCGTAATGGTGCACGCCCTCGACGAGGAAGGATAGCGCACCGGCCCGGTCAGCGGGGCCGAAAAAGCGGATTCCTGGAATGCCCGCCAACGCGTCGGCGGCGGACCGAATCAAGGCGTGCTCGTGCTGCTGGATCGGGCTCAGGCCGATGCCGCTCACGAAATCGATGGCGGCAGCGAGGGCGATGGCTCCCTCGATGTTCGGTGTGCCTGCTTCGAACTTGAAGGGCAGCTCGTTGTAGGTGGTTTTCTCGAAGGTGACTTCCTTGATCATCTCGCCGCCGCCGCGCCATGGCGGAAGGGCGTTGAGCACGTCCGCCCGGCCCCACAGGACGCCGATGCCGGTGGGAGCGTAGATCTTGTGGCCGGAAAACACGAGGAAATCGATGTCGAGGGCCTGCACGTCGATCCGGACATGCGCGGCGGCCTGCGCGGCGTCGATCAAGACGAGCGCCCCGGCGCTTTTGGCGGCGGCGGCCATTTCAGCGACCGGATTCACGGTGCCGAAGGAGTTGGAAATCCACGTGAGCGAGAGGATTTTCGTGCGTTCGCTGAGCAGGGCGAGGAATGCGTTCTGATCCAGCACTCCCTCCTCGTCGCAGGGGATCACCTTAAGCTCCGCGCCGGTGCGCTCGCAGAGCATCTGCCAGGGAACGATGTTCGAGTGGTGCTCCAGCGTGGAAATGAGGATTTCGTCACCCGGCTTGACCCTGCCGGAAAGCCCGAGCACTTCGGCGACGAGATTGATGCCGTCGGTGGTGCCGGAGGTGAAGATCACCTCGTCCGAAGAGGCGGTGTTCAGGTAGGTGGCTACCGTCTGCCGGGAATTTTCAAAGGTCTCGGTGGCCAGGCGGGCGAGGTGGTGGGTGCCGCGGTGGATGTTGGCGTTGATGGCCTCGTAGTAGTGCCGGGACGCCAGCAGGACGGCCATCGGCTTCTGCGTGGTGGCCGCATTGTCGAGGTAAACCAAGGGCCGACCCTGGATCGATTGATCGAGGATCGGAAATTCAGGAATCAGCAAATCGGTCTGGAGCATGGGGAAAATCTTCCGGCGTCGGCGCGACGGCCGTAGGGTGGAACATGGCCGCCCGCGCCGCAACGCCGGATTTCCCCCGCCAAAACATCTGCCCTTGCGGTGCGGGGGATGCGCGGCTTGAATCCCGCCCCCACAAGCATGTATCTGCTGAAAAAAGTCATCCAGCTCCGCGAGCACGCCCATCCCGACCACGAAAAGCCGTTTCTCGAGCATCTGGAGGATTTACGGACGATGATCACCCGGGTGGTCATCACGCTGGTGGTTTCGATGATCATCTGCTTCGCCTTCAACAAGGAGCTGATGGAGTTTTTCCGCCATCCAGTGGACCAGGTGCTCGTCACCCAGCTCAAGGCGACCCTGCCGGCGGACGCAACCCGCCCGGTGGACGTGGAAATCTGGGGAAAAGCCCGGAAAATCGAACACGCCGCCATGAATCTCACGCCCGACCAGCGCGAGGTATTTTATCAAACCCTGGGCGACGAAAATCTCGCCTTCCATGCGAAATCCATCAGTCTGCTGCGTGCGGCGATGGCGCTGCCGGAAGAAAAACGCGAGGGCTTCGTGAACGCCACCGACGGCGACAACGAGCTGAAACTCCAGCTCAAGTCCCTGCTCGTCAGCAGGCCGAATACCGACAGCGACGGCCAGGGGAACCTGCGGATGATGTCCGCGCTCCGGCCGACGGAAGGCTTCATGCTTTCCATGAAACTTTCCTTCGTCGCAGGCATCGTTCTGTCATTTCCGTTGCTGTTGCTTTTCATCCTGCAGTTCGTGCTGCCGGGCCTTCACAGCCACGAGAAGCGGGTGATGTGGCCGGCAATGGCGGTGGGCTTCGGGTTGTTTCTCGCAGGCACCGCGTTTGCCTACTATCTGGTGCTGCCGCGGGCGTTGTTGTTCTTCGCCGAATGGAGCGGCGGCATGGGCATTTCCAACGACTGGCGGATCGGCGAATACATTTCGTTCGCCACCCAGTTCACGCTGCTCTTCGGTGCGTCCTTCGAGCTGCCGGTGGTGGTGATGGTGTTCGTGAAACTGGGACTTCTCTCCTACGCGACGATGTCCAAGACGCGTTCCTACGCCATCGTCGCGATTTTCGTGGCGGCCGCCGTGCTCACCCCGACCCCGGATATCTTCACGCTGCTGCTCATGGCTCTGCCGATGATCATTCTTTACGAAATCTGCATCTGGCTCGCTTATTACGACAACAAGAAAAGCCGCATCAAGGAGGAGCAGGAGGCCCGCGAGAGCATGGAGCGCCAACTCGCCCGCGAGGAGCAAATGAGGGCCGAGGACCCCACGGCGGAGGACACGCCCGAAGACTACGACTGGCATCAGAACCACCCGGAAACCGACCACCACGACCCCGAGGCGGGCGACGACGGATGGCACGACGAATATCCCCAACAGGATCACCACGCCACCGACGAGATCCCCGAGATCGACGACGTTCCCAAGATCGACGAAATTCCTGAAATCGGCGAAGCCTCCGAGCTTGATGAAACGCCACCCGAGAAAAAGCCCGACGACGGGGACCTGCCTGGCAAAGACGTCTGACGCGATTTCCGATGAACCAGCTCAAGCCACTCAAAGACGACAGCGCCCGTTCGCCCTTCGCCGGCTGCGCCATCCTCATCGCCGCCCTCGCGGTGATGGTGTTTCTCATCGGATTCTCGGTGCTCACCCTGTTCCGCCAGTTCAATGAAATCGCGAAATTCACCGACACCCAGCCGGTGACCATCGAGGTCTCATCCATCGAGAACAAGGAGCCCGAACTCAACAAGCTGGCCGAGCGCATCGAGGCCTTCCGCCAGCAACTCGCCGGCGATACCGAAGCCTCGCTCGCCCTCTCCGCCGACGATCTGAACACGGCCACCGCCGCCTACGATGCCTTCAAGGAACTGCGCGGAACCTTCCGCGTCATCAGCATCGGTGACGGTCAAATGCGCATCGCGATTTCCTTCCCCCTCAATGGCAGGCCGCGATTCGCGCGGGAAGGCGAGCCCGGCTGGATCGCCTCCGACCAGCGGTTTCTCAACGGCACCATGGTCGCCCACCCGAATTTACTGAAACACGAAGTCATCCTCAGCCTAGACAACATCGAAGTCCCCGGGAAAAAAGTCGCGCCCGAGTTCATCGACCAGATGTCGCCCTACCGCATCACCGAACGCTATCTCCTCGATCCCGTCATCGGCCCGGCGATGGCCAAGCTCACCCGCGTCGGCATCGCCGATGGCAAGCTCGTGTTCACCCGCATCCCGGGGGAAATTCCGGTGGATAAGATTACCGACGCGCAGGTGGATTCCGCCAGTACGCGACTTTTCACCGTGCTTGGCATTGCGGCAGCTTGTTTTCTGGTGTTTGCCGGAATCATTGTGTTCATCGGAGTCCGCGCGAAAGCCCGGAAAGCCCGTAACCCATAGGATTTCAAGACAAAGCAGAGTCACCAAACCGCTCCAAAGCCAAATCATGAAACATCTGACGATCCGCACCGCCGTCCTGGGACTGGCCATGACCACCTGGATTTCCGCAAAAGATGCGACCTCGCCCGCGCCAGCCGAGGCAGAAGCTCCTGCTTCCGCAGAGGTGAAAGACCCGGAAATCGATGCGAAAGCCAAGGAAACGGAAGCCCTCTCCGCCGAGAACGAACTTCAGGCCGCGCGCCTCGTCGCCGCCACCAACGCCATGCGCGCCGAGGTCGAAAAAATGAAGATCGAGCGGGAATTCATCACTGAAAAACTCGCGCTCGAGACCACCAAACGCCAGATCGCCCTGCAAGCCGAGCTCGCAAAAATGACCGAGGAAAAGGACCGGCTTTCGGAAGAAGGCGAACTTTCCAAATCCCGCGCCGAGAAACTCGCCAACGATCTCAAAGCCACTCAGGCCGAAGCCGCCCTCGAAATCACCCGCCTCCAGAACGACATCGCCCGCATCGAAACCGCCGACAAACGCGCCCAGTTCGCCGACGCCAAGCCGGTCTTCCTCAAGAACCCGCTCAAGGAAAACGGCATCCTCGTCGTTTCCGACCGCCGGATTCCGCTCAACGGGCTCATCAGCCACAGCACCGCGGATTTCGTCACCAGCCGCATCCAGTATTGGAACAACAAAGACCGCGAGCTGCCCATTTTCATCGTCATCGATGCCAGCCCCGGCGGCTCCGTGATGGCCGGCTATCGGATCCTCAAGGCCATGGAATCCAGCGACGCGCCGGTGCACGTCGTCGTGAAATCCTTCGCCGCCTCGATGGCCGCCGCCATCACCACGCTCGCCAAGGAATCCTACGCCTATCCGAATGCGGTCATCCTCCACCACCAGATCAGCTCGGTGGTCATGGCCCAGCTCAACCTCACCGAGCAGCGCGAGTTCCACCAGGAAAGCGAACGCTGGTGGGCCCGCCTCGGCACCCCGGTCGCCGCAAAAATGGGCATCACCCCCGACGAATTCATCAAGAAAATGTATAGCCACTCATCGAATGGCGACTGGAGCGAATTCGGCGAACAGGCCAAGGAGTTGAAATGGGTGAACCACATCGTCCACGGCATCGACGAAACCTCCTTCACCAAGGATCCGGATTCCGTCGAACCCTCCAAGGCCGCCAAACAGGCCACCCTCGCCGAAGAGGTCGACTCCTCGGGCAAACCCTTCGTCTGGCTCCCCCGCCTGAACCCGAAGGACGTTTATTTCCTCTACAATTCGGACTCTTACTATCGGATGAGATGAGTGAAAAGTGACCCAAGCATTCCTGCCTGTTCTTCCACACGTGACACGGGCATTCCTGCCTGTTCTTCATAAAACCCACCATGCTAGAAGACGATTTCAGTTGGGTCATCCGCAAGGCCTTCAAAGGCCTCGACCTCGCCCCCGGCACCGCCGCCTCGCGGGCCGGCCTCTCCGAAAACGCGGTGCTCTCGCTCTCACGTGGAAATTTCTCCGCAGACA
>JBGSTM010000237.1:0-4629 GCA_041736495.1 Akkermansiaceae bacterium
CGCGGCGGGGAGTCCTCGGAGCGGAAGACGGTCGCACTGATAAACGCCATTTTCGTCCGGGGATGGCTTTCGCGGTATTCGGCGGCCCTTTCGCGGAAAGCCGCTTCGGCCTCGGGCGAGAGTGGCTCGACCGGTGGCGGGGGCGGCGGAAGGGCGATGGGATTGATTTCGCGGAGGGTGATGGTGCGCCCGCCTTGCTCGATGGATTTGCTTTCGAGCACGTCTCTTGAAGCGACGATGTATTTGGGTTTGGGAGGCTCGGGTGGTGGCGGGGTGCCGTCCGGGATGTTTCCGAGAATGCGGGTGGTGGGGGGGGGCGGCTGCGGTTTCCTCAGATAAAGAATCGTTCGCGTCCTGAGAAAGAACGGGCAGGTAGCTGACCATCACGGCCAGGAATGTGAGCGGGAATCGTTTCATGGGAAGGTCGGTGGAGTCTTTCCTGGTGGACGGGGAGTGATAAAGTCGCGTCAAGACGACCGCGAAGGCCTTTGGCCGGACTTCCCGAAGGCAGGCGGCTTGGACATACGCCACCGCCTCCCCGGCCGTTTGGTCGGTTTGGCAGCATCGTTGCGGTCGATGCCGACCGCTTGACGGGAGGTATATCAGACCCCGTCCACCGGAGTGGACCTAGTGAGACAGCGGCAGTTCCTGCCTTGTGGCAAGATTGAATCTGAGTGATTCCAAGCAGGTGATTGCCATAGCGGATATTCTCAGCGCGTATCGGCAACAGCCTTAGCCGGGCCCGATGGTATCCAACAGTAGGCTTCCGCCGCACCGCCCCGCGAGGTCGACAGGAACTGGCGCATCCGCGGAGCCCTCCAGCCCAGCGTGCATTTCCGCTTCAACGGAAAAGCCCTCATCGGCTGGTGCGATGGCCACGTCACCGAAGAAGGTCCTTCTGGAAAATCATCAATCAATTTCTTCAACGGCGACAACGACACCGCCAAAATTGGTTTCTGCGGCCCTACCGAAAACAACGGCTGGTGGAATCCGCGGAATTGATCCCTCCGGGTCACTTGATCCCGTGTTCCAGCTTGAAGGCTTCTTTGGCGGCCGTGTCGTCCTTGGGCCAGTTCCGGTAGATGGTCTTGAGCGTTTGTTCGCGGTCCTTGCCGGGTGGGAGGGTGAGCGCCCATTGCGTGGCGGTTTCGGGTTCGTATTCGGCAACCGTCCCGGCGTAGCTGCGGATGGCCGCGTTTTTGGTGGGGCCGTCGGGGGCGGCGGCGAGCCATGTGCCGGCAGCCTGAAAGTCGTTGCGGGTCCAGTTTCGGACGAGGTTTTCGATTCGGTCATCCGCCTTGTCGGGTGGGAGTTTTTCGCCGATCCACTCGATCCATTTGCCGGTTTCTTCGCTTTTCCCGGAACCTTGGAGGCCACTGACGAAGCTATCGAGTTCCGTTGGCGAGAAACCCGCTTCGTCGATCCAACGGGTGCCGGCGTCGAATCCCGCATCCGCGATGTTGTCCGCGAAGCGTCTTACGGCGTTTTCCGACAATTCCGCGCGTTTTTTCTCGTCGGGCAATGTCGCGAGATGCTCGCGAAGTGCGGTGAGCGTGGCGGTCCGCTCCTCCGGTGTCTTGGCAGCGCGGATGATGCTGTTGATGGATTGGGAGATTTCCTTGATTTCCAACTCGCCGATGAGCTTGAAGGCAAGCCGCGGATCCTGGTTGGCGGTGCCGGAAATCAGGCCGCGTTTGGCGTCGTCGGTGATGAGATCGGGAAATTTCGCGCTGTTTTTCTTCACCCATTCCACCGCGGCGAGCGGATCGTCCTTCGCCCACTTGGCGAGCGAGGAGGAAACGACGTGATTGCCCATGCCGCTCTCCGTGAAGAGATCCGACGATTCGGTGAAGAGGGCGAGCGCGGCTTGCGGGTGATCGTTGGAAAGAGTCATGATGGAAAAGCCGATGAGGCCTTGGCGCATCTCGTCCTTGAGATCCTTGGCGGCGCGGACCTCGGCGATGAGGATCTTCAACTGCGCGGGATCGAGTGACATCATGCGGTCCATGATCTCCATGATGCGCTTCTGCTGGGCTTCGTCCGGCGGACCGCCCTTTTTCTCCATGGCTTCCATTTCCTTGGCAAAGGCGATGAACTCGACGGCTGCGGCACGGGCGTCGGCTTCCTTGTTTTCGCGCTCGCGCTTGGTGACGCGGACGGGGTCGTCCGGACGGTTGGAATCGATGGAAACGCCGAGCTGCGAGGCGGCGGCGACGAGTTTCGCGTGGCTCTCGCGGATGGTCACCAACCGCTGGTGGTTCGGGACTCCGAAGAGCACGGCGACGAGCAGGATGAGGATGGAGGCGGCGATGGAAATTTTCATCACGGGGGGTTATTTGAGTTTTTTGAGGATTTCCCCACGGCGTTTCACATCGGAAATCTTTTCAGCGAGGAGGCGGGCCTGTTCCTTGTTCTGCCGCGCGGGCCAGCCGTCGAGGAAGGCGGAGAGCACCTCGTCGTTGCCGCTGGCGTCGTGGTATTGCACGGCGATTTCGGCGGCTTCGGAGAACTCCATTTTGCGGCCGTTCTGAGAGGCATCGGCGAGGACCTTGCCGGTGACCGTACCGGTCTTTTCAGGAGCTTGGGCGGCGACCCATTCGCGCATGGAATCGAGATCGTCACGGGTGATTTTCTTTTGAAAGGAAATCGACTGGATTCGGTTCTCGGCGGCCTGCTCGACGCTCGCGCTGCGTTCGGCGGGCGTGGCTTGGATGCGGTCGAGAAACTCGGTGACTTTCGAATAACCTTCATCGCTCACCAAGCGCGATGCCTGTTGGGCAAGTGCCCGGGCCTGCTCCTTTTCCGGCACCTGATTGCGGACGAGATTGGCGAATGCAAGTTGGTCGTTCTCCTCAAGTGGATGGCGGGAGAATTGGGACAATGCCTCGTCCCGCTGATCGGCCGGCAAGCCGGCCAAGCGTCGCCCGGCGGCATCCGGATCCGAGCTCAGAAGGACATAAGTCAGGGATCCCTCGAAATGCAGGCGCGACTGGCTTTTCCCATCGAGTGACTTGCTGTCGAATTTTCCGGCGGCGATCTGTTGGTCGAACCAAGTGGTCGCTGCCACCGGATCTTTTTTCGCCCAGCCTTGCATGGCATTGGAAAGCTGCCAGGAGAGGGATCCGTTGTTGTCCTGAAGCCGATCAATGAACCGGGTCAAAGCGAGTTCCGGGTCTTTTTCGACGAGCGGCCCGAGGATCATTTGCTCCAGCATGTTCCGGGATTCCGCCGGGAGATCGAGTGCGGCAATCTCCTCGAGCGCGGTGACGAGTTCCTCCTTGCTCATGGCTTGCAGGCGTTGCTGGAAGCGCATCATCGTCCGCATGTCGCCACCACCGCCGGACTGGCGCATTTCGGCGAACTGGGCGGCGACTTTCTGCCAGTCGATCGGCTCCTTGTCCTTGGCCGCCTTGTCGGGAGCCGTGGGTTTGCTTCGCGGCGAATCCTGCGAGATGCCGGAAGTGCGGGCGGCGATGGCTTTTTCCAGAACCGCGCTTTCCCGCTCCAAGGTGGAAATCGATTGGCGTTGCGAGCCTAGCCAAGCTCCGGCGATGGCCAGCGCGGCAACGGGAGGGATCAGTAGTGGGATTTTCAACATTCGAAGGATCAGCGGGTCAGGGGCTGGATGTCAATGATTCGTTTTGTTAGAGGGGCTTCAGGCCGTCGCCGTCCCGGTGCCGGAGTCGAACGATTTTCTCCCGTGTCCGGGAAACTTCGCCAACCCCGGCTTCGATGCGGGTGATCTCCACGCCGACGAAGCAGACGTCATCCGAAAACAACTGGCCATCGGCGAAGCTCTTGATTTCGCTGAAGACTCCCTGCATCAGCTGGTCCAGCGGCAATCCCTTGCGGCTGCGGATCGAATCGCGCAGGCGGGCGATGCTGAAGGCTTCGGAATTGGCGTTCTCCGCCTCGAACAGGCCGTCGGTGAAGGCGAGGATCAGATCGCCGGCCGCCACCGGAAGCTCTTGCGTGGTGTATGGGACGTCCTCGAACAGACCGAGAGCGGGCCCACCGGTCCGGCGGGCGATGATCGGCCCGACCTCACAATCCGCGCCATGCACGAGGAGCGGGCTCGGGTGACCGGCGTTTGCGAAAGTGATGCGCCCATGCGCGACATCCACGATGAGATAGCAGGCGGTGGTGAAAAGGGTGGTGCCCAGCTGCCGCAGGACGCCGCGGAGGGCGCGGTTCATTTCGGTAAGCAGAGCGCCCGGGTCTGCGGCGAGTTCGTCGAGTTGTTCTTCCAGCGCGCGCATCATCGCGGTCACCAGCGCGGCACGCACGCCGTGCCCCATCACGTCGCAGATGAAAATCCCCACGGCCGTGTCCGAGACGCGCACGACATTGAAAAGATCGCCGCTCACCGAGCTGCTCGGGTGGAAGATGCTGCAGAATTTCACCGCGCTGTCCGCCGGATCCGCGCCGCGCGGGAGGGTCGGGAAATGGTGGGGAAGGAACGCCATTTGGAGTTCCCGCGCCATGCCGAGGTCTTCCTCCATGAGTGCGTTTTTCGCCCAGAGCTCGCGGGTGCGCTCGGCGACGCGTTGTTCGAGTTTTTCATTGAGCGCGCGCAAGTCCGCTTCCGCCTGGCGGCGGGCCTGGCGCTCGGCGACTTCCCGCAGCGCT
>JBGSTM010000313.1:0-34477 GCA_041736495.1 Akkermansiaceae bacterium
TCGGCAGGAACGATATCACCGACGGCGACGACGTTGAAGGTGGTTCCGAGATGGCCTTGTTCGACGAGGGCACGGAAGACAAGGCGGCCGATGCGGCCGAATCCGTTGATGGCAATAGTAGTAGGCATGACAGTATTTTCAAAATACCGATGCGGCTTTTCCGCCCGGCGGCGGGATTGTGCATGCCGAATGCCAAGCGTCAATCTTCAGGGCGAAAACCTCGGAAAAACGTGGAATCCAGCTCTTGTGCGCGCCAACAGGAAAACCGCGCCACCCGGGCAACAGAAAGGGGTCGCGCACTCACGCGACCCCCAAATCTGTCATGAACTTAGACTGAAACCGGGGACCTCTCCCCTCGACGGATGAGAAGATGCCGGAAATTCTGAAATCTGTCATGTCACTAAATAATGGGACAGCCAGGAGCCGCCCTGAAATCAGGATAAATCCAGGAACCCGCGGCGGATCGCCTCGCTCACGGCAGCGGGCAGGCTGCGCACGTGGAGTTTGTCGAAGCTGCGCTTGATGTATTCCGTCACCGAATGCTGGCTGAGCCCCAACTCATCGGCGATTTCCTGACGGTTCATGCCTTTGGCGGAAAGCTGGAGCACCTCGCACTCCCGCCCGGACAGGGACTCGGCCTCGGGAATCGGGCTGAGCTTGCGGAACGTCTGCAGGATCATGCCCGCGATCTTCGGATCCAACGGCGTCCCCCCTGCCAGAACTTCCTCCAGCGTTTCCATCAGCCGCATCGCGCTGCCCGCTTTCACCAGATAACCGTGCGCCCCGGCTTCCAGCGCGGCGAAGACCTTCGCCTTGTCGGTGAATGCCGTGAGCACGAGAACCCGCGCATCGGGTAGAAGCTCCCGCACCTTGCGGATACCCGCGATGCCACTCATGCCTGGAAGTCCTAGATCGGATAGGACCAGATCCGCCGTGAGCCCGCCGCGGAAGGCCTCCAGCGCGTCCTCCATGGTGGAAAACCCACCCACACACTGATAGCCGCCGCGCTGTTCGAGCACCATCGACACCGATTCGCGGAAGTCCGCGTGGTCTTCTATCAAAACCAGGCGGATCGGATTTTCCTTTGTCGCTTCGGGAGATGGCATCAGGTGAATTCATAGCCCATGACCGGGCGTTCGGAAAGCGAAGCTTTACGCGTTCTCCACCGCAGGCTCCGCCCGCCGCGGTTTCCGCGGTCGCTTGCGGTCCATCGGGATGGTGAGCGTCAGCCGCGTCCCCTCGCCCGGTGTGGTATCGACTTGCAGATTCGCATCGAGCGCCAGCGACCGCTGCCGCAATGCCCGCAAGGTCGCGGTCCGCTTCAAGCGCTCCGGGTCGATGCCCACGCCGTCGTCCGCGATGACGAGCTTGAACTGGTCGCTCGTCGTTTCCACCCGGATGTCCACCTTGTTCGCCTTCGCATGGCGGGAAATGTTGTGCAGCGCCTCCCGGAAATACAGGAACAGGTGCCGTGTCGCCTCGTCCGGCAGTTCCACTTCCCACGCCTCCTCGTTGGCGGAAAATTTCCATTTCAGCGCCTCCAGCATGATCGAACTCGTTTCGCGCAAATGCTCGACCGTGCCGATCCGATGATCCCCCTGCGGCCTCAGCAGCCACACGATGTCGCGCACCGCACTCACCGTTTCCGCGGCGATCCGCTGAATCCGTTTCAGCTCGTCGGACGGTCCCGCGCGCCCCTCTGCCAGATCGGCGAACATCTGGATGCTTCCCAGGTTGCTGCCCACCTCGTCGTGAAGGTCGCCGGCGATCCGTTCGCGAACTTTGGTGAGCTCGCGGTTCGCGTGAATCCGGTAGCGGATCGGCAGCACGATGATGAGAAACGCACCCGTCACCCCGAGAATGGTCAGCCCGGTGAGCCGGGCACGCCGCCAGCCGCTCACCAGATTCTCCGCCTCCACCTGCAAGCCGTGACGGCGCGTCTCCAGCCGGAGCCGCTGGTCCAGCAGAATCATCCATTCGCGGACGGGAACCAGCAACCCGTCCGGCCCGAATCCGTCGCTCAGCGCCGCCCCGCTCCACGAGCGTCCGCCCGGTGCGATCAGGTTCATCATCCCGTCCGACGAACGCACGAGTTTGCCCACGGCGAGATTCCTGTAATCAGATAGAACCTCCACCTCGCTCAGGGCGAAGAACGCCGGATAGTTTTCAAACGCCTTCCACAGATTCGTCGCCTCCACCTTCACGAAGCGCCCACGAGTGGCGTCGAACGGGACTTCCACCGGATTGTGCCCCGGATTGCGCATCTCCCGCTCCGCCACGACCGTCCATTTCCCCTGCTCTCCGGATTCGGAAACCGAAACCACCAGCTTGCGGGGAAAACCGAATCCGCTCGGTAGATCCGATGTGGGTTTTTTCGCCGGAAGCAGGCGCACGGCGTCCACCATTTGCGATGCTCCCAGATCGATGATCATCGAAGCGGACTGGTTCGCGTTCGGCCGGCCTTCCGAAATCCAGCCGATGTTCCGGTGCTCCTCCGCCGGCGTTTCCGGCAGACCTAACGGCGTCTGGCCATCGACCAGGAACGTGTTGTTCCAATGCCAGGGAGCCGACGGAGCGGAGCCCCCCAAACTGCGGACCTCGCCTCCGCGAGCGACATTCCGGTCCCCCTCGAACACAAAAACCTCCGCCCAGGCATGTACGAACGTTTCCTCGCTTTCCGGATCCGGACGCAGCAGATCGGCCGAGATCCTCACCCCGGCCGCCTCCACCGGCGGCGACACCTGATAGACAAACGGATGCCCTCTCCTCACCGGATTTTTCCCGACGCTCCGCTCCTGTGCCACGAGTGAAACCACCTTTCCATCCTTGTCGATGAGCTCCACCGTGAACGAGTCCGGCAACCCGTATTGCGGATCCAGACCCTTGGCGTCGTAGCGCCGTGTCGGCACCAGCGCCACCAGATCCACCATCGCGCTCGCCGACCAGCGGACCTCTACCGCGTAACGCGAATCCTTAGGAGGCACCGCGGTGGACTGGATGCTCGCAAAACCACCCGTACCGCCTTGGTCGTCGATGGGAATGCCTGGCAAGTTCGCAAGCCGGGGCGTCAGTTCCGAGAGCTCCTTTTCAATCTCCTTCAGCCTTCCCGAAAACATCCGCGCCAGCCGCTCGTCCCAGCCTTCATCCGCCGCGGACGACCTCGCTATTAAGAGCACGAAGGCGAGAAAAACCAGCCATCCGCGGCCAAGACCGGAAAATCTGCTGCGATTTCTCCTCATCACGGTTTTTCAAAAGGTTCTGCGTTCCAAGCCATGCGCCCGAGACCATGGGCTTTCCGCCGGAAATGGCACGATGAATCTAAGGATCTGCTACGCCCAATTCTCCAGCGACAACGCCGGCACTCTTGAAAACTCGCGTGTATTTCCACTAACCAAAGTGAGCTGGTGCTCGAGCGCATGACCTGCAATCAGCGTGTCGAGCGGGCCGATGGACTGTCCCTTGGCGGACAGAGTCTGCCTGACCTGTGAAGAATGATCTGCGGAAAACCGGGTGAACGGAAGGACCGTCAACGGAGCGATAAACTCGGCGACCACGGCCAGATGCCGCTGAACCGCACCTGAGTGCAGGGCTCCATAGAGCAACTCGTGGTAACTGATGGCTGACAGGAATACCGTTGAGGGTCCCTGTTTGGCGAAGTTGGCGACCACTTGCGGATTGCCCCTCATGAAGAGAATACTGGTGTCCGTATCGAGCAGGAACATCAGAAATTCACCTCCCGGTGGTCTCCCTGTGCATGGCGGGCGAAGCTGTCATCAAGCTTTCCGACCGCAAAAGACTCGATGTATCCCTCCGGCCAGGAATTTTCGTCGGGAAGAGGTCTGAGCACCAAGGTCGCCCCTTTGCGCTCAATTTCGACTCTCTTGGCGTCAATCCGCAGTTCTTTGGGGATACGGACTGCTTGGGAACCACCCGAAATAAACACTGTGGTTGTCATTTCGGATATATGTATATCCGGAAAACGAACGCAGCAAGGAACAAAAATCAGCCTCCGATGTCAGTGCGCCCGGAGAGCTGGGCGCCTTCTTCCATCGAGAACACCTTGGACTTGATGTCGCCGTTGATCTTGGACTTGTCCTTGAGTTCGCAGCGCTCGGAAGTGATCTTGCCTTCGACCTTGCCGTAAACCTTCACCTCGCCGGCGGTGACGTCGCCCTTGATCATGGCGTTCTCGCCAATGGTGACGCGGCCTTTGTCGGAGGTGATTTCACCATCGATTTTGCCATCGATGATCATGTCGTTGGAGAAGCGGATGGAACCGATGATTTCGATGCCGCTGGAAAGTACGTTTGTCGGATTGGCCATAACGGGAAGGGAACAAAGGGTCGCGGGGTTGGCAACAAGATTTCCTGCGCTCCGGCACGGCCCGGGGCCTTACTCGAGACCCTTGAGGATCTGGCGGCGGGTCTCGACGGTGTCCAGCTCGCCGGTGTGTCGCCACAGGATCTTGCCGCCCGGCGCGACGAGCACCGTGTGGGGCAGCGCGCCGGACCACTCAGGATCAATCGCCTGCGCCATCGTGTCGGGGTTTCCGCCGGTCCAATGGTAGTTGTTGCTGGTGAGGCCTTCCTCTTTGAGCGACTTGGCGGTCGGCCCGGGCATGGCGGCGTGGCGGGATTCCAGGAATTTCGCAACGGCAGGCCGCAGCGCGACGGGATCGAGGCTGATCGAAATGAACTGCACCGGCCGGTTCTGAAAACGGCGACCGGTTTCCACGAGATCGGGAAATTCCTTCACGCAGGGACCGCAGGTGGTGGACCAAAAGTTGATCAGGCGGACGTTTTTCGAGCCGTTGGCGCGGAGTTTTTTCGAGAGTTCCTCGTCCAGATCCTCGACGGTGACAGGTTTCTTTTCCCACGCCGACTGGTCCGCGGCCACCTTGTTCTTTTTGAAAAGCCACTTGGTAGAGCAGCCGAAGGAACGGGTGACCGGCTCCTTCACTTCGGTGCCGGCAAGCACGGCGTCGAGCGCGTCGCGCAGGTAACTCTTGTCGACCGCTCCGGGATTCCGCCCGCCGTCGTCCATGCGGCCGGTGTAACGAAGTTTCCGCTCCGCATCGAAAAGGAAGACATGCGGCGTGGACTGGGCTCCGCAGGCGGTGGTGAAGGTCTGCGACTCGCCATCGTAAAGATACGGGAAGGTCCAGCCGAAATCCTTGGCGAACGGTGCCATTTCTTCCTGCGAATCATTGAAAGGCGAATAACCCAGTTCGTCCGGAGTGAGGCTGCCGGGGTTGTTTCCATTCACCGCCACCAACGCCACGCCTTTGCTTTTATAGTCTTGATAGATCTGCTCGGTCCGCGCCCCGGCGGCGACGGAGTCAGGACAATGGTTGCAGGTGAAAATCACGCAGAGCGCCTTGGAGTCCTTGAAATCCGCGAGCTGGTAGGTTTTTCCGTCGGTTCCCGGGAGCGAGAAATCCGGCGCAGGCGAGCCGATGGGAAGCACTTTGGGAACTTCCTGGCCCACCAATGGCAGCACCCATGCTGCGGCGAGCCCCTTGACTACGTTCGAAATTTTCATGACAAACCAATACTTGGCCTGAATCCGATTTCCTGCAAAAAATTTCGTCCTCAATGCTGCCCGCTCAACTCCCGCGCGCCGCGGAACAAAGGAGTGGCGCGCGGAGTCTCCATACCAGCTCGGGCGGATTGAATTCCGCGCTCCAGTTCATCCACCTCATTCCCGAACCGACTGCGGCGGCTTTCCAGCGTGCCGCTTGAACCACTTGGAAAAATGCGACAGATGTTTGAAGCCGAGGTCGATCGCGACTTCCTTGATGCGGATGTCCGGCTGCCTCAAGCGGCTTTGGGCGTGCTCGATGCGGAGCCGGTCCCAGAACTGGTGGGGCGTGGTTTGGAGATCCTTCCGAAAAAGCCGGATCAGATGGTTCGGGCTGATGTGCACCGCCGCGGCCAGTGTTTCCAGCGCCAAGGGATCGGCGAGGTCACGGGCGTGAAGCAGATCCACCGCCATGCGCACGCGCTCATCGATGCCGAAGTGTCCGGAATGCCGGATCCCGTGCGCCTCCAAAATTTCGGATAGCACGGACAACCACTCGCACAGAAGTTGCTCCAGGCGCAGATAACAACGCAGATCCGCCTTGTGATCCCGGACGTCCCACGTGCCGGGGGAGATCTCCATCACCGCGTTGAGGATGGGCCGGACCTTCTGCTCGAGAGCAGGCGCATCCGCGGCTTCGATGACGAGGCTGAGCCCATCCTGATAGAGATGCGAGCCATCCGGCCAGCGCGCCTCGAATGCGATGGAAAGCATTCGGGCATCGTGCGAAAACGTCTGCACGCGAGGTCCGGGTTTGACGATCAGCCACTGCCCAGGGTGGGCCGTATGGGATTGGCCGTCTTGCTCGACCTGCGCCCAGCCTTCGCGAACCAGCCAGGCGGCGCTATTAGTGAACTCGGTGAACCGCAGCGTGGGACCGGTGATTTGTGTTCCCTTGGCCACATGACGGTTGTGACACCAGAGCAGGTGGAGTTTCAGATTCAGCCAGTTGCGGTAAAGCATGTGGTGTTGGGTTTCGGGAGATTTTCAGTTTCATCCTCCCGAGTCAATTGCATGATCGCGATGTGTAACGAAATGTATAAATCGTGCAACTGGAATGCCCTGACATCGGAAGGTCGCTCCTCCAGATTGGCCGCGGAATCATGGAAAAGATCACTCGCAATCCGCACCGATGGCTGACAGCCGGACTTTTGGCCACGATCGCATGGTTTATTTGCGGGACGGTGGTGAATGGCGAGCACGCCGGATTCCGTCCGGGTCAGCCATGGCCCGACGCGGACGGGACCCACATCAATGCCCATGGCAACTGTGTTCTCGAACACTCCGGAAAATACTATTGGTTTGGCTCGCACAAGATCGCGGGCAAGACCGAATCGGAGAAGAACGAGGCCGGGGTGCGTTGCTACGTCAGCAGCGATCTGATAAACTGGAGCAACTCCGGCCTGGTGTTTTCCGTGACTTCCGAAGGGCAGCACCCGGAGGTCGCGGATGCCGGAATCCTGGACCGGCCAAAGGTGGTCTTAAACCCTGCCACCCGGAAATTCGTGATGTATTTCAAACTCTATCCGCCGAAGGCCGCTGGCAACACGGTGGGCACCGACGTCGCTTATGTCGGCGTCGCCACGGCCAGCGAGCCGTTGGGACCTTTCGAGTATCAGGGAAAATTCACCGGCGCTGGCAGCCCGTCGGGTTCGGGAGATTTCGCCATCTATCAGGATCAGGACGGAGCCACCTATCACATTGCCGTGCGCAAACCGGACAAGGCCCTGGTCTGCGGGCGCCTGACCCGGGATGGATTGCTTCCCGAAGGAGAATACCCGGTGATGGAAGGCGTCACCCGCACAACGGAAGCCCCGGCGTTGTTCCGGCGGGGTGGAAAATATTACCTGCTGGGATCCGGCAGCACCGGCTGGAAACCGAACGCCGCGCGGATGTTCGTGGCGGACCGGATCGCCGGGCCCTATCAGCCGCTAGGCAATCCTTGCGAGGGAGTGAACCCGCACAACCAGCTGGGACCGGAGAAAACCTTCGGCGGCCAAAGCACTTTCGTGATGCGCGCGCCGTGGAATGCGGACGAGTTGATCGCGATGTTCGACATCTGGAATCCGACGGATCCCATCAACGCCGGCTACATCTGGCTGCCGCTTCGATTTGAAAATAACAAACCGGTCATCCGCTGGCAGGACGAGTGGAAACCGGAAAAATCCCCTGTCACCGACGATGCCAACCGAAGTTCATCGATTCAGCGCGATACCCATCTGATCGCCCTGAATCAAGTCGGCTTCGAGATCGGGCGGCCGATGCGCTTCACGGCTCCCCTATCCGGGGATGGCAGTGAATTCATGGTGCGGGCCGCGACTGGCGGCGAGGCTTTGTTTCGCTCGGTGATCCGCGGTAACATCGGCGACTTTTCGAAGTTTGACGCACCGGCCGGGGAATACGTGATCGAAGTGCGCGGTGGTCCGCTCAAGCCGGGCACCAGTGATCCGTTTCTGATCCGGCCGGATTTATGGAAGGATCTTTTCTGGCAGCCTGCGGTGGATTTCCTGATCGATTCGCGGTCGGTGGTCGGGACGCATCCGAGCGCCTACGGAGGTTGTCCATGGCGCGACGGGACCCACTACGACGCCGTCATCCCGTCCCTCGTCATGCTCCAGCGGGCCAATCCCGCGCGGATCGCGGCGATGCAAAGGCAGATCGACTGGCAGGCGGAAAGACAAAGGGTGCTGGATCCCGGGTTCAAGTTCGACGCCAAAAACCCGTGCAGCGAGGGGGTGATGGATTCCGTTAGGAGATATTTCACCGAACTCGAACCGCCCGCCGCCGACGCGCCGGATGTGATCAAGCTGATCCACTGGGGCGCGGGCTTCTATCTGGTGAATCCCGCGACGAAGGACCCGAGCAAGGACCCGGATCCGCGACAGATCCACTCGCAGACGGTCGAGCAGGTCGCATACGTCGTGTGGGCCTGGCCGGCATTGAAACAATGGCTGCCGCAGTCGTTCTACGAAAGATGCCGCGACTTCTGCGTCCAAAACTGGGCACCTTCCCTTGAGGTCGGGAAATGGTGGCATCCGTCCACCTATCTCGCCGTCGAGGAACTCGAGGGCGAAAATCCGATGGAGGGCCTGCTCCATCCTTACAAGGGCCGGCACGCGCCGGGGCATTCCATCATTCCAAACCTCCTGATGCACGAAGTGGCCAGACGCGACGGCCTGGCCGATCCCGACCACTACCTAACCGCCGCCGTGAAGCAGGCGGATTGGATCGTGAAGAACCTCGATTGGAACGACCCGCGCACCACCAAGGGCCACCGGATGAGCGAGCACCGCACCATTCCGAGCCTGGTCTGGCTGTTGCAGAATTATCCCGACCATGCCCCGGCAGGATTGAAGGAAAAAATCACCGCGTGGGCGGAAGTCGCCGCGAGGCGTTCCGCCAACATGTGGGACATCCGCCGCTTCGATGACGGCGATCACTGGACCATTCCCAAGCTCAACGATGTCGGCAATCTGGTCGGCACGCCAGGCATCGCTCTGGCGGCTTCATGGGTGATCGACGATCCGGCCCTGAAGTCGCAGATGCGCGAGATCGCCGTATCCCATGCCGACGCGGTCTTTGGCCGCAATCCGCGCCTCGCCGCGGCACCTTACCAGCCGCAATCCGGATTCACCGGCATCGAGCGCGGTTGGCCGAAGGAATACAAACGCAATGCCTGCGCCCGGTTGGAACTCTGCCGCGGCTCGATTTCCTCAGCCCCCGGCAGCGAGATGTTCCCCTTCAATCCGGAGGGTTCATACCGCCACGCCGAAGGCTGGGTCAACTACGGTGCCGGCTGGTGCCTCAGCCTTGCCTATTTCGAATTCGACCTCCGCGCCGGCAAGGCACCCTGACATTCACCTTCACTCTGATTTTTTATGTTGATCGAAAAACCCGCCGACAAGCGCTCCCTGAATCTCGTCGAAATCGACGCCGCCCTCATCGTCACCGGCGGCGGCCTATCAGGAGTCTGCGCCGCCATTGCCGCCGCCCGCCACGGGGTGGAAACCGTGCTAGTTCAGGATCGTCCGGTGCTCGGTGGCAATGCCTCCAGCGAAGTGCGGCTCTGGGTGCTCGGCGCGACCTCGCACATGGGCAACAACAACCGCTGGTCACGCGAGGGCGGGATTCTCAACGAGATCCTCGAGGAGAATCTCTATCGGAACCGTCACGGCAACGCGCTGATCTTCGACACGATTCTGTTGGAAAAATGCCGCGAGGAAAAGAACCTCACGCTGCTCCTCAACACCGCCGCCTTCGACGTTGTAAAAAGCGATCCCGACACGCTCTCGGCGGTGCATGCCTTCTGTTCGCAGAATTCCACGCGCTACCTGCTGCGGGCGCCGCTGTTCTGCGATGCCTCGGGCGACGGGTTGGTCGGCTTCATGGCCGGCGCGGCGTTCCGGATGGGCGCGGAGTCGAAAGAGGAATTCGGCGAGGGCTTCGCGCCGGATGCCGAATACGGTCAACTGCTAGGCCACTCGATGTACTTCTCAACCAAGGACGTCGGCGTGCCGGTGAAGTTCACCGCGCCGAGCTGGGCGTTGAAGGACATCACCAAAATTCCGCGCTACCGGCAGTTCAACACCAACATGCAGGGCTGCAATTTCTGGTGGATCGAATACGGCGGCCGCCTCGACACCATCCATCAGACGGAGGAAATCAAGTGGGAGCTGTGGAAGGTGGTCTACGGCGTGTGGGACTATATCAAGAACTCCGGGAATTTTCCCGAAGCGGAAACCATGACGCTCGAATGGGTCGGCACCGTCCCCGGCAAGCGCGAGAGCCGCCGCTTCGAAGGCGACTACATCATCCGCCAGCAGGACGTGGTGGAGCAGCGCGAGTTCGACGACGTCGTCGCTCATGGCGGCTGGGCCGTGGACCTTCATCCGGCGGATGGCATCTACTCGGAAAAACGCGGCTGCACCCAGTGGCATTCGAAGGGTGTTTACGGCATTCCATGGCGCTGCTACTACAGCCGTAATATCAAGAACCTGCTTCTCGCCGGGCGTATCATCAGCGCGAGCCACGTCGCCTTCGGCTCGACCCGGGTGATGGCCACCTGCGCGGCGGGTGGGCAGGCCGTCGGCACTGCGGCAGCACTCTGCCTCGAACAGGGGTGCCTGCCGGTGGATCTATCATCCGGAGAGCACTTGCGCGAACTGCAACTCCGGCTCCAGCGCGGCGGTCAGTTCCTGCCCGGGAAAATCCTGACGGATCCCGCGGATCTCGCCACACGGGCGACCGTCAGCGCCACATCACGATTGATCCTCTCCGAGCTGGCACCGAACCATGCGTGGGTCGGTCTCGACAATTCGTGGGCGATGCTGGTGCCGCTGGCCGGTGGGACGCGGCCGGTGGTTTCGTTCGAAGTTTCCGCCGCGCAGGCAGGAGCCTTGCGGGTCGAGCTGCGGCGTTCGGAAAAATCCGGGAATTTCACGCCTGAGGAACTGATCGAGGCCATCGAGTTTCCGTTCAGTGAAGGCCAGTCGCGGATCACCGCCCGTTTTGCCACGCCGGTCGCGAACGAAGGCTATCATTTCATCAAGCTCTGCGAGGATCCCGCGGTGTGGGTCCGCCTGAGCGACACCCGACTAACCGGCGTGCTGGCGTTAACCACCGCCTTCAACAAGGCGGTTGCCAAATCCAGCGTGCAGGAACCGCCCGCGGGCATCGGCATCGACCGCTTCGAGTTCTGGCTGCCCAAGCGCCGCCCGGATGGTTTGAATCTCGCGATGACCTTCGATCCGCCGATCGATCATTTCGGCCCGGCCAATGTCATCGGCGGCCCGTCGCGACCGGTAGATGCGCCTAACGCCTGGGTCGCCGATCCGGAGGATTCGCATCCCGAGCTGCAACTTGCCTGGCCGGCCCCCATCCGCATCGGGCGCGTCATCATCGAGTTCGATCCCGACTGGGACCATCCGATGGAAAGCGTGCTGATGACCCACCCCGAAGAAACCGTGCCATTCCTCGTGCGCGACTTCGACCTGCTGGATGAAGCTGGAAACATTCTGCTGGAAATCCGTGGGAACCACTCCGGCCGCATTGAGCATGCTTTTGAAAACAAGCTCCGGCTCTCGCAGCTCCGCCTCCGAGTCCACACTACCCATGCCGCGCCTGCCGCGGTATTCCGCGTGAGGGTGTTCGCTTGAAGTTGGATGAAATATCGATCAAAGAAAAAACACCATGAACCGACGCCACCTGATGAAACTTTCCCTCCTGGCAGCGCTCGCGTCCGCCGGACAGATCGAAGGTGCCCCGAAGCCCCGCAAGGGTAAAGACGGCTCCGTCAAAAAAGGCCTTGGAATCGGCGGCACTTCGCCGGATTTCGACCGCAAACTGAAAGAACTCAACTGCAAATGGTTCTATAACTGGACCGGTGCGAAGCCAGACAACTCGCCCGGCGACATTCCCTTCATTCCCATGGTCTGGAAATACAGCGGCAAGCCTCAGGCCGTCGAAAAAATCGCGGCGGTCGCGAACAAGGAAAACGCCAAGGAACTCCTGGCCTTCAACGAGCCGGACCGCTCGAGCCAATCCAACATGTCGGTGGCGCAGGCGCTCGAAGCCTGGCCGCTTCTTCAGCAGACCGGTCTCCGTCTCGGCAGCCCCGCCTGCGTACATCCTGATAGCGATTGGATGCAGGACTTCATGGAGGAAGTGAAAAAACGCAACCTGAAGGTCGATTTCATCTGCGTGCATTCCTATGCCGGTCCGAATGCCGATGCATTCATCGACCGGCTCAAGACGATCCACAAACTCTATGACAGACCCCTTTGGATCACTGAATTCGCCGTCGGAGACTGGAATGCCAAAAGCCTGGCCGAGAACCGATACAAACCGGACGTTATTCTGAAGTTCATGAAGGAGGTTCTACCAAAACTCGACCGTCTCGACTTTCTCGAACGCTACGCCTGGTTTCCGGCAGACGCCGACAACCGGACCCTCGGCAACAGCGCGCTGTGGGATGCCGGGGGGAAGCTGACGCCTCTCGGTGAACTCTACCGGGACAGTTAGATCATCGGGATGTATTCGACTCCTGCGGCGAGATTCGTCGGCGGTTCGATGTTCCAATTGTAGAGCCAACGGGCTCCCACGGATCCGATGAACTTCGCCACCTCCTGCGGCTTGCGATTTTTCGCCGTCAAACACAGGACTTTCTTTCGTAGCTTGGGCATCACCTGCGCTGCAAGAATCCTGCCGTCGAACGGCAGCGCCAAGGCCGCGAGGGCCAGCCATTGTCGGCGGGTGATTTGGTCTCGAGACATGGGAGCGTTGAGCTTTATCATCACCCCCAGGCGGACGGTTTCACAGTCATCTTGGTTCGTAAACGCACCGGAAAACCAAACGGCGGCCTCCCTGGTGGGAGGCCGCCGTGAGATGATCGATCGCGGAGCTTTATGGATTGCCCTTCACGCGGCCGAAGAGCTTGCCCCCTGCGGCATTGCCGGCGGCGGGAATGGTGGCGGTGATGTCGTTGAGGGGAGTGCCGTCAGTGATGTCGAAGACGATCCCGCCGTCGGTGCCATCGATATCGGGGACCGTTACCGGCGAGGACCAAAGATCCGTGATGCCGAGATCGCCGCTGTGCTGCACTTGGAGTGATGCGGCGCCGCGGGCCGCGGAGTTCCGCATTTTGAACGTCAGCGTCAAGGCTCCGCCACTCTGGGTGGGCTTTGGCAACAGGCCGTTGGCGTTGTCATTCACGTTGTCCGCGCCAAGCAGGAAGGCGAGTCCGTTAGCGATACCGTCGTTGTTGGTATCGACATCGAAAGCGGCTCCTCCTGACCAGTCGGCGTAGGGATCGGATGCTGCGGTGGTGACCACGATTTGGAGCCCGCCGCCAGCGGTGCCGCCACCGTTTTGGAAGTAAACGGTTTTTCCGGAGCCAGCAATGTTGACGGCGGCATTGGCCATGCCGAAGTTGGAGATCGTATTGAAGGTGCTCGCCGTGTTGCTGATCAAAGTGTAGGTTCCATCGTCGTAGGTCGCCCAAGGGACCGCTTCGCCACGGCTGCCCCCGACGATGCTGGCGGCGCTGAAGGAACTGTCCATCGTCACGGTCCCATTCACTTTCATGGGAACGTAAGATGCCGGAGTAATACCAACTGCATAAAAGTAGAAATTGGCGGTGTTCTCCAAGGTCAGGTTGCCACCGATGGTTCCCGGTCCACCAATACGCCCGCCAGCTTGGACCAACACATCGGAGGCTAGCGAACACGTGCCGGCGAGTGCCAGCGAGGCGCTGGCGGCAACGGTCGTATCTCCGAGGTAGGTATTGGTGCCCGCCATGCGCAGGGTGGTCTCGGTGCTGCCGCCAGTCCGAGTCACAGTCAGCCCTCCGGGGCCGGAGATCGGGCCATTGAGATTGATCCTTCGGTCAGACGTCGAGAAGGAATGGTTCACAGTCAGGTCTCCGTCCAGAGTGATGGTGCCGGTCTGGAAGGTAAGATTATGGTTGGTGTTAGCACCACTGAGCGTACGGGTGCCGCCCGGGGTGGCGGTGATGTTGTTCGAATAGCTGACGGTGGATCCGCCAGCCCCTTCGGGGACAAAGACCAAAGATGCGGCAGTCGCACCCGCCGCCGCGCCGATGGTGAGGGGACCGGTGCCGGCAGAGTTCACGGCGTTGCCACGGATTTCGGCAGTTCCCTGGGCAATCGTGAGGCCGCCACTCCAAAGATTGTTGTCACCGGACAGTCGGAAGAAGCCGTTGTTTCCTCGGGTTAACTGCAGTCCGCCGGCGCCTGAAATGTTGCCGGTGACGACCATCCGTCTGTCCGAGTTGTTTGAGTTGACGTGAAGATTGAGATTTCCGTCGAGCGTCATCGGGCCACTGAACGTGTAAAACGTATCACCGCCTGCGCTGAATGCCCCGACTCCTGAACGAATGGTGCGGAAGCCGCCGGTGCGCACGGTGATGGCGTTGGAGAAGGTGATGTTCGCATTGGCGCTTGGCGTGAGCAGGAGCCCGGCTCCGAAAGCATTGCCAGTTTCGCCGAGGATGAGGTTCCCTGTGTGAAGGACCATGTTTGCGGCGGTGCCGAAAATTTCAGCCGTCCCTTCGCGGATATCGAGAGCGCCTGCCCAACCGGTGTTTCCACCACCCAGTGCGACGCGACCGAGCAGGAAGTTGGAAGTACTGCTGGTGACGTTGTTGTATGTCTTAACGATCAGGTTCCCCAAGCCCGTCATGCTGCGGTTGATGACAATCGGGTTGGCAAGTGTCGTGAGAGGGGAGATGTTTTCGACAGTCAGGTTGGCATCCAAATCGAAGGCGTTGGCACCGCTGAATGTCAGGGAAAAGTTGGTAGCACCCGTGTTTTGGTAAGCCAGGGTGCTCGCGCTGGTGACATTCAAATCCACCAAGTTGTAATCTTTGTTAGCTCCGGAAACATTTCTTACTTCGAGAGCCCCACCGCCCAGATTGACGTTGGCGGCGGTATTGATGTCGGTTCCCACGACAAAACCGTTCGCGATCAGCCTGCCTCCGTTGATGTTCACGTCGCCGGTGAACGTGTTAGGCGAGGATCCGACGGAGTTCAGCATCATGGTCCCGGTGCCGGTTTTGTTGATCCCGAATCCAACGCCTGAAATTTCCCGATTGATGCTCAACAGGCCGCTGCCGTTATGGACGACGTCCAAATCAGCCGCCAAAGCCAGCCGTCCGAGATTCGAACCAACGCCAGTAACAAATCCCAAGGTGACGTTACCGGTAGCTTCAACGTCCACGTTTACCGATGGATTCACCAAGCCATCGGGGGACATCGTGAGAACGTAACCTGTCGTATCATTGGCGTTGAACGACACACCTACGGCGCTATCGATCGCAGGACCAAAATTGAGCGAATTTGCCAGACGGCCAAACCCGAGAAACATGCTCCCGTTGGTAACGGTGTCGAATGTGAGATCGGTGGTGGCATCGAACACGGCGGGACTTGGAGTCCAGTTTCCAGACGCTGGTGCCCAACTGGCACTCACACTGCCGTTCCAAGAGAAAGGAGCAGCTTGGAGTGCGGAAGGACAGGCGACTATCGCAGAAGCAACTGCGAATGCCGGGAACGGGCGGAATAGGTTTTTTTGGTTTTCATCTGGATCGTTGGGTTATGGGGGTGGAATTAAAGCTCTCAGGTGGTTCGATGGGTTGGTGAAGCCGCGGGTTTTCAGGGTTTGCTAGACAGGGTGGACAGGGTGATTCTCACTCGGAAATTGAGAAGGGTTGGGTTTTTTGGTGAATGTTCGGGGTTTGAACCGCGATGGAAGAGAATCATGACTGGAGCGCCGGATGTCACCCTTTCCGGCTTACACGGATTGGGCGAAATGTTACACCCCACCACCCCTCCCGGGCGATCCGGTTGACGACGGCGGTGAGCGGGAATACGGGGAAATCGGGTTTCACAGGTGGCAGGGTTTGGGTTCTTGCTGAAACCGGTTTTGCGCGGGCAAGAGGGGCTATCTTATTCGTATTCGCCGCGACGGCGGAAACCTAACGCGGAAATTCATTTTTTTTCGAGTGCGCCCGAAAGGCTGGAATTGAAAGGAGGAGCCGGCTGTGGACTGGCGGTTGTACCGCTGCAGCCGAGGCCACGGGACGGATGCAAATGAATTCAAGCAAAGAGGCAGCCGCAAAGTGCGGGATCGTGCGAGTGGGGTCATTCCGGCCCGTCGGCAGGCTTCGGGCCTGTCGGTGGATCGCTGCGGAATGGCGCCGCGGGCAGTCCCTCGCGATTGAACAGGTTTCCTTCAGGCATCATGGCCCAGCCATGGCGGACGGCGACAGGCTTCGCGACCTGGTCGGAAGTGACGACGACGGTGACCCCGTCGATGACGGCACGGGCTGGATGAAATTTCCCATCGGCACCCGCCAGGGTGAAGCCTTCGAGCGAATCACCTTTCGCCATCAGTCCCGACCCCACTTGGGTGAACGAGACTACGGCCCGGTCGCGCTCGATGCTCAGGCCCTTGAAGACGGGGCCGGAATACTCCAGCTTCTCTCCATAACTCAGAGCACGGGCGGCCAGGGCGAGGCGCTCACCCACCGGGCGCTTGCGGGTCGGATGGATGTTGTTGGAGTCACCCACGTCGGTGGTGACGACCATCGCGGTGTGGGGAGTCTTCTGCCAGATGCGCTGTTGTGCCTCGCGAAAAGCCGGGTGGGTGTTCCGGTGGGGTGCCAGTTGCACGAACAGGAAAGGTAGATCGGCACCCCAGACCCGTCGCCAATCCGCGATCATCGCGGGGAGCAGTTTCTCATAGGAAGCGGGCTGGCCGGAGTTCGACTCACCCTGATACCAGATCACCCCGCGGATCGCAAATGGCTGCAGCGGAGCGATCATGCCGTTGTGCAAGGCGCTGGGACAGTCGTGGCAACGCAGCTTGGGCGCTTGAGGTGCGGGCGGCACGGGTTCACCCTTGTCTTTGGCGGCTTTCACCGTCTGTGGATGCACCATGTCGCGCTGATGCTGATAGTCGCGGTAGGCGGTGGCGATGTTTCCGAACTGTTCCGGCGGGATGTTTTTCCACTTTTGAATCAGGGGAGCAGCTTCGGCAATCGGCGCGAGCGTTTCGGACCGCATCCATGACTCGATCCGCGTGCCGCCGACCGAGCTGATCAACAGGCCAATCGGCACGCCGAGTTTCCGCTGCAGGTCTCTGGCGAAATAATACGCGACCGCCGAACATCCGGCGGCGGTTGTGGGTGAAATCAATTTCCAGATGCCTTGTGCATCGGCCTTGGGCTCCTGGCCGAATTGAGCCTCCACCGTGAAAAACCGCACGGCCGGATCGTCTGCGGCGGCGATTTCCTCCCGCGAGTCCAGCACGCCGCTCATCTGGAAGTGCATGTTGGACTGGCCTGAGCCGAGCCAGACATCGCCGACCAAAACATCCTCGATCACCAACGCTTCCTCGCCGCGGGCGATCGCCATCTTCTGTGGCTCCATGCTCGCTTTGAGGGGATCGAGTTTCAGCCTCCATCGCCCATCCGCATCCGCCCTGGCCGTCTTCTTCTGACCGGCGAAATTCACGGTGACTTCGTCGCCCGGCGCGGCCCATCCCCACACCGGTACTGCTTGATCGCGCTGCAGCACCATGTGATTGCCGAACATGGCGGGCAGCCTCAAAGCCGTTCCCGCGCTTGCGGCGAGGGGTGCCAGCAAGCAAGTGAAGATGATTGCTAGAAACTGGAAGGCGCGCTGAGTCATGGCGTTTTGGGTTTCAGCAAACGACTGGGCGTCCCTTTCCCTGACGACGCCTCCGCAACAGGCCGGCGGTGAGCAGCAGTCCGGCCATAGCGCTGGTGGGCTCTGTGACGGCCGTCCAGGTGAGGGTGCTGCCGGTGACCGAGAATGAGCCACCCGCAGTCGTGATGGGGGTGAAACTGCTGTTCACCACACTCACGGTGTTGCCAAAGAGGGTGGCCCAATCGGCGATGGCAGAGGTGCCGTCCGTCGTGAAGATGTCGCTCCAGGTTTTTGTGGTGTTCCAGAAATTCTGGCTGACCAGGGCATCACTTGCCACGATGCGGAAGACGGCGTCTCCCGCGGTGGCTTCGCCCAAAACATTTGAAGTGACCAGTTTGTCATAACCCGTGCCGGCATCATCGATGTCCCATGAGAAGATGGAACCGTTGTTGAAGGTACTGGTGCCGGTGACGGTGGCCGTGCCGGCGGTAGCCGCATCCCCTGGGGCCAGGATCGCACCGTTTTGAATGGCCAGCGTGCTGCCGAACGAGGCCGCAGCATCGGTGGCCAGGATCGTGCCTGTGCCACTCACCGTGACGACGGAGTTGCCAATGGAATTTGTGACCACGAGCTTGCCCGCCGTGACCGCCGTGTCTCCGGTGTGGGTGTTGGCTCCGGTCAGTGTCATGGTGCCAGTGCCGGTCTTGGTCAGACCGCCGCCCGTTCCAGTGATGGTGCCGCCGTAGCTTGTGTTCGCATTGTTTCCGCCGGTGGTGAGGGTGTTGGCTCCCAAACTGATCGCCCCATCTGTGCCGGAAGAAGCGAGTGAGCCGATGGTTTCATTCGTGGAGTTGAAGATTAGCGCAGAACCGGCTCCGGTGAAGCTAACTGCGGAGCTGTTGCCGATGGCGTTTCCGCTGGCGCTCAGAATGTTGAGAATCGCACCGGTGCCGATGGTTGTGGCACCCGAGTAAGTGTTGTTCCCTGTCAGGCGGGTGAAGGCCGGGTTGCCCGATTCAGTGATGCTCAGTCCGCCCACACCGGAGATATCGCCATTCAGGATCATGTTCTTGTCGGTGAAGAACAGGCCGTTGTGCACGTTGAGATCGCCTTCAAGCAATATGTTTCCATCCAGGTTGTAAGTGTGATCGCTGCCTCCCCGGATTGTACGGAAACCGCCGGAACGGACGATGATGTCATTGCTTAGGGTCTTGGCCCCTGCCGTGGGCGTTGATGCAGCGAGCAAGAAGCCAGCGCCAAAAGCATTACCGGTTTCTCCAAGGATAATGTCACCCGTTCCGGCGTTGAACTGGCTTAGCGCGGTATCGCCAAAAACCTGAGCCGAGCCCTGACGGATGACCAGATCGCCGGACCATCCGCTGTTATTGCCGCCCAGCGCGACGCGGCCCGAGGAGAAATCGGTAGAGCTGCTGGTGAAGGTGTCGAAGCCCTCAACGATCAGGTTGCCCGAGCCGGTCATGTTGCGGCTGATGACGATGTGATTGCTCAGCGTTTTATCGCTGGAAATATTTTGGATCGTTAGGTCTGCGTCCAAAATCATGTTGCCCGTTTGAAGGGTCAGGGTCCGGCTTGTAGTCGCCGAGGTGTTGTTAAATGCCAAAGTGCTCGTGGACGAGACTGTTGTGTTAGGGGTGAGAACCTTGCTGTGACCAACCGTCCGGATCTCCAGGGTTCCGCCTCCGAAATTGATTGCTGAAGCTGTGCCCAGGTCGCCAGTTGAAGTGGCCGTATCCGTGTTGCCGAAAATCGCCCGGCCACCATTGAAATTTGCGGCTCCCGTGAAGGTGTTGGACGGGAAGCTGGCAACAGCCCACGTGCCGGTGCCGCTCTTTGTGAAGCCGTTGGCACCCGAGATTCCACGGCTGAAGGTGAGGGTTCCACTCCCATCGTGTATGATGTCAAGGTTGCTTCCCATCACAATTGAACCGCCAACGGTTCCCACTCCGTTCCATCCCAAATTGAGATCGCCTGTCGCACCGGCGTCAACGGAGAGGGTCGCATTCCCGGCGGCTGCCTGGAAGGTCAGGGTGGCGGCTGCACCGCCATTAAAAGTCCGTGTGTTCGAGAGAAAGGCGCCATCCATGGCCGCGCCGTATGAGATTGATCGAACGATGCGGTTGTTGCCAATATTGTTGTCCGGTTTGATCAGGTTGTTGAAAACGAGATCCGTCGAGGTCGTGAAACCAGGAACACCGTTCGGATCCCAGTTGTCAGCGGTTCCCCAGCTGATAGTCGTGCCGCCACCATCCCATGATTGGCCGTGAACTGAGGAAGACATCGCGAAAACCGCCAGCATGGCGGCTGAGGTGGGGACAAGGCGGCGCGGGAAAGCGGGGAACTTCGGTTTCATGGATTGAAGTGGCTGGAATTGGGATGGGTTATTTTGGCGCGGATTCGGGATTTGAGGGCAAATCGACGCTTTTGAGCATTAATTGTCCTCATCGTGTATTGGCCCCGATTTGGGAGATCTCACAAGGAAACCGAAGAAAATGCGAAAATGCCTATGTTTATGTTAGGAGATAGACGATGGATGGCAGATAAGGGATGAGCTGGAGAATGGGTGGCTGCTTTGCACGGTTCACATCCAAGGCCGAAGCAAATTGCCAAGCGCCCCATAGGTTGTCACCTGTTCCCACTTGAACGGATTGCGCAAAAGATTGCACGATCCGCGCATCCACGTCGCAGGGTCACACCATCAATTGGCGATGACTTCGAGAACGTAGAATCCGCGGCCCGGCTGGGCCATTGCGGGTGCGACGGTGACCCGGTCGATATTGCCTTCCCGCGTGATCGTGGTGGTTCCGGGCGCGACCACGGGCCAGTTCGCGATGTTCGAGAGGTCGTCACCGTGGCGGATCTGCCAGCTGAGTCCGTTAGCCTGCCAGTTCCATGGGAATTCGAGAGTGACGGTGCCCGCGGTCGAGCCAGTGAGCCGGAACGGATTGCCATTGGGAGTTCCGGGGCTGGTCATGAACGCGTATTCCAACAGGTCAGAAAGGCCGTCGCCGTCGGTATCGACTTCAGGGCTGGGAGGCTGACTTTCCACGGTGACGGACACCGGTTGATCGTGAGTTAGGCTTCCATCGCTGACTCGGATGGTGAAGTTGAAACTACCCGGGCCTTGGGCTTCGGTGGGAGTCCAGTCGAAGTCTCCGGTGCTCCCGTCGATGGATGCACCCGCCGGCGCGCCGAGCAAGCTGTAGGTGAGTGTGTTAGCGGGGATGTCTGTATCGGACGCGCTGGCGGTGAAGGTGAGTAGGGCTCCTTCGCTCACGTTTTGGTTCGCTATCAAACTGAGAGAAGGTGGCGAGTTGACCTCATTTGCGGTGATGTTGACGACCTGCTCGGTGGCAAGTTGGCCATCGCTCGCACGGATCGTGACGGCATAGGTGGTCCCGTTGCCCTGAGTCTCGGTGGGTATCCAGGTATAGACTCCGGTAGTCGCGTTGATGGAGGAATTGAAAAGAGGATCAATCAGGCTGTAGGTGATGGGCCCGGCGGGCAGGGTGGTGTCCGAGGCCGAAGCCGTGAAAGTAGCCTCGGTGAGCTCGTTGACGACTTGCGCGGGGATGGATGTGAAGACCGGAGCGGAGTTTGCTTCGAGAGGCACGATGAACCGCCATTGGGTATTGTTGTCGGTCGTGGTTGTTGCGACCATTTGGTAACTTGCCACATTGTTGCTGGTATTGAAGCTGGCGAGACGCAGCCGGGTACTGGAAGCGGGGTGCCCCAGATAATGCCAACCGTGCGTGGTGGCGGTGAGTGACCATTCGACATTCACTCCCGTGGTGCCAGCGGCCGCCAAGGTGGGGGCGACTCCGGTGCCGGTGGTATGGCTGAGGCGACGCCCGTCAATCGAGGAGACGACATGGTAGCGGTTGGCAACTCCGGCGGAGACCAGGGTCCAGTTGACGATCGGTCCATCGGTGCGGATCGTGCGGCCACCGGGAGCTGTGTTGGTGGTCGCGGCGTTGGCCATGCGCTTGCGGAGGGCTCGGTTATGGATGAGGTAGGTTTTGTCGGCGCGGACTGTGGCATCATTGTCCCACCCGGCGTACAGTCTTCCGAAGGCGGTGAGATTTCCCGAAATGTCATAGCTGTTTGAACGGGGAGCGGGAGTGTAGTTGGTGAAGGAATTCGGGGGCTGGGGATTCTCCGCATTCTCGGAGAAAACGAACAACGCGTATTTCCGGAGCGCGGTCAGGTTCTCTGCCCGCCACAGAAATTCCGCGAGCGTCTGATAGGAGTCCTCTTCGCTCCAGCTTTGGTTTCCTCCCCAGTCCACGAAGGAGAATTCGGTGAGCCATACCGGAAGTCCGAAATCATTGAACTCGCCCTGGACCAGATTGACCAACCCGTCGGAGGAGCCGCCGTTAGGGCTGGGATAGGTGTGAATCGCATTGTACTCCACCCGGTAGCCGAGTCGGTCGGCTTCATCGTAAAACTGCTGGTGCCAACTGGGTCCGGCAGGCGGATTGAGAGTGCCCGGGGACGGACTGAGGAGGGGCTGGTCAAGCGCCATCAGGCGGGGCCACAAGGCGACGCAGTCGGCCAGGGTGATGTTGGATTGATCGCTGCGATCGGGCTCATTGAAGCCGAGCAGGATCATCCCGTCCCCACGTTTCCTCCAGGCGGAGTTGTGCTGCCAGATCGGACCCGGGCCGGTTCCGTAAACCCAGTTGAAGCTGCCCCACTGCATGGGATGATAGATGGTATCCGCAGGGAGTGCGAGCGAGTTGGTGGGGCCCCAGTTATACATCCAATCCGCCTTCAACGGAGCTGCGAAACTGGACCCGCCGACGCCCTTTTTGGGGGCCCAGGTATCTTTCGAGAACTGCCAGCGTTGGGTGGTGGCGCTACTGGCGGCGTTTTGCACCAATGCGGTGCCTGCCGCCGTGGCCCCGCCGAGGGTGTCGATGACCAAACCGCTCCAAGCGTTGACGATTTGATAGAGTCCGCCTCCGAGTGGTTCGAGGATCCAGTCCTGGTGGGGCATGGCGATGTAAGGCGCATCGATGAGAGCCGCACCGGCGGTTTTCGAAAGTTGTGCGCCCGAGAGGCAGTTGCCGGTATCGCGGTTTCGCAGGCGGTAGGTTCCATTAGATAGATTCAGCAGCACCTGATACTGGGTTTGCGCCGTCGTGACACCCGGTTGGCCGAGTGCGGGCTGGCCTCCGGTGGCGACGGCGATGTCGCGGTTGGCGGCCGGGCTCACGATTTGGTAAAAGGCGTCATTGAAGGTCTCGTAGCTGGCATAAGCACCCGATGAATTGATGTTGGTGCCGAGTGGGTATCCGACATTGCCGGTGTTCGCGGGAAAAATCTGCAGCTCGCGGATGACGGTAGGTGCCGTGCTGGATTTGGTGAACTCGAGACGCACTTGGGTGGTGCTGACCGGCGTGGTGAAAGTGACGATGCGGTCGGCGCTGGTATTTCCTGTCACACCACCGCCGGCGATGTCGACCCAGGCCGAGCCGCTCCAGTATTTGAGCGTGAAGTCCGCGAGTGGAGATGCGGTGGACGAACCGGAATACAAATGCACGCTGCCCACCTTGGTGGCGGCCACCATCTCGATATCCAGCGTGTTCACGCCCACGGTGGTCGTCTGCCAGGCGGAGCCGACGTGGGTCCGCCCATCCACGGCGTTGAGAGGAAAAGCGCCGGTGGAGAAGGAGCTGGCGACGGCGGGGCGCTGATAGGCGAGATTGAGATTGATGTCGGTGCCGAGCGGATAGCCGCTTCCTCCGTTCGGCGGATAGAGGGCGAATTCCCGAAGCCGGATCACAGGGTCGGTGACGATGATTCGGAACGACGACGCCGTGATGGTGGAAGGGAAATTGAAGTTGAGCTCGACATTGGTATTTCCCGAGATGTTCGTCACTGGAATCGTTGTCCAAGTGCTTCCGACGAGATACTGAATGCTGAATTTGGCCAAAGGAAGGGTGTCATTGACGCCCATGAATACCTGCGCGCTCCCAACCTCGACAGGGAAGGGGAAGTCGATGCGGGCATTGTTGAATGCCCAACTCTGGCTCTGCCAAAGGCTGTCGTTTCCTGCATCGCCATCCGTCGCGTAGGAGGCGAGGCGGGCACCGGCTACGGAGGAGGCGGTGACGGTTTGATATTTCGCCAGATTGACCCGTTGGGGATTCAGTGTCGAGGAGGCGACTCCAGCCACGCTGACGTAGGGTGCGAAGCTGGGACTGAGGGATTTGATTTTAAGCGAACCCGAACCAGCGAGGTTGGTAGGCGTGATGACAATCCGGAAGCGGGTGCCCGTCACATTGAGGTTGGCGGTAAGTGGAGTGGCGAAAGCAAAGGCGTATTCGCCGCCGCCCGTGAAATTCAAGGTGCCGGTGGCCGTGCCGATCACGACGTCGTCGGAACCGCCGACCGCTTCATCCGCCCCGAGGTAGGTGAAGGCGACCGCCACGGAGGTGGCGTCATTCGCGGTGGCACTGGTGTGGAGCGCGAGACCGAAGCCGGTCAACACGACCCGGGTGGGCCCTTGGTTGGGGGTGAGCAAGCCATCGAAGGACCGCAGCAAAAAAGCGGAGTTCGGTTGATTGAGGTCGGTATCGACTCCACCATTGGTCGCTTCATCGATGAAAAACGTCGGGCCAAGGAGTGTCGTCACATCCCCCGCCTGGATAATCGCCTCCCCGAAAGCGGTAGGAGCGGCCAGAGCAAGCCAAGATGTCACAACCGTCGGCATGAAGCGGCGGGGAATGAAATTGCTTAACGACATGAATGTCAGCATATGGAGATCAAACTCCTTGGGTTGGGTGCTTACGCACCGGACTTTTTCGAAAGAGGGTTTTGGTTGGGTTTGAGGTGTCGATAGGGCTATCGATTACCATTTGCCATCTGTCGAACGTGCCAAATGACCGATGGGTTGTCACCCCCACCTGCTTGCACGGTTTACGCAATAGCTTACACTTTCCGATCATCATGAGCCGCGGGACGGATCTGACTGCACCGCCGCTGAGGCTCCGGACCACTTCGTTTGCCGAGCGGACCGGCAGAGTCGGCGGATTGAGGGCAAGCAGCTCCGGATGCGGGATTTTTCCATGAAATTCTTCCGTCATCGGTCGATTTCTCTCTCCTTTCTACAGGTATTGCACCGATTCGTGCGGCGGGGGATTTTAGGCAAGGTCGTGATTGATTTCAGCGGTTTCAAACTCTCTTATACCGGTCCACCTGATATCTCACTACCCGTTCATGAAAAACCTATTCGACCTCACCAACCGCGTCTTCGTGATTACCGGAGCCACCGGCGCTCTTGCCGGATCCGCCGCCAACTATCTGGCTGCTCAGGGCGCGCGCATCGCCTTCCTCGGCCGTAGCCGGGAGAAGCTCGACGCAGCGTTGGAAAAATGCCGCGACATCTCCCCGGACGCCCAGTGCATCGGCCTCGTCGCCGACGTGCTCGACCGCCCGGCGCTGGAGCAGGCGCGCGATGCCGTGCTTGAGAAATGGGGCCGCATCGACGGACTGGTCAACGGCGCGGGCGGCAACATGCCGGGCGCGACAATCCCGCCGGACAAGGGCTTTTCCGATCTCGATTTCGAATCGTTCCAACAGGTCGTGGATTTGAACCTGCACGGCACCGTCCTCCCCTCGCTCGTCTTCACTCCCGCGATGATGGAAGGCGGCCGCGGATCGATCGTGAACTATTCGTCCGTCTCCTCGCCACAAGCGGTCACCCGCGTGGTCGGTTACTCGGCGGCGAAGGCAGGCGTGGATAATTTCACCCGCTGGCTCGCCGTGGACATGGCGAAACGCACCGCCGGAAGCCTTCGCGTGAACTCGGTGATGCCCGGATTCTTCCTCGGCGAGCAAAACCGCCGCCTGCTGACCAACGAGGACGGCTCGCTCACCGATCGCGGAAATACGATCATCGCCAACACGCCGTTCGGGCGATTCGGGCAGGCGGACGAGTTGTTCGGCGCGCTGCACTATCTGTTATCCGACGCGTCACAGTTCGTCACCGGCACCGTGCTGGCGGTGGATGGTGGATTCGTCGCATTTTCCGGAGTCTGATCATGAACGCGGATCTGATGGAAGAAGGCTTCCGCTGGTTCGGCCCGGGTGATCCGGTGCCATTGTCGTTCATCCGGCAGGCGGGAGCCGGCGCGGTGTTCTCCTCGCTCCATCAGATTCCATACGGCGAGCTCTGGCCGCGCGAGGCGATCCGCGAGCGGAAACAAATCATCGAGGATGCCGGCCTGCGCTGGTCCGTCGTCGAGTCCGTGCCGGTGCACGAGGACATCAAGACCGGCCGCGGCGATCTGGAGAAACTCTTGGGAAATTATAACAACTCGCTGCGCAATCTGGCAGCCGAGGGGATTTTCACGGTCATCTACAATTTCATGCCGGTGCTCGACTGGGTGCGCACCGACATGCGCTGGGTCCTGCCCGACGGATCGGAAAGCCTGCACTACGACCCGGTCCGCTTCGCCGCATTCGAGATCCACGCGTTGAAACGCGCCGGTGCCGAGGCGGACTATTCGCCGGAGCAATTGGAAAAGGCCGCCGCCTGGTGGGCGGGTCTCGATGACGCCGCGCGCGACGCGTTCGTTAGAACGATCATCGACGTGTTTCCCGGCGTGAAATGGGCGCTCTCGCTCGACGACATCCGCGGCATGCTGGCGAAGTATCAGGGCATGGGAGCCGATGGATTGAGGAAGAACCTCGCGCGTTTTCTCGAAGCCGTCATTCCTGTCGCGGAAGAGGTCGGCGTGCGCATGGCCATCCATCCGGACGACCCGCCGTTCTCCGTGCTCGGCCTGCCGCGGATCGTTTCCACGGCGGCCGACGTCGAGGCGATCTTCCAGATGGCGGACAGCCCCGCGAACGGACTTTGTTTCTGCACCGGCTCGTTCAGCGCCCGTGGGGACAACAACCTGCCAGATATGGTTAGAAAATTCGCGCCACGCATCCACGCCACCCATCTCCGGAGCACGCAGCGCCTGCCCGACGGATCATTTTACGAAGCCGACCACCTCGCAGGCTCAGTCAACATGCCTGCCGTTGTGCGGAATCTGCTGGATGAACAGGACCGCCGCCGCGCCGAAGGCCGTTCGGACTGGCAGATCACGCTGCGCCCGGATCACGGCCACACCATGATGGACGATCTGCCAAAACCCGCCGGCATCACTCCCGGCTACTCCTGCATCGGCCGCATGCGCGGGCTCTCTGAATTGCGCGGTTTGATGCTCGGGCTGCGATCTTCGGAAAATTTCGTGGGGTAACGCATCGACAACGATCCGAAGATCTCAAACTTTCGATTGAAATTCCTCCGATCCGGTGGAACTTCAAAACGGTAGGAAAGTTCGCCTGCGAATTTGAAATTGATGTGTGAATGGCGATCCGAGCCTATCCTTTTCGCGCTACCTGAGGAGGCATCCCGGTAAGGGGGGGCGCCTGACTTCAGGAGCGCGAACTGCTTGCCAGCGTGACACGGAAAACGGACTGGTGGTCCCGAGTGGAATCGAACCACTACCTACGGCTTCGGAGGCCATCGTCCTATCCATTGGACCACGGGACCCGTGCGCTTGCGCTGAGGCGGGAATGCGTAACGGGCCTTGCGGGACTTGGCAAGGGAAGGATTTCGATTTCTCAATGCGCGATGCGGTCCCAAGCGGCCCAAAACGCGGTGGTCTGAGGGACATCGGGAACGATTTCCAGCAGCAGGGTTTTTTCCCCGGCTTCGAATTTGTCGAAATCGTCCACCGTGCGGATCCGCAGGTGGTTCATGCCCCAGAGCGTGGCGAATCCGGATAGATCGGCGGATTGCGGGTTGGTCATCCACTCGATGGCGCGCGGGCTCATCGCCTGGAGGCGCGGCAGGCGTTCGAAGATTTTCCCCCCGCCGTTGTTGATCACGGCGAGCACACGGCCCTCGCAATTGATTTGTTCGAGGACAAACGGCGCGGCGAGATCATACAGCGCGGTGAGATCGCCGACGACGGCCCACGTCTCGCTCACCTCGGCGGACCAGCCGAGCCAGGTACTGACCTGGCCGTCGATGCCGTTCACCCCCCGGTTCGCGCGGACGGACGGGACCGGGCGCAGCCATTGGGCAAAGAGATTCCACTCGCGGATCGGCATGCTGTTGCCGAGGAAAAGCCCCCCGCCGATGGACGCGTAGTGGGAAAGCGTGCGGAGCAGCGCGGGTTCGCTGTCCGGGTAAATTTCGAGCAGTTCATCGATTTTCACCGCACGGCTGCCGGCTCCGGCGAGGTAGTCGAGCGCGTCATCGGCGAACTCGATGGGACCGAGCGCTTGGATGACGCGGTCGAGCTGGCCACGGACGACATTCGACTCCCGGGCGAGACCGGGCAGGCCGTTCCGACAAACGGACCACACGGAGACCTGCGGCAGTTCTTCGAGATCGCGCCAGAAGCGGCCGCTGGGAACCTCGCCGAGACGGAGGATTTTCCCAGGCGGGCTGGATTTCAAAACCCGGTCCGCATCGTGGATGGCGAGTGATTGCAACGCCTCGCGCAGGCCGCTGGTCGCCTCGGCGATGACCGGCGCACCCAGATCCTGGCAGAAATGGAACACATCCTCGCGTTCGTCCGGTTCCAGCCCGCCGACGAGCACGACGATGCCTTTGTAATGTTCCTCGCGCAGCCAGCGGGCGAGCGCTGCGACGTTGAGCTTTTCCTTCTCCGGCTTGAATTCCCCGAGTGCCTCCCCCGCGAAATTCTCATCCCCGGCCTCGAATGCCTCCTCGAACTCCACATTCAAATGCAGCGGCTGGTTTCCATCCCAATCCGCGAAACTCCCCTGCCACGCGTGATTTCCAAAAATCCCCGGCTGCACGATGGTCTGTGGTGCACCGGTCCCGCGAAACGCCGCCGGTCGGTCCGCCGTGATCGCAACCAACGGCCTCGCCTGATAGTGCGCCTCGATCACCGCCGGCAGAAGCTCTGCCACCGCGGTGCCACTGGTGGTAATCACCGCGCACGGCAGCGCCGTCTCCATCGTCCGGCCGAGTGCGAAAAACCCGGCGCTGCGTTCCTCAAAATGCCGCCACACTCGCACCAAACCCGCCGCTTCGGCGCGGGCCAGCGCCTCCAGCAACGCCGCATTCCGCGCTCCCGCGCAGACGACGAACTCGCCGACGCCCGCCTTGAGACAATTTTTCACCACTTCGACCGCCGGATGCCATGAGTTCACGCGGCCTGTGCTAGCGCAGCCCGCAGCGAATGTCCAAGCGCGTGATCACCAATTCTTCCACCTTCCCTCCATCCGCCAATTCCTAACTGCGGAATTCGGCAAAGGCTTCGAACGGCGGGCCGATTGGCTGGCCAAAACTTGATCGACCCCAGCAAGTATCCCCCCGGCGCGGGTTTTGGTTTCCTCGTGTCTCCAGGCAGGAACCGATTTAGGATTAGCCTGTTTTTGGCGGAAAAATCCAAGTTTGAGGAATCTTTAAATGATATCCCTCAGTCCGGTATCTGAAAATCATCCGGTACCGTTTCAACAAGCCCATGAAAACCCAACACAACCTGTTCCTGCTGTTTGCGGGAATCCCGGCACTGCTGTGCTCGTCCACCGGATTCGCTTGCCCCACCTGCAACGATTTCCCCCAGTTGCTCACCACGATCGGCGTCGCCAGTCCGACAAGGACCGCAGTCGCCAGTGGCAACTACTCGGCTACCACCACATGGAGCGGCGGCGCGACGCCCACGCTCGCAGATGTCGTGCTGATTCCTCCGGGAGTCACGGTCACCGTAAACAACCTTTCCGCTTTCGGTAGATCGATCATCGTCCGCGGCACTCTGAAATTCGCCACCAATGTGAATACCCGCCTCCGGGTGGAAACACTTGCCATCGATTCCGGGGGAACCCTCACCATCGGCACGGATGCCTTGCCGATCGCGGCCAATCGCACCGCGACCATCCAGATCATTGATAACGCCACCATGACCGTCGATGGCGGTCACCTCGCCCGCGGGGTGATTGCCGCCGCCAATACCACCATCCGGATGGTCAGCGCCTCCCTGCGGCCTCCCTATGTCACCCTGACTAACAGCACGAACGCCGGGGCCACGACCTTGCGCACCACCACCGCCGTCCCCGCCTCGTGGCAGGTTTCGGACGACGTGGTCATCCCTGCCACTCAGTTCACCCGCCGATGGGTCGCATCCATGCCGGGAGCCGGCACTGACCGCCTCCCGAATGAAATGTGCCAACTCGCCTCCATCATCACCGGCACCAACCCCGGTTTCACCGTATCTCCCGCTCTGGATTTTTCACATCCCCGTGCCGATGATTCCGATCCCGAGGTCCGTCTCCATGTGGCGAATCTCACCCGCAACATCGTCGTGCGCTCGGAAAACGCCGCAGCATTCGAACGCTCCGGCCATGCGATGTTCATGACGAACAACGTGATCATCAGGGGCGTCCGATTCGAAAACCTCGGCCGCACCGACAAATTCGCCATCGTCAGCGACCCGCGCTTGGATACCGATGCATACAATGTCCCCGGCGGAAACAAGGACTCGAACCCGCGTGGTCGTTATGCCGTGCATTTCCACAAAGCAGGCCCGGACGATACGACCATTGCGAAGGTGGAGAACAGCGTCGTTGTCGGCACGCCCGGGTGGGGATTTGTCAATCATTCCTCCAGAGTCGATTTCAACGACAATGTGGCCTTCGACTTCGACGGCGCGGGCTTTGCCTCCGAAGACGGCGATGAACAAGGATCCTTCGACGGCAACATCGCGATCGGCGGACGCGGAAACGGGGAGTTCTCAATTCTCCGCACGGTCTTCGAAAACTTCGGGCGCACCGATCAAGGCGACATGGGATTCACGGGCGAGGGATTCTGGTTCCAAGGACCTGATGTCTCTGTAACTAACAACATAGCGGCGGGTTGCAAGGGTGCAGGCTTCCTTTACTGGCCGGTCGGTAGGTTTGATACCCTCAATGTTCCGGGTGGCGCAGGCAGCTCCCAGAAGGGACATTTCACCGGACGCCCGCTTGATACCATCCGGCCAATACCAACGGGAGTAGTGCCTCGCAAATGGGACTATAATGGCGATGGCAACGCCGACGCTTATGTCCTGTCCGACTTCCCGCTGAAGGCCTTCAGCGGAAACATCGCCTATGGTTGTCTGACAGGACTCAAGATTCGTTTCTGCAACCATCCCTCCAACTCTGCCTTCGGAAAAATCCAGGATGAGGACCTTGAGGGCGAATTGCTTCGCGCCGATGGCCAACCTGCCGGAGAGCTTACCCAAGCGGTGCGGATTCCATTCAATATCGATGACAGCCTGTTCTGGAACAATCTCAATGGCATCCACGGGCACTACCTCACGGAGTGCAGGTTCAGAAACATCAAGGTGATCGCCACCGGAGCCCGGACTTCTCCCTTCAGTGAGCCCATCCAATACAGTCAGGAGGCCGGTCAAGGTGCGATCGGTCTGGATTTCCACACCCAAGTCGGTGCTGGCAACAGCATTTCATTCAACAATGTGCTGGTTAGAAACTACTCCACCGGAATGTGGAGACAAGGGATTCCAGGCAATGGCAGCGCGCGTCCGGCCGGCGGAGGAATCACCTATGAAGGCTGCGTCGAAAACGTTTTCACCGAGGACATCTCCACCGGCGTTGCCAAAGGCAAGGCATGGTTCGACCAAATCCTGAAAACCGACAACGTGCCCGACCAACCACAATAATTCCCATCAATTCCATAACCCGAATCAATCCAACTCATGAAATCAAATTTTGTTGTCAACTCGGCCATTCTCGGACTGGGTCTTTCCACGCTTGCGCAGGGCTACGAAGTCTGGATGGGCATGCATGGCACGCCCACCCAAGCGGGTCTGGCCGCCAACCTGGGAGACTGGAACCGAACGGCCACGGCCATCCAAGGGATCAACGGCGCAAAGACGCCTGCAGTCCCGATTGCCGGGACCAGTACGGCGAACTACACGTCCCCGAACGACACCCAATTCAGGAATGCGATCAATGCGATCACTAACAGCGACAACGCGATTCTGGAATTTCCCCGCGACGCCATCGGTGCCGTTGGAGCGCCCGTGAATATCCCTGCGGCACTGAACAGCAAGTTCGCGGATGCGGCGGCACGTGGCTTCGTCATCACCCGCTTCATGCTTCACGGCAGCCCGGAAGGAAATGATTGGACCGTCGCGCAAGTGCAGGCCATGCGGACCGAACTGGATGCCCGGAAAGCAGCAAATCCCTCCATGCCGGTTGTAAAACTCGGCTATCTCAGCCGCGTGAACAACGTCCCGACGCAGAACATCAACCTCAGCGAAGCCATCGATTTTCTCGCGTTTGAAATCTCGGCGGATCTCTGGAACGGATCCACCGGACCGGGTCGTCTCGCCCACCTGCAATGGTTCTGGAACAATCCGAACTTGCCAACCGGTTCCTCCAAACCACTGGGATCGAAGCAAGTGTTTCTCCAGATCTTCGCCCGGGAAGGTAGCGTGGCCTACGGCGTGGCGGATGCCTATCAATCGACCCGGCTGCTGGTCCGCCAGATCGGCCTGGAGATCGGCCCCGGCTTTCTTTCCAGCTCCCGCGTTATCATCAGTCCCACCACCAATGGAAATCCATCCTACGTGCCGTTCTTCCCGGACACGGAACAGCGGAACACTGTTCCCAACGGGAGATATGCCAACACGAAAACCGGGGTCACCCTCTCGTTCCTGGAACAGAAATCCTATTTTGAGGCACCCGCCGGCGCAACGGAGAGTCGTTGCCGCAGTTCGGTGCGCCTGGTCACGCCGTGACTGCCTAACATCGTGCTGCGGATGCCAGGCCATCCGCAGCGCGATTTTAAGGGTTTGGGTCGATGCCGTGTACAAGCATATTCTCACAGATGTTGAATTGGCAGGAATGCCCGACCGCCTTGCAATGATCGATGCATGATTTCAAATGGTTGAGGCGATCCACTTCGCCGCGTTCAGATTCTATCTCTATGAAATCCACGGACTGGAGTTTAAAGCTGCTTCTTTTTCTCGTCGCATCAGGTCTGGGTTGCATCACTTGGAGTAAATCGTCGCGTGTCTCAAACATCGATCCGGTTCCTCCGGTTTCAGGCAAATCCCTCGCGCGGAAAAACGGGTTGACCGAAGCTTCTCCCCCACATCGATCCTCCAGGTTCCGAGCTACCACGGAGATGGATCGGCTGCGTCGGAATTTCGATCACGATCTCGCCATGGCGGATGAAGGCAACGAACCCCAGCTGATTGGAAACCTGTGCGCGGAGATGACTCTTGAGACGCTGCCGATCCATTTCTCGCTTCTGCGGAGCCTGGATGTTGAGCGTTATGGGACCGACCTCCAACAGCGTCTGGATCTTGCCATCCACTTGCGTTTGCTGGAACTGGACCCTGACGAAGCTCTGATCAACGCCCAACGGAACTGGACGGCGGAGTCAGGCGCCGCAACCGGTGAAGTTCTTGAGACGAAAATGGAAATTTTACTCACGCAGTTGGCCGGGAAATTCCACGATCGGGCAGTGCGTCATTATTACGATCTCACCTGCGACCAAGACCGTCACGTGATGTTGAGAACCCTGGGAATCAAGGATCCATTTTTTGCTTTGGCGGAACTTGAAAAATTGCCCGCGTCCGAGCAACGCCGGAACACCTTGGCCCATCTCATCGATCAACAAATCGTCAATCAGCCCGACCCCTCCGCAGAATTCGTCAAGTGGAACGAGGCGGTCAAAGATCACCAATTGGCAAGTCAACTTCAGCTCGAGATTATTTCGCAAACTCACGGTCTGTAGTCAGGACACGCTGGACCTGCTACGGACTCATCGGCAGGCATGCGGGTGACTATGTGAGCTGAGCATCTTGGTCGAGCTTGTAAGCAGGATCGAGACGACCTTTGATCTTTGAAACAATGGTCTTCTTCGCGGTCCCTTCGCGGTCGATGCGCCTCTGCGGTTAACTCTTTCACCCACCCACTCCCCTCAACTTCTCCGCTAATCCCCTTCCCGTTTCGGCCCGGATCATGCTTAGAATCCGCCGCGCATGACAGAACCCGCAAGCAAACCGATACGTGAGCAGCTTCGGCTGGAAGGATTCGACCTGATCGACGAACGCCTGCAATACCTGCTCGGCTGCCTGGAAGAGGCGCTGAAGAGCACGGGCGAGACGGATTTGCTGCCTTACCTGCCGTGGTCCGGCCGCGAGCCGGAAATCGGTGCCGCCCCAGAAGGCCTGCCGCAGCTTTATTCGATCGGCTTCCAGCTCCTCAACATGGTCGAGGAACGCGTGGCCGCGGAAATCCGCCGCGAGCGGGAAAAAGCGCTCGGTGCGGAATCCATCCGCGGCTTGTGGCCGCAGGCTTTGCGAGACCTCCGGGCGATCGGTCTCACACCCGAGCAAATCCTCGAAGTCCTGCGCGACGTCCAGGTCGAGCCCGTGCTCACCGCCCACCCGACCGAGGCCAAGCGTTCCAGCATCCGCGAACGCCACCGCGCGCTCTACGATGAAATGGTTCGCAACGAGTTCCCGAAATACACCGAACGCGAACGCCGCCGCATCCGCGAACGGGTCGTCACCACCCTCGAAACCCTCTGGCGCACCGCGGAAATCCACCTCGTCCGCCCGGACATCACCAGCGAGCTGCGCAACGCCACCCACTACCTGCGCGACCTTTTCCCCTCCGCCATCAACCGGCTCGACCTGCAT
>JBGSTM010000360.1:0-43505 GCA_041736495.1 Akkermansiaceae bacterium
AGTTGCCCACAACAGTCCGCTTCTCCGACGAGTTTCAGTCCCATTCTCGAATCGGCCTGTCGTGGACAACTTTCAAGAGAGGCACGCCGCTTCGCGGTGGTTAGGTCGTAGTCTCACCCACGGATTTGGCGGAAGAGGCGAGGATGTAAACTCCGCCGTCAGGGCCTTGTGAAATCTCGACCGCGCGGAACCATGGATCGCTGGTGGTCATGAAATCCGGTTGATGCCTGGCGACGTAGCCACTGCCCGCGCGCTCCAGCCTCTCGACGTTGATACGGCGGCCATGCAGATTGGTGGTGAACGCGAGGCCACGATACTCGTCGGGAAAATTCTCGCCCTGATAGATCATCAGTCCTACATGGGCATGGCCACCCCCGAGGGTGTTGGTGAGACCTTCCCCGTCACGGGTTTCATTCCATTTCATGCCGGTATCCCAATGATAGTGGTCGGCATGCTGGTCGATCAGACCATAGAGATGCGGATGCGGATCCAAGCCCATCATCCGTTTGTAGTGAGCCCCCTGAATGCCATGCCAAAAGTGTCCGATGACCGTGTTGATGAAGAACATTTCACCGTCTGCATTCCAATCCATGCCCCAGGGATTCGTGGTGCCGTGGCAAAAGGGTTCGAACACCCTGCGCACGGTGTGGTAACGCCAGATCCCCCCTGCGGTCAATCCTCGCGACTCTTGAGGAGCCCCGGGCACTCCCACCCGATTGGTGACGGTGATCCCGACCCGCCCGTAGAGCCAGCCATCGGGTCCCCATTTCAATCCGTTCGCGATGCAGTGGCGCAAGCCGTCATCGGCATTGAAGCCATCCAACAGCACCTGCGGTGGACCGCTGGGTTTGTCGCCCATGGTGGGAATGAACAAAAGCCGCGGCGGACATAAGGCGTAAACTCCACCAAATCCCCTTTCGATACTGGTGAGCCGCTGGAAATCATCCGCAAACACCGTGCGTTTGTCGAAGTGCCCGTCATTATCCGAATCCTCAAAGATCAGGATTCGGTCGCGGAGTTGGAGATTGAAGCGCTCCTTCTGATCGGAATAGGTGTGGTTTTCCGCAACCCAGAGTCGACCGCGCTCATCCCAGCACATGGCGACCGGATTTTCAACATCCGGCTCCGCGGCAAAAAGCGTGGCCTTGAAACCAGGCGGAAGACGCATCATCCCGAGGGCCTCCTGCGGGTGGGTGGGCTCCGTATCTTTCGATTCTCCGGCTACAGCGAGTGGAACCGCTGCAAGCATGACAAGGATGGGTTTTCGGAAACGACGGACGATTTTCATGTCTGGCTGAACGAATAGGTTGTGAGTTCCGCCTGGTCGAGAAAGTCCTGCCATTCGGCGATTTCCATGGCGGTGCCGAGGTTTCATGGGATTTTGCTGTAAAGCCAAATGGAATCCCAGTTGGCAATATACAGGCATAAGGTAAAGGCAGCCGATGATACTTGGACTTTTCCGCCAATCCTGGAACCCTGATCTTCCGACCAGATACCTTTAACTACCAAAGGTGGGCCGGGTCCTTTCTCCAGTTGTTCGGGGTCAATCCGGTGATCTTGCGAAATCTACGGTGAAAGTAAGAGAGATCGTTGAAGCCACAGTCCAAGGCGATATCGAGGATGGGACGCCGGCACCGCCTCAGTTCGAGCATGGCATGATGCATCCGCAGGTCGGAGACATACTGCACCGGACTCCGACCGGAAGCTTCATGAAACCTTCGCAAGAGGGTTCTGGGTGACATGTGGACCAGATCGCAAAGTGGTGCCATTGGATCTTCATCCGCAAAATGTGTTTCCAAGTGCTTCAGGCCCGGAGCCAGCTGATGGCCGTTCCCATGCCCGGGCAGGGTCGCATGAGCGGAGGGCATCGCGAATGTTTGAGACAACGCGATCAATTCAAGCAGCCACAACAATTCCTGATCACCAGAATGCCCGGATTGTTGTTCGAGTAAAGCGAGCCATTCAACCATCTCTCCAAACAACCGCTTTTGCGGCCGGACATGGGAAGGACCCCCCATGCGGAAGGAAGTGATCTTTTCATAGGAGTTTCCGACACGGGATCCTCTCATTTGTTCCGGACGCAGCAGCAGACAGACAATACTGAGTTCAAGAATATTCCGATAATGATGCTGGCATCCGGCGGGGACCACGAGGATATCCCCGGCAACGAAATCCATCGCCGATTGATTGACCACATGCGTGCCGGAGCCAGCCCGTATAAAGATCACTTCGTCGAATGCATGGAAATGAGGGAGGACGGCGGAAACCTTCCGCCGCCGGAAAACGGCGGATGCGGATGACTTCAGCTGGAAGTAATCCTCCTCGAGGTATTCGATGGGCATGGCGTGGGTTTTTTGCGATGCGAATCAGATGAACGTTAGCTTGTTCCCATGGATAATTGGCGTTGGCAAGTGTTTCGGCGCGCTTGCGCAGCAGGATGGATTCCGTTGGTGTCAGCCGTTGGGTTACTTGCTGAAACCAGCTTCGGTACCCCAGCGTTTGATGTTCGCTTCATCGATCTTCCCCTGTCTCCAACGCTCCGCCATTTTGATATCATCTTCCACCTTTCCAGTTTGTCCGGGAATATCCACGATTCCGGACCTATTATAAAGAACTGGCTGGACATATTGACTGGTATAAATTGCAGATTCCTTTTTCCTATGGTCGAGCGGTTCCTCCCTATAACTAAATTTCCCAGAGCCACTTTTCCTTGGCCTCGGATTTCATGCCCTTGGGGAAGCCTTCTCCCGCAGTGATTCCGAAACCTGCGAGCACAGGGTGGGTCCTGATCGTCTCGCGAACGCTGGCGCGGAAATACCTGATCGTTTCCGGTGCGAGCTTGTCTTCAGTGATGTCATCCTTGCCTTCCGCGCCATAAAGTAAAACATTCCAGAGGAACCAATGACAATCGATGCCACGATCCCTGGCCAACCGCATCACCTCCTGCCAGAACCTGATCTTTTCATCGATGGTCAGCGTTTTCACCACCTCGTGGTTGTCGAGCATTTCAGGACGCACGAAGTCCAACCCCGTCCCGCTGAATTTCCCGTCCAATTTCACCTTCGTCCGCCAGACATCATCCAGTGCGACGGAAGGAAACTCCGGAACCTTGACAATGCTGGGAAAGGGATTGAGCGACCACCAGGAGATGACGTTGTACCGATTGCGGGCCATGTCATCGAACGTTTCACGCCAGAAATCCAAGCTCCAGACTTCCGGAATGTTGGCTTGGGAAGCATCGGAGGGATCCGAGTAGCTGGGTGTCCTTAAATCGAGTGGAAGGTTCATCTTGATTCCCCGCTGCGCGATATGCGGCGCATGATCGGAATTTTCGAGTGCATCCAAAGACCCGTCGCGGATCGCTTCGGCGACATCGAGGCCACCATACATCGCTTCTGAAGGGTCGGCGCCGATGATAGTGATCAGGCGGTGACCCGCTTTTCCGCCAACACGGTTCTGATAGCTTTGGGGAACAGATGTCGCCACGGAGCTGGCAGTCTCCAGAGCGATCGATACCGCATCCGCCGGATGGCCATCGCCGGATTCAATCACGCCGATCCCCCGGCCTGCGGCTTCGCGACGGATCTCCTCGAACGCAAATTCTTCAGGACCGGAGGGATCCGTCCGATGTGAGATCGAAATTTCCAGCGCGGCGGAAACCGCACAGGAAAGCAACCACATGAAAGCGGTGGGGACGAGAAAGATATAACAGTGCATCAATCCGATCGGCTTGAGGTGTCAGGGGACTAACCGATAATCCACGACTTTGACGGTTTTTCCGTTCTGGCCAATCATGGACACCCAACCATCGAATGAGACACGGAGTGAATCGATGGCAGGTTTGCTGTCTTTGAAACAGGCGCTCGTTCCAGGTGGATAATTTTGAATCTCCTGAAAGCCACCCGGAGTTCGCTTCATGATTCCCTCCGGTGTCAGGATGTGGAGACTACCGCCGCTTCCGGCGTGGAGCGCGCCGAGTGACCCCGCCTTCTCGCGCAACCACTTGCCTGTGGTCGGATCGCGCTGGAAATGGGCGGGCGATCCGTCCTCGCCACGCATCAGGATATGGACATGGCCGTCGGGATCAACGTCCATTGATCCACCATTGATGAACGAGGTGCCAGTGGGAATGTCGTATATGCTGATCCCCGGAGTATCCGCAGTGATGAACCGGCTGCCGGTGGTTCCCACGGGATGGCCCTCGTTGTTCATCCAGTTCTTCCCCCCATCTTCGCTGTAAGCATAACAAAGATCGTGGCTGGTTTTCGGGTCCGGCGTGTCCCGCCAACTCCACGCCAGATGCATGCGTCCTTGATGGAATGCAGCGGGGAGCGGGTAGGCATTGACGGTCTTGTCACCTCCGGACCACTGACGGTCAATGAACTTGCTGCCCTGCTCGGTGTTTACAGTCCAGACTTCGTTCTCATACGTAAAGAAGTGGGAGTTGGCATTACCCGAGCCACCGCCCAGTCTGAGATAGAGCAGGAAACGGGTGCCATCCGAATGGAATGACGGATAGGTCACACTCTTCAAAGGGGGGCCTCCAAGGTTGTCCTTCACTGCACCGAACAATTCCGCAGACCATTCGTGGAACTCGGGAGAATTCGCGACCGGAAGCAGGCTGGTCCGATAGCGGAGCGTGGAGAGGTGAATGCGTGATGGATCCATCGTGAGACCTTCCGCCGCTACCAGATCGCATGCCATGATCAGCATCAATGGTATGACGAAGGCCTCCCTCATCTTGCGGCAGCTTTGAGTTCTTTGAAACGTTTGCGCATTTCCACAAGTTGCCCTTTGTGGGCAGGATCCGAGATGAGATCGTGTTCTTCGATTGGGTCCGCCTTGAGGTTGAAAAGTTGTTCGGTATCGAAATCAGGCCAGAAGAAGTATTTCCAATCCTTACGAACCAGCGCTTCGGAAGCGGGGATGAACGTCTTGTCCTTGACGATGGCATGCTCGTAGAAGAACTCGGTGCGCCATTCAGGCCGCTTGTCATTGAGATAGAGTGGCGCGATGTCGGCTCCCTGCATTTTCGGCGGGGCCTTCATGCCTGCGGCAGCAAGAATGGTCGGTGCGAGATCCACATTGAGCGCATAGGCATCATCGGTGCGGCCTTTTCTCGACTGACTCATGCGCGGATCCCGGACGATCAGTGGAACCCGGATACTTTCTTCGTGGGGATACCATTTGTCCGCGAGGCCGTGCTCGCCGTGATAGTAACCGTTGTCGCCGGTGAAGATGACGAGGGTGTTTTCCAGAATGCCCTGCTGTTTGAGCTCGGCAAGAACCCTGCCGCAAGCAGTGTCCACCTCGGTGGCCAGACGGTAGTAGTTCTTCATCATGGTCTGGTATTTTTCCGGCGTGTCGAAACGCCATGTCCAGCGATGGCGGCCTTCGTTTTTTTCATTCGCGATGAAAGGCGGCAGACGGCGGAAGGATTCGTCAGTCGCGTTTACCGGAACCGGAATCTTGTCGTTCTTGTATAGCTTCATGCTCTCCGGCTGTGGCAGGAACTGGAGCGGATTCCTGTCCTCGGCGTGAGTGGCGAAAAAAGCGAGGGTCAAACAGAATGGCTTGTCGGCGGGACGGCTCCTGAGGAACTCGAGGGCATCGTTCTCGTTCTTCTGCGTGACATGGATCTTCTTTCCGTTAGCCTCCTTGATCCAGTGGGTGCCGCTATACTCCCGGCCAAAATCGAAGTGCTCTTCAGGGAACTTTCCATTATGCCATTTCCCGATGTGGCCGACGAAATAGCCACTGTCCCTGAGAATTCCCGGATAGGTCTGTTTCCAAGGTGTATCAAACCTGCCGAAACCCTTGTTCCCATGGCGCGACATCCACTGGCCGGTAAACAGCGAGGCGCGGCTCACTCCGCAGATCGAGGTGGTGACGCAGGCATGGGTGAAGCGAAGTCCCTCACTGGCCAGGCGGTCAAGGTTCGGGGTTTTCAAAACGGGATTTCCAGCGCAACCCAAGGTATCGTGACGCCAGTCATCCGCGTAGAGGACGACGATATTCAGCGGCTTGTTGTCGGCGGAGAGGAGTGGACCGGGAAGTGCGGCCAGCAAAAACAGGATGAGGGTGGCTTTCATGTGGGTTTGAATTCAATGAGGTCTGCGGGCCCTTGAACATGGAAAAATTCCGCCAATCGTTCACCGATGGAAAGGATAATTCAGGGCGGGCTGTTTACAATCACCCACAAGGATGACCGTTTCGCAATCAACGCTCCTGAGGGTTCGGGAAATCATCCCTTTGGGTGATTCCCAAAGCTCAATTAAACTGGAAAACTTCGCAACATCGGCGTTAATACAATTGCGATCTGGTGATTGAAAATCCAGCTTCCAGGTCCGCGTGAATCAGATTCCGAATCGCTTTTGAAAATGCCGCCGGCATCGTCTGTTATTAACTCAAACCCTCCCCGAGCTCCGTTGTGAAATCCATCCACCTCACTCTTGCCTGTATGACCGCCGTCGGCTCCACGCCGCCATGTCACGCAACCATCATCACAGCCTCCGGGACAGGAGACATCCACACGCCGGGCACCTGGGGCGCAAACCCGGCGGCACCACCCGTGGAGGGGAATTCGGACACCTGGCATTCGAACGGTCAGAGTCTCACTTACGATGCCGCCACTTTTCATGGTAATATTTTTGTTCTCGGAACCGGGTCCATCCTGCAGTCCGGTGCGGTCGGAGCGACGGATCCTGGCGACGATCCGGTCTTTCAGAATTTCACCTTTGACGGCGGAACCATCAGCTATGCGAGGAACACTCCGAGTGTCTTCAGTTTCGGCACGAGCCGGGTCACCGTCACATCCGCCGGTGGGAGGGTAAACTCCACCAACGGAACCAACCGAGATGTTTGGTTCGAAGGTGGGGTCTGGAAAGGCAGTGGCGAGTTGGTATTCTCGCACCCGTCCGCAAGTGACAGCACTTCCACGGTGGATGGCACGCTGCAAACCTTCCGGATCACCAATGCGGATTTTTCCGCATTCACCGGAACGCTCGCCGCGATCGACAAGGCGATTCTCGAACTGGCGCAGGAAATTTCCACCCCGAGATTCTCGCTCAAGCTGCTCGACAACGCCCGCTACGACAACATCGGCGACCATGATATTTCCGTTAGGTCACTCGTGATTGCAGATACCATCCTGCCACCTGGACAATACCGTGTGGGGGATGGCAGCCTCACCCCCGTTCAGGAAACCTTCATCCTTACCACCGGCGCGATCCAGGTTCTTGCGCAGCCAGCCGCGGTAGCGTTCCCGGATACCAACAACAACGGTTTCCATGACTTCGTGGAAATCAGCAATCCGGGAGTTGATTTCGTCAGTCTCCAGAACCCGGACCTTGATTCCGACAACGACGGGCAGACGGATGTCAACGAATTCGTTGCCCGCACGGATCCCAACGACCGTACGAGCTTCATCGCCTGCGATGTGCGGCAGGTGACGGGGACCGATGTCACACTCGGCTTTTTCGGAAAAGGCGGAGTCCGCTACCAGCTGCAGTGGACACCGGACATGCTCGGTTGGGTGACCTTCGAGGATTCCGTGACCGGCGAGGATGCCGACATGACCGTCACCAAATCATTCGCCAACCTGGGAGCAATCGATCCATCGAAACTCTTCTTCCGCATGAAGGTGCTCGGCTCCGCCATTTCGGAATTAGCCGACAACGGGGTCGATACCGACGGCGACGGGCTGAGCAATGCCGCGGAATCGTTTACCCTGATGTTCGATCCCACCACCACCGACTCCATGCGTTCGGCGAGCAATGGCGGGGACGCCACCCATCTCCGGGAACTGCTCCGTGGAGTCAACCTGAGCGAGTCGCTCACCGACACCTCATACGCCGCCAACATATCTCCCGAGAATGCCTCCCGGTTCCTCTTCCAGGCCGGCATCGGACCTCGTGACTCCGACATCGCCGCAGTCCAGGAACTGGGCTACAGTGGCTGGATCGACGCCCAGCTGGCCCTACCAGCCTATTCCTCATACGCGACCTACCTGAATGGAATCCAGAACCAGTGGGCCGTGCTCAGAGCCGCCGACCCGAATGGTGACCCGGATTTCAAGGATGTCCCCTATGAAACCCAGAACCCCGGATTCCCACAAAGCAATTTAAGCACCTCGTTCATGCGCGGAATCGTCCACGGAGACGATATCCTGCGCCAGAAGTCCGTGTGGGCGCTGCTCCAGATCATCGTGGCCTCGGGTGCCGGTTACACCCCCCGTTATGGCGCGCCGTGCTCGGTGTTTGTGGATATCTTCCATCAGCGCTGTTTCGGCCGGTACGAGGACTTGCTCTATCACGTCTCCGTCAACGGCCACATGGGAGATTGGCTGAGCTTCATCAACAACAAGAAGGCCAATCCGGCGCTGCAAACCCAGCCGGATGAAAACTACGCCCGGGAGATCATGCAGCTGTTCACCATCGGTCTCTATCAAATGAACCCGGACGGCACCTATCAGACCGACTCCCAGGGAGCCTTGATCCAGACTTATGGATTCACCGACGTCGCGGAACTCGCCAAGACCTTCACCGGCCTCAAGGGAACCAACAACGGTGCTGCGGGCTCGGATACGGTGAACTGGAATTTCACCTCGCGGGAGATGTTCGCGCAGGAATCCGACCACGACAAATCCGCAAAATCCCTGCTCAACGGATATCTGGAAATACCGGCCAACATGAACGTGAAAGCCGAGATCCGGCTGGTTTGTGAAAAACTGGTGAAGCACCCCAACTGCGCGCCCTATGTCGCCACCCGGCTGATCCAGAACCTCGTGACCTCCAACCCGACGCCCGCCTACGTCGGACGAATCTCACAGGTTTTCACCGCCTCGGACGGCCATCTCGGCCAAGTCATCAAGGCCATTCTGCTCGATCCCGAAGCCCGCGGACCCCGCTTCCTGACGGAACCGCTGCACGGAAAACTCCGCGAACCGATGATGCGTTTTGCGAGCCTCGTCCGGGCTTTCGAAGTCGGCACCGAAGTGGATCCCCTGCCCTATTCCAACGACAACTTCCAGTTCTGGAACGGCCGTTCATTCAGCAACCAGGCCTTTTTCGAATCCCCATCCGTCTTCAACTTCTTCGAGTCCACCTATCAGGAGCCAGGGGAAATCCAGAATGCCGGGTTGCGCTCGCCCGAGTTCCAACTGCTGGACGCGACCACCAACACCTCGTTCATCGAACAGGTGAGAACCAAGCTGACCAGCTATCTCCACACCCCTCGCTTCATCACCAATCCCACGACCGCCATCCCCTCGGAACCCGCGGTGCGTTTCCGCATGCTCAAGGAAATCAAGATGCTGGAAGACCCGGCCAGCCGGGACGCCCTGGTGGACCGCCTCAGCCTGCTCATGACCGGCGGCCTCGCTGATGGTGCCGCGCGTGCGGACTACAGGGAGCCGATCTTCGCCACGGGAAGCTACGCTGCGAACTGGGCTGGCGAAACCTCGGACAACCGCCTCAAATACGCCGTGCTCAAGCTTTTCGCCGATTCCGCCTGTGCGGTCCAAAAATAAATCCTCCACCCGAGTTGACCGGATCGAACCGACCTTCAAAGAAATCCAATTCCATGAACCGACGCACTTTTTTGAGAAATGGCACCTGTGGGATGATGACATCCCTCCCCGCCATCAATACCATCCTGAACCTAACCCTCGCGGGAAACATCGCCCGTGCCCAGGGCGGCCCGCCGGGGGGCGATGACTACAAGGCGCTCATCTGCCTGTTTTTAAACGGCGGAAACGATTCCTTCAACATGCTCATTCCAACCACTCCGGAAGAATACGGCTGGTATGAACTCACCCGTTCGAATGTCTCACAAAGTCAGGCGTCGTTGCATGCGCTGAATGTCACCAACACACCTGGCAGGACCTTCGGGCTGCACTCCGCCATGCCCGACATTGCCGGTCTTTTCAACCAGGGCAAGGCCAGCTTCGTCGCCAACATCGGAACCCTCGTCGAGCCGATTCCCAGCGTCACCGCCTTCGAAAGCGGCACCTATCGGATCCCGGTTTCCATCGGCGCGCACAACACCCAACAGACGTCCTGGCAGACAGGTCTGCCCCAGAACGTCAGCAGCAACACCGGCTGGTTCGGGCGCACGGCGGATATCATCAACCAACGGGAGAACCCGGCGTCCACCCTTCCCATGAGTTTCGCCCTGAGCAACACCAAGGGCATCAATCAAGGGGTTAGCAACAGCGGACTGGCGATCGGCAGCTCCGGGATCGACCTGCTGAACAACGTCAACTTCAAGGACAAGTGGCTGAAGACCAAGTTCGAGGCGCAGCAGAACCGGACCTATCAGAACATCATCCAGCGGGTCCACCGGGATAAGCTCGACGAGTATTCGGATCTCGCGAACATTTTCCAAAGTTCATTCCAGACCACCACCACCACCACCGCGTTCAGCGGGGGGCTTTCCGCCAATTTCAAAGCCATCGCCCGCACCATCTCCATGCGTCAGACCTTCGGAGTGAAACGCCAGACCTTCTTCATCGGCTTCGGCAACTGGGACGGACATTCGAACCTGGTCGCCAACCAGGCCACCCTGCTCGCCGAGGTCAATCTCGCCATCAAGGAATTCTGGGCGGAAATGACGGCACAAGGACTTCAGGACAAAGTCACTGTTTTCACCGGTTCCGACTTCGCGCGCACGCTCCGCAGCAATGGCAGCGGCACCGACCACGCCTGGGGAGGAAACGCCTTCGTCGTCGGCGGCGCACTCAACGGCGGCGGCGCGCACACCGGCAGCAAGATCCTCGGAAACTATCCGGACATCCTGAAACTCGGCGACGGACTCGATACCGGAACCAACGGCCGGCTCCTGCCCACCACCGGAGTTGATCCTTATTACGCCGATCTGCTACTCTGGCTCGGTGTGGCGAAAAACGAATTGCCGCTCGTCCTGCCCAACATCGGGAACTTTCATGATGTGACGTCCGCCACTCCGCCGCTGGGGCTATTCGCATGAGGGCGCATCTCTTCGCCGGCCTGCTGGCAACCGTATCCGCACCCGACGGATTGGCTGCGGTTTTCTATCATGACGAATCCATCGCGGGCGATCTGAGTGACGACTACCTGTCGCCCACGGTATTTACTCCCGGTGCCGGTTCTTCGGTTCTGAAAGGCACCGTAATCACCGGCGCACCCGATCTGTTCACCCTCGTCGTCGCCGCGGACTTGCGGATCGACTCCATCATCCTTCTCAACTACACCACCGACTCCGAGAATCCGGAAAATCTCAGCTATCTGATGTCCCAGCCCCGCGCGACGTTGAGTGCACCGCCTAGCAGCGACTTCGCGGAGGCTATCGGCTACGTCGGCTTCGGCGAATGGGCGGAGGGCCGCAACGTGCTCAGGATCATGACCGCGGGCCCACCCTATGATTATGCCGCCACGCTTGGACCCGGAACCTATGCCTTCTGGGTGAATGAAACCGGACCGACTTCTGGTTACGAATTCCAGTTCAATCTCTCGGCGATCCCCGAGCCCGGAGCCTTTTTCCTCGTCTGCGCGGGCCTCCCCTTGTTGCTTCGCAGGAAGCGCCGGAAATCGTGATCCATTGGTTGGATCAAGGCACCGGATAACGATCTGCGAGAGATGCGGGCATCGCTCCCGGCACATAGTGTTTACCCGACCCACGGTCGCCCTGCGGTTCATAGCCGCCGTCGCCGCCCGTGCTTTGAGGGGCATAGCCGGGTTCGCCATTCTCGCTTTCCCACCACTGGAGCCACTGCCGGTCAAGTTTCGCAACAACCTCGGGAAATTTCACTGCTAGATCCGTGTTTTCAAAAGGATCGGTTGCCGGCTTGAACAATTCCCATCCCGATCCGTCCACTTCGGCCATGGTCCACTCCGCAGTGCGGATGGAACGGTTGTCGGTAAATTGCCCGAATAGAGGCGTATTGCGATTCCACGGCCCACCCTTCAACAGCGGCAGGAATGATTCGCCGGAGATTTTCAGGTTGCGGGCGGATTGCCTCGCAGCTTCTAGCAGGGTTGGGAGCAGGTCGATCATGTGGACGGGCGTGGACTCGATACGACCTGGCGCGCCGGTTTTTCCCGGCCAGCGGACGATGGCTCCAGTGGTCATTCCTCCCGAGTGCTGGCTGATTTTATACAAGCGCCACGGAGTGCCCGAGGCGTACGCCCAGCCGGTTCCGGGCTGGAAGTTGGATTTCGGATCGCCCGGCAGTTTTCCCGATTTCAAAAGGTTCTCCGTGGCCGAGGAAAAACTGTCGGATCCGTTGTCACTGAGGAAGACGATGAGGGTGTTGTCCAGCTTGCCACTATCCGCCAGAGCTTTCAGAACCTGCCCGATCCCGCGGTCCATGCGCTCGACCATCGCCGCGTAAACCGACATCCGGAGATCCTCGAGGTCCCGCTGCTCGGGACTGAGCGATGTCCATTGGGGCAGGTTTTGGGGATAATCCGGCAGCTTGGAATCGGCTGGCACCAGTCCGAGTTGTTTTTGCCGTTTGAAGCGGGCCTCGCGGACCGCCTGCCAACCGTCACGGTAGCCACCCCGATGCCGGAGGATGTCATCCTTGGGTGCCTGCAACGGGCTGTGAGGCGCCTGATAGCTCAGATAGAGAAAAAACGGTTTGGCTTCCTGACCTTTGGGAGACGTGCTGATGAAGTGGATGGCGCGCCGGGTGAATTCATCCGTGCTGTAGTAGTCCTTTCCGAAATCCTTGAAAGGAGCGCGATCCAGTTTGAAATTCGCATTGCCGCTGAAATGGTCCGCGGCGCCATTCGTGAGGCCGAAAAAATGATCGAAGCCCCGGTCCAACGGGTCGCCCCGCAGATGCCACTTGCCGATGAGGGCGCTGCGGTATCCGGACTCCTGGAGCTTTTCGGAAAGCAGCGGGGTTTTCGGAAACCGCTTTTTCATGCTGGCCCAGTAATTTCCAGTGAGCATGGAAGCACGGGAAACGACACACATGCCCCCATTCTGGAAACGGGTGAGCCTAACACCCTCCGCCGCCAGCCGATTCAGCGCCGGCGTCCGGATTTCCCCGCCATAACATCCGATATCGCTGTAACCGAGATCATCCGCCAGAATGATCAGGATGTTAGGTGGTGCAGGGTCGGCGGCACGGAGACCGCAGGAGAGCAGGAGACCGAGCGCGATCAGGCGGAGTGTCATGGAATATCAGGGTTTGAAATTCCTCACCGTGCCGCTTGAGCGGTTTGCAGCCGGGCTTGGATCTTGGACTCCGTCACGGTCTGGTCGTAACGGTAATTGAAGCGGCGGTCAGGCGCGCTGTCTCCATTCAGGGCGAATTCGAGCATGTCACCGTCCTTCTGCTGGTTGTCTCCCCATTTGAAATCGAAACGCAGGTTCGGACCCGCGCCGAACAATGAACGTGGGAGGGCGAGTTCAAGATCCTTGCCTTTGACCGCATAAGGCACGCGTGCCAGCTCCGTCGTCTTGCCGCCTCCGATCCGGTGCACGGACAACCCCGCAGCGGTCGGCGCGGTGCGGTTGACCAGCAGGTCGTAACCGTTCCAACCGGTCTTCGGGTTCTGATCCGCGTCGATGAAGAGACGCATCCAGTTAGGGTCGGTGCCCGGACTGATATCCTCGGCGCAGGAGACATGGAACGCCACCGAGTCCTGCATCGGCGAGACATGGCTGCGGATGATGTCGTTGCGCCCGGTGGTGTTGGTATAGCGGATGGATTTGTTCCAGCCGATGTGATCGCGGTGCAGCGTGTCTCCCTGGAAATCGCGGTATTCCGGCTGGACTCCGGTCCAATCGCCGAACTGGCCGTCAATCACAACGGGCTTGGCCACCGGCACGACCGGCGGGCGGACGCCCTTGTAGCGGCGCACGTTGGCGACGAGCTGATAGTAATAGTTGTCCGTATGCCCGCCCTTCATCGGTTCCGAGTCGCGGCTGAATTCGTGATTCAGCTGGTCCACGAAATAGCTCGATCCCTCGCCCAGTTTGGTGAAGGCCATTTGCTTCGGCTTGTGGGGCTTTCCCCAAGTCTGCCGCTGGGCGATCCATTCGTTCCAGCCGGTGACGAGAATGAAAGGTGGATCGATTTCCAGAGCGTGTTTCCACTGCATTTCCGCATAAATTCCCTGCTCCGGGCGCAGCTGGTCGGATGTCGGCGCGGGAGCTTTTTTATCACCGGTCGCACTGCGGCCCTTTCCATCGAGCGGATGGGGCGCGATGCACACGGAAACCTGCTCGGGCTTGTCGGGTGACTCGTGCCAACCGGGTTTCTGCGGTGACCAGTCCACCCAGGTCCACTTGTCCCGGCCATCGCCGAACCAAGGGGTGCTGGTCCAAGCCCACGTGTGCCGGATGGTGAAAAAGTCCTTCATTTCCTGGGACAACTTTTCCGGATTCGACAGGAGCAGCGGTTTGCCAAGCCAGCGGAACCAGAGCTCCGGATACTTCTGCGGTGCGTAGAGCGCGGCATGCAGCTTCGGAACCGAGCTCTCCGGCCGGCTGTTGTGCATGCCCGCCACCTTGGGCACCGGCAATCCCTGCAAGCGTCCTTGCTCCAGATTCTCACAGACCGCGAGCATCTCATCCGGATAGACCAGCGCGTTGGTCTGATCGAACAGCAGGGTGTCAATCCCCGCCGCGGTGAGCATGGAGCGGTGGCGCGTTAGAACGAACGGGTCGTCGATCGTGTAATAACCGAGTTCCGGTTCGCCCCAGAAATGAAACGAATGCCCCGGCCCCCATTTGGGGTCGGTCGGATTCTCGGCGATGATCTTGGTATTGTCGTAAACAGGGATGTTGCCCTTGTTGCTGACGCCATTGTTCACCCACAGGAAATAGAAAAGACCGACATGACGGTCGGCACGCGGCGGACCGACCTCGTTGAAATCAGGCAGAGTCCTGCCGAGGGCATCGGTGGCCACCCAGGTATCGGCGAACACATCACCGTCCGGAGATGCCGCGGAGATCGGAGTCAGCGTGGAAACGAAAAGAAGTGACAACAAACGGCGCTGCATGGAATTGGATAGATGGGGATCAACAGGTCTTCGGAGTTTCATCAGGGCCGCTTCACTGGGAAACAAAGCCCTTGTCCTTGTAGATCATGCAGCGGGCGGGCGAACTTGCGTTCGTGTTCATCCGGTCCGGGACGATCAGGAAAAGAATGCGCATGCTTTTCTCCGCCTGGAAGGTATTGGAGTAGATCATGCGGGTTTTGCCTTCGGTGACGACGGCGAGGTGCAGCGGGAACAGCCCGCTCGCTCCGCTTGGCGTGCGGACGATGCTTCCCAGGGGCTCCACCTGCGCCGGACTATCCGCCAACCTGGCGAGGATCGGCAACGGAGTGAGGTTCAGCAGCCGGACCTGGCCAGGGGAGAACGAGGATCTGGAAAGGTCGATGAACGGCATGTTAGGAACACTGGCGTCCGAGGATTCGGCTTTGGGGTGGAAGACGATGATGCCTTCTTTCGCGTCTCCCGGCTTCGCCCTGCCCACCGCGGCGTAGCCTGATTCACTCTCTTTTGAGACCCTCAGGAATACCACTCCGTCAGGGAAAATCCCACTTTGAAAGCGACGTATGGTCCCTGAGTTGAACTGGATCTTCTCAGGCTTGCCGTCGCGGATGTAGAAATAGTCCTCTTCCGGAGTCTGCGAGCACACGACGGCAAATGAAATCTCACCGGGTTTTCGCTTCTGATAGCCGGGGATCGGCGGAAGATTATCGAGGTCTTTCAACTCCTTTTCAGTGAACTGGGGACCGGCGTCCCCCCCGTCGTCCTGGGCTGACAGAGGCCCGGAGACAACGAGGAGGGAAAGCGCGATGATCAGCGGTCGTGGGATTGGCATTGGATGAAGGTCTTTGAGGGTATCTGGCTCAGATCTCGTTGGGATGAAGCCAACGGAAGGAAATCAACTCGAACCGGCGGCCGAAGGGATCCGCCTTGTCCGGCGCGATGAGATTGTCAGCGGGATCGACCGGAGTGGCCTTCCGCTGGACGACGGCTTCGCACCAGGCCTTGGCTTCGACCGCACCGGTCGCCGGATTCCGGGCCTCTCCATAGGCTCGGATGCGGAAGGTATCCCCGCGGACCGTCAGCATGGGGCCGACGGCGCGCAGCACGTCCGCCTGGCTGAGGGCGCCGGGTGCTCCTGCCAGACGGGATTGCTGCTTGCCATCCGGGAGACCGACCACGTGGGACTGCTCGAGATAGGGAGGAACCTTGCCGTTCGTGAACGCCAGATCGGATTCGGCGAGGAGGTGATGATTGATCTTTTGATCTTCAACCGTCACCCGGTCGATTGCGGTTTGAAGGGTTCCCGAAAGGCCCGCCCATTCCCCGTATTTGTTATTGCTCTTGTCCACGAGCCGGCGGTTTACGAAATCGGCGATCGATAGGAAGGGGCCGCGTTTCTTGACCTCCTCGACGGTTTTCTCAGCGAGTTTTTGCAGTTCGGCATCGGTGAGCGAGCGGTTGGCACTGAACGCGGCTTTGGTTCCTTCCAAACCGCCCACATTGCGATCCCCTTCATCCGGTTCGGCCCGATAGGGGTAGAGAATACGGGGGAAGGCGGCCTGATCGGCCGGCGAGCTGTTGCCGCCGCCGGTATTGACGTCGGTGGTGCGGTTCATATTGGAGCTGAGGAACTGCTTCCAGGCGGCCACCGAGGTGCTGTTCACATTGAAAGCACCGGACACCTCGATGTGGGCTGCCGCGTCTTCAAAAGCAGTGGCGGGATCGATGTCCACCTTGTCTTTGCCAGGGACGATCTGGTGGCGGGCGTTGCGGAGGGTTTTACCTGGCGAGGCGGTGAAACTGGAATCTGCGTACGGCACGGTGGAAACGAAGAAGCGGTCCCAGAGCGAGTGGTTCAGCAGCCAGGAGAGATCGATGTAGCGGTTGGTGCCGAGGTTCAGGTTCTTGATGTGGAAATGGTCCTCGGTTTGGGCGATGCTTGCCGTGAAGTCCTTTCGGGGGATGCGGGGGTCGGCTCGGCTGTTTCCAAAGGCATTGCCTGGCTGCCACGGGTAGGTGGCGAAATCCACCGCCTGGAGATCTCCAAGCGAGAGCACCCCATCGTCGGCACGCGGAAAGTCATAGAGCGGCGCAACCAGGCCGTTGGAATTGAGATTCAGATCGAAGAGCGAGGCGGTTCCATAATCCCCAGCGGCTCCATAGCCGTCTTCGGAGGACTGATAGGAATCGACTGGCCAGTCATTGAGCCAGGCGGCCTCGGGGCGCCCCTCCGAATAAAGTTCCTGGCGGACTCCATGGATCGCTGGGGCGAAAACGCCGGCGGTGCCGGTGCCGGTTTTGTTTTCCTCGTAGGTCCCAGGGAAGATGTAGCGGCTGCGAGGATTGTAATGAAGAAAGGGAGCGAACTGCCTGGATGAATCTTCGAACACGCTGTTGAAATCCGACTTTGGATCCTCCATGGCATAGCTGAGATAAATCTGATGGCCCCGGCGCGAGCTCGGCTCCTGGTTTGGATCGGAGTGGGTCTTGACCAACGACTGGCCCGGTGCGTTCACCCCGTCATCGGGATCGTCATACCGCTGGGCGTTGCTGATGCTATAAGTGGGAAAACCATTGGTGGCGCTGCCTGTGCCGGTATGCTCGGCGGAAAAGAATTCCTGAAGCAACTCGGGAGCTGCTGATGAATCGAGTTTCCAGAGCCGGTAGCCCGCGCCATGGGTCCAGCTGCCGTCGAAGTTGGCTCCGCTTTCCGCCTGCCGCACGAACAGATAGGTGTCCAGCGACTCGGGAACTGAAGGTCTGGTAGCCATGGGCAGGTTTCCAGCAGCAGCCTTCGCCCAGACCCTCCCGCCCCACAGCGCGCCGGCGACATCCGTCACGCGGAAGTAGTTGTTAGGCGCGGGAGTATTGGTCATGACGTTGGCCGAATTTGCATTGGAAGTGCGCAACGCCTTGAACTTGGAGGGGGTGTAAGGATTCATCAACGGGTTCGCTGCTGACGGATAGAAAGTCCGGCTCTGCCCGGGCAGCAGCGGGCTGTCGAGCTTCAAGGCGAATGTCAGGAACGGCATGGCGCGGTCGATTTTGTCGAGGCCCGCCAAGGCGTTCATCATGTTGTGAAACATCATCTTGCGTTGATCGGCCGGATCGAAGGTCCGCCACCACAACACATTGTTGTTATCGATCGCGGCTCCGGTCGATTGGCTGCCACCCTGGGATCCAGGGTCTTTCGCCACGAGCATGAAATGGTTCGTTACGGCCACCTGATAGAGAAACCACTGGTCGGTGATGGGGACGCTGGTGGGGTTCCAGAGCGTGACGCGGGGATAAGCGGCAAGCCGGATGTCCATCCCATATGCCGGATAGTTATTGCCGTTGATGGTCTGGTTGATCGGGCCCTGTATGTTGGTGTCGAAGTAAGGGGCATAGTAGATCCCGGCACGCGCGATCACCGGCGCGATGCCGCTGTCGGACTTCGTCTTCGGCCGGGATTTGGCACCTCCGGTATCAAAGTTCGTCACGGTCGCACCGATTTCCTTCCACGTGCGGATGCGGCCCATCCGGGGCATGTCTTCGGCATTGTAGTTCAGCCCCGCGAGGGGTGGGCCTTGGTAAGTGGCATCGCCCGGTCCGCCCCGGATCACGGGAGCGTCGTTGGAGAGACCATTGCCGGTCTCGAGATAATAGCCAAGATCCTGCTTCAGGCGGCCCGAGGTGACGTCGATGGGCAGCCCTTTGGCATAGGTGGTGAAATCCAGCTGGTTCTTCTGGAACCAGTTCTTGTCCCCGCCGACGGAATAGGCGATGTCCGCCTGCAGTGGATCGAGGAGTTTGCGGACGGTTGCTGAATCCAAGGGATCATAGCCTGTCACTGCGGTCGGAGCATAGTTCGTCGTAGGATCCGAATCCACACGGTGCAGCGGATTTTGCTGCGCGGCGGTGAGTTTCCAATGCTCCTTGAACGGCTGACCCTGGGCCAGAGTTTCAGGAGCGGTGACGTTGATGGATGCCTTCTGGCTTTCGTCATCGATCCACCAGGCAAACGCGCCGGAGTTTCCGTTTCCGGTTTTGGATTTGGTAAGAATCTTGCCGGCCTGGATGAATTCCTTCGCACCGCTTGCATTGAGATGGCTTTGAATATCGACAGTCTCATTGCCGCCGGCTTGGGGAGATTGGGTCAGCGGGTTGATTTTGTCCTTGGATGACACGAGCCATTGCACATCGGCGATTCCCTGAGTGCGGAGCGATTCCAAGTAATCGGCGGGAGGCTGATTCAGCGGGGTGGCCGGATAGGTTCGCACTACCCCGAGAACTTTGGGAGAGGCCGGAGTGCTGGCGAGCAGGTCCGAGCGAATACTGGCGCGGCAGTCCGGTCCGAGTGCCCGCTGGAGTTCGCCTAGGGCGATTTGCAGGCTCATCCGGGCGTTTTGTCTCGCGACCTGCTGTCGTTCACTGTGGCTTGACGAACGAAGGGTGATTTGGGCCAGGCTCAGGAGTCCGACCGCGATCACGGTGAGCAGGATCATCAGGGAAAGGGTGATGACGAGTGCGAAACCTCGTGACCCGGGTCCGTGGAGAAACAGGTTTGAACGGCGTAATATGGATTTTGAGTGATTCATGAACAGTGGGTTGAATTGCTTTTCGCGGGTGATCGCCGAAAAGACGGCTGGGATGAAAATTGGAATCGGGTGTGCGATGCATTTACCTGGGTTTGCCCACCGGACGGTGGATTGGGTTTACACATCGCAAGTGTTTACAATGTACATGGATCCTGCGGGCGACTCAATCATCCTAGGGGATGATATTTGCCATAGGGGCGTGCATACCCTCACCGACGGGCCGCAGCGGAAATTCCGATTCCCCAGTTCCGGAAACGAGACGGTCAAACTCCCGGATTCGGCGCACCGAGGGGCGACGCGGGCCGATTGGCCTCACCGAACTTCACAAAAAGATCCACCCGGCAGCGGACGTGCAGTTTTTCGTAAATATGCCGGATGTGCACCTTGACGGTGGGCACGCTGATCGAGAGCTCGGCGGAAATCTCCTTGTTGGAAAGCCCCCTCAGCAGGAGTTCGAGAATCTCGCGCTCGCGGCGGGAAAGATCCTGCTCCGCCGCAGCCTGGGGCGGGGAATCATGGAAAGCCCCGAGGACCTTGCGGGCGATTTCACTGCTCATCGGCGCTCCCCCGCCCTGCACTTCCTGGATGGCCGCGAGAATTTCGGCGGGTTGCGCGCGTTTCAGCAGGTATCCGCAGGCTCCCGCACGCAGCGCCTTGAAAAGATTCTCCGTATCCTCGTAGGCAGTTAGCACGATGACCTGCAACCCGGGTAGCAACGCTTTCAACGCGACGGTGCACTCGATGCCCGAGCGGTCCGGCAGGTGAATGTCCATGAGCACCACGTCCGGCTTCCATCCGGGGATGGCCTTGATGGCTTCTTCCGCGCTGCCACAGGCTCCCACGCACTCACAAAGTGGCGAGCTGGCCAGCAGGAATTCGAGACTCTGGCGTAGCCTCGCGTCATCCTCGACCGTCACCACGCGGATCGGACGGGCGAGAGCAGGCGGTGGAGCGGAGGAAGACATGGAGTGGTCGGGAATCATCAGTGGAGCACGAAGAATTTCAACGCCTATTCGGCGAGGAGGATGGAATCGGCAGAATGAAGCCGACTTCCGTGCCGCCGTCAGGCAGGTTGGTGATCCGGCAGCTGCCGCCGAGCTGGGCGAGACGCTCGCGCATGTTGGCAAGTCCGTCGGCGCCCGGGGCCAGCTCGCCCACCGGCAGGCCGCGGCCATTGTCACTGACGGATAGATGGATGGTTCCTTTTTCAAACCTGATGGCGACCCGCACCTCGCTGGCTCCGGAATGGCTCACCGTGTTGTGCAAGGCCTCGGCGAACGCCAGGAAGAGGCCGTGCCGCCGTTCGGCATCAAGCGGCAGGTCGGGCAGGCCGGGCGCGACTTCCAAGCGGCAGGCGATCTGCGCGGGATCGAGGAAATTCTTGGCATACTGGCAGAAGTAAGTGGCCATGGAGTCCAGCGTGTCGTTTTTCGGGTTGATGGCCCACACGATTTCATCGAGCGCGGTGACGAGCTCCCGCGAGCGGCTGCCGATGCCTTGCAACAGCGGAGCCACGAAAGTCGGGTCGATGCCTTCGGTCGCCAGCAAGCCGCTGGAAATATTGATCTGTGCAAGTCCGGCCCCGAGGTCGTCGTGAAGATCGCGGGCGATGCGGGTGCGTTCCACTTCCAGGACCCGCCGTGCTTCAAGCCGTGCGACGCGGCGGCGGTATTTCCTGCGTTGGACCATGGCGGCGATGCCAGCGGCAGCGATGATCAGGAAAACGACGGCCCCGCCCCTAAAGGAATTTCGTTCCCAGATCCGGGACTCGATCGAAAACCGGAACGGCGTCGCCTCGCGGCTCCACACTCCGTCCTCGTTGCAGGCGCGGACCTCGAACAGATAGTCGCCGGGAAGCATGCCGCCGTAACTCACGGTTTTCTGGAACCCCCCCTCGATCCACCCCGGATCCACTCCCGTCATGCGCCATCGGAAGCGCGCTTTCTCCGGCGCCGCCAGGGTCAATGCGGAAAAGCGGAACTCCAGGGCGTGAGGTCCCGGGGGCAGGGCCACGGGACGATCGGACAACTTGGAACCACCGCCCAGCGGAACCCCGTCCAGACGGACTTCCTCGATCCTCACCCGCAGCGGCAATCCGTTCGATCTCGCCGCCGCGGGATTCACCGCCACCGCTCCCCGGATGGTCGAGAACCACAGCCGCCCGTCGCTTGCGTGCAGGGCGGCCGGCTGCAGACCCGCCGAGCATTCATTGGAGGGCAGGCCGTCGTCCCGGCTGTAAAGATTGAATGCGGCACCTTTCGACAGTCCCGCGGCCACTTCGTGCAACGCCTGCTTGTTCACCCGGAAGATTCCTTGCCGGGTGCCACCCCACAGGAACCCCAAACCGTCATCCAGCAGCTGGCTGACCGAATCCGACGGCAATCCGTGCTCGATGGAAAAGCGGAAAAACTTCCCGTCCCGCCAGCGCAGCAAGCCCCCTCCCCCGCTGCCGAGCCACACCGCGTCGTCCCCATCAGGCAGAATCGTGTAGATGAGCATGTCGAGGAGCTCGCCATCCTGCCAGTTCTCGAAGCGACCGTTGCGATAGCGGGTCAAGTGGGCCCCGGCATTGCCGAGCCAGATATCCCCGTCATTTCCCTCCCGGATGTCAAAAATGTGACCGGGATTCAAACCCTCCGCTGGTCCGAAACGACGCAACTTGTCGCCGTCCCAGCCAAACAGTCCGAACTCGCCACCGAACCACGTCCGACCGTTAGAATCAGGCAGGATCACCCGCACCGCCTGGCCCACGCCACGTGGCGGGAAGGGATTTGACACCTTCCCGCCGTCCCACAGAAATGCTCCGCCGCCCACCGTCCCGATCCACAACGGGTTCCCCTCGTCCGCGCGGGCCTCGACGGCCAGAACGTCCGTCAACGGCGGGCCGGCCGCTGCGGTTGGCAGGCGCACCTCCCTGCATTGCCCGTTCTCCCACAGCGTCAGTCCATCCGCCGAACTCAACCAGATCCTACCGGCCGCATCCTCGGCAATGGACCGGACAACCGGCTGTCGCAACCCCTGAGCCGGTCCCACCACTTCAAACAATTGCGGTCGCAAACGGGCCAGCCCGCCGGGTGTTCCCACCCAGATTCCCCCTTCCCGATCCTGCAACCAGGCTGTGACGAGCGTGCCTGGCAGTCCCTGCTCCGTGCCGATGGAAACCAAGCCTCCCTTCTGATCCACATGCCACAACCCGCGTCCCGCCTCAGGGAGCCAGGCTCCACCATCGGCATCGCCGTAGAGGGGGAAATTCGCGTGAAGGGGTCCGACCTGCCCGCCCCACGGAGCCACATCCACCACCCATCGCCCCTCGAGCTCCTTCAGGATGCGGGTAGCCGTCTGCACCCACATTCCGCCGTCGCCGGAAAATGCGATCTGAAAGACAGGCGGCACCAACCCCATTCCCTCCGGGACCACCCGCTGGAACTTGCCGCCCTCCCAGACCGCCAGCCCTTCACCCGTGCCCACCCACATGCGGCCATCCGGCCCGCGGACCATGACCTGCACCTTCGCACCCGGGCCCGCCTCGCCGGTGGGCGCCGGGAAATAGTTTCCATTTTCCAAATACCCGAAATCGCCGGCTTCCGAGCGCAACCAGACACGCCCCCCGAGATCCAGAGAGCCCGATCGTCTGGCCAGCGGAAACGGAATCTTGACCAGCTCGAACCCACGGTTGCCGGAGCCGCTCCCGAGTCTGACCAGCCGTCCGTCGGTCGTGCTCGCCAACAGTCCACCCCCGGCACCTGATAGGAACACAGCCAAGTGGACCGGCGGAGTCTGCTGCGTCAGGTTGGGACTGGCAAAGACTCCGTTCTGATAGGAAATCAGCCGGTATGGCTCTTCTTGTTCCACCCACATCGTGCCGCTCGGGTCGAGCCCCATCAAAGTCACCTCACGACCCGGCAAGGGGGGTTGCGCGGTGTGCGTCGGACGCTTGAACTCCATGCCGTCGAAGCGGACGAGCCCGCCCTTGTGGGTGCCGATCCAGAGATAGCCGTCCGCTGTCTCCGCCAGTCCCGTCACCGCGCTGCTCGGCAGTCCGTCATCGGCGGTCCAGATATCCACCATGAAGCGCGGGGTTTTCCCCGGGGTTTCCGCCGCGTTCCCGGCGAGTCCGCAGGCGACGAGTGCCAGAAGCACCCGCACGACACACGCCACACTCGAGCTTCGGGATCTGGCAGCTCGGTGGTTCATCGCGCGCATCGTCGCAAGTTTGGCAATCCCGGAGCAAACAGAAAACTTCTCTTTTCTCCAGCCGGCTTGCATGGCCGGCTCATCAAGGAAGCGAGACCTCCACCTTGTAAAACGCCTGAACCGCGGGAGCTTCCGGGTCGGTGAGCGTCACCAGCTGCGCGCTGCCGAGCAGCGGACTCTCCTCGATCATCTGCCAGCCACCGCTCAGCGTCGTGCTGCGCAGCAGCCTGTATTTCCGACCCGCCACCCCGGCGACGTTGAGCTGATAGGAACCCGGCGCGGCGAACTGGTGGGAAAGCAGCGTGAAGCGGCTGGCGGGATCATTCGGATCGGTGCCTGCGATGTATTCGTCGCGATTGGAAAACCCATCCTGATCCTTGTCGAGCAAGGCATCCGCGGCACTCAGGAAATTCATGCCGTTGGTGGACTCGTAGGCGTCGGGAAGACCATCGCCATCGGCGTCCGTGTCTTCGTAGTTGGCCAGCCCGTCGCCGTCGGTGTCGATGAAGCCATCCGTCGCGTCGGGAATGCCGTCACCGTCGAAATCCCCGTCCGAGCTGCGGAAATAATCCAGATCGCAGCTGAGACCTGAAGTCTGCGGCCAGTCGAAACGGAGCCGGGTGATCGTGCCGATCCAGTCCGGATCGGAGCTCAGATCCACTGCCAGAATCTGATACTGCCCGTTTCCGGCGTAAGGCAGGGTGACCGACCGGGCGGCGGCGATTCCCAACAGCTTGGTCGCCCAGAAAATCTGCAGGGTGCTGCCGCCCGAACTCCTAACACGAATGATGAGGCGCGGTGCCGCAGTTGCCGGAAAATGCAGGTCATTCCGGGTTTGATAGGGATCCCCGCCCGCGGTGGTGCCGCTCATGGCACCGTTGGAAACGCCAGCGGGCGTGAACAGGGAATAACCTCCATCCCAGCCTTCGAAATCGCCGGTCGAGTTGAACTCGAAGGCGAGTGCCGGAGAACGCGGATCGCTGCCCCGGGCGATTTCCACGCCGTCCGCGGTGCCGTCGCCATCAGCGTCGGTGTCCGCGTAATTGGCGAGACCGTCTCCATCGACTTCGCCCCAGCCTTCGTCGATGTCGGCGAGGCCGTCGCCGTCGAAATCGCCGTCGCTGACGAGGATGGCGTCGATGTCGAACGTCACGCCGCTGACGGTCGAGGTGTCGACCCGCAGACCGGTGATGAGCTGGCCGTTCCACAGCGGGTGGGTCGAGAGGTCGATGACGATGGTCTGCCAGGTCGAATCACCGGTGTAGTTGAAGTTGACGCGGCGCTCGGGAACTTGGCTGGAGGCATTGTTGGTGGTCCACCACAACTGGCCGACTGTGCCGCCCGTGGAACGCATGCGGATGAGCACCTGGCTGGCACCGGGCTGTCCGGCTCCCCCACCGAGGAAGTTCAGGCCGTAAACGTTCATGTAGGGATCACCGCCGTTAGAAGTTCCGACGAGTGATCCACCGTTGGCGGTAAACTCGGGCAGATGGGCGGAAGGGATCCAACCCTCGACATCACCGTCGGTGTTGAACTCCGCCTGATAGTAATTTCCGGCAGGCGGCTCGAAGGCGGCGACGGTGCCGATGTCGAGCCGGTAGAACTGCCCCTTGTTGGAATTGTTCCCTACCCGCACGTGATAGTTTCCGGCAGCCGGGAGATCGAAGACAACTCCTTCGAAAGGTGGAGTGCCGCCGAGATCCCCGGTCGCCAGCACGGTGCCGACGGAATTCTGGAGCTGGAGGGAAAGGTCGGCCTGTTTGGATAGATTGATGGTCGCTGTGGACCCGCCTTCAGGAAGATAACTGTAAGTCGGGCCCTGTGGCGTGAGCTTGACGATGACGCGCTGGGCGCTTGCCACGGAGAACTTGAAGAAGTCCACATCGGTCGAGTGGCTGCTGAAAGGGAAATCCGTATCCGCGGCTGCCACGGGCAGGTTGGTCGCCAGGGTTCCCACGGTGAGCAGGGAGCTGACGGGCAGCGCGCCGAGAGGGCGGGCGTTTGCCAAGGTGCCGTCACCGGGGCTTTTTTCCCGCACATCGCCATAGGCACGCAGGAGCGCGCTGAGATCGTCGAGCTGGGCCCCGTTGGAATTTCCGCCGGAGCCCGCGACCACCGAAAGACTGTTACTGCCGTCCACCACGACGTGGCCAAGTCCAAGACCGTGGGCATGCTCGTGACCGAAAATCAGCCGCAGGGTGGAGGGATTGGAGAAAACACCTGAGGCCGTGTTGATCACCATGTCGCCCGAGGGTGGAAAGCCGTTATAGGCGAAATTTCCTGATAGATCGGTTCCTCCGATGCGCACGTCACCTCTCGCGCCGAGAGCTCCCCCGGCGCCGTTCGCCGCCCCATCGTCTGTCACGTAGACGTAGGTGATGCCGGTCTTGCTGCTGTAGATGTTGAAAACCGTCTGCATTTCCGCGAACCACGGACGCGCGGTTAGATCCGCCACGCGATCCACCTGCGGCACGTTGTAAAGATTGTCGAAGCGCGCGATGAGGCGGCTGACGGGTGTGGGGTTGGTTGCCGGATCGGTGGAAAAAGTGCCGAGTCGCAGGCCATCCGGCATGATACTCCAGGTCAGTGTCATGGGCGAGCCGATGCCGGGCAGGGTGCCGTCGGTCGCCGTGCTCATCCAGCGGCTGTTGTCGTTGAAGTTCGCGGCATGCGTCGCGAGTGGAGCAATGAGGAAGAGGACGAGCCGCGCGACATGCGTGAGGAGGAATTTCATCAGGAGAACGTTGGATTTATGGGTTGGAAGCGCCGGGATGCCGGGTCTCTGTGAGGAAACCGTCAATTTCCGCATCGGTGTAGCTCTCGGGTTCGACGAGAAGGCGGAGTTGGTTTTTGATCGGCAGGAAGACTTCCACGGCGTGGATGCCGGGCTTTTTCTGGAGTTGTTCGTAGATGGCAAAGCCGCACGATCCGCAGGTTTCGAGGTGGGGACTTTCCAGTCCCAACGGCAGGTCCATGACTTCTCCGCGCACGACGAGGCCGGCATTTCCGGCAGCTTCAGCCAGCGCTTTGGCGGACGGGCCGTCCGGTGAATGGGTGATGACGAGATTGGAAGACTTCGTGTCGAACTCCGCCGTTTCCACTCCCGGCAGCTGGCGGATGACTTCGAGGCCCTTTCCGGGATTGCCCGTGAGACGTAGCTGAGTCCGGATGGACTGGCTAACAGGCTCCGCCGGCGCGGGCTGCGATACTAACGTTGCAGCGGGTTCGGAGGGTGATGGGATTTTTCCCGGCATCCCAACAGGCTGCGGCACGGGCGCGCGACTCATCGACGCGAAGAACACGACGAGCAAAACAGCCGGCACGGCGAGGCCAAGGGCGATGAGATGGGTTTTCCGCATTTCGGTGATGGGTTTACTTCCTCAGGAGAAACATGCTCCGTTTGGCAACTTACGAGCACCATCGCTTGGCCGCAATCCACCCTCGGGATGATTTTTCGATGGGGTTCCGTCGATGCCCGTGCAGGCGCATACCCACAAAAAGCCCCCACCACGCGAAGGACGCGGTGGGGGCCGGGAATCCGTGGATCAAGGCGTGGTCACCACGGTGAGGCGGGCGAACTTCTTCGTCGCGCCGGTATCCGGGATGGTGACGGTGATGTCGTCCGCTTCAGCGCCATTTTCCGCAACCACCACTCCGGCGGTGGATGTCTCGGTGGTCGCTCCCACGGTGAAGCTGGGCAGCGTGGTCCAATCGACCAGATCGCTGCTGACTTCCACGATGGTGGTCACATCGGGAGTTTCCGAGCTGTCCACGCGCACGAAGCTGAAGGTGATCACTCCCGCGGCGGTGGTGGAAGTGGGCCTGTTCGCCTGGGACGGGAAGCGGGGATCGCTGCCGGTGACATATTCGACCGAATTGCTGAGGCCGTCGAAATCGGCGTCCGCAGTCGGCCCGGACGGGCTGAGGACGGGCGACGAAAAGGCGGCTGCCCAGGCTGCGTAACCGGGAGCACCGGCCGTGTAGACCAGTTTCAGGGTGTTGCCATCCTTCTCCACGGACCAGGTGCCGGTGCCGGTGGTGAAGGCGGTGGCATTCACGGCGAGCGCGGCGGGATTGTTCACGGTGAGTGAACTCGCGCTCAGGATGGTGAAGCTGGCGTCTTCGTCGGTAAAGTTGGCCAGTGCGTTTTCACCTACGACCACGGTCAACGCTCCGTCGATGGTGACTGCACCGGCACTCAAGCTGGGGGCGGCAGTCCAATCGGCGACGGTCCATGGGAAGCTGGCCCCGTCGGCGTAGGTCGCGGCGTTGATGATGCCATCGCCGCCGAGGCCGGCGCTGGCGCTGACACTGGTGGCTCCGGTCGCGGCGGTGTTGTCCCCGTTGACAATCAGGCTCCCCGTTAGGACGCTGGTGGGACCGGTGTAGGTGTTCGCAGCGGTCAAGGTCAGGGTGCCCAGCCCACTTTTGATGAGCCCGCCATCCAGAGTGGCTTCCAGGGCCGCGTCATGAACGAGCGGCTGGTTGATGGTGAGCGCGAAGTTGTTCGTATCGAACTTCGCGCCGCCGGCCTGCACGTTGGCCGTGATGACCGTGGTGGTGTTGGTTTCAATGAAGTCGGTCCGGTTGCCCTTGGCTTGAAGTTGGGAGCCGTTGAAGTTGATCGTGGCGGCTGCCGGAGTGACCGCGTTGGCACGGGCGTTGAAGAAGAGAAGCCTGACTTCACCGCCATTGAGATTGATGGTGGAGGTATGCGGCTGAGCGTTGGTCAGCGACAAGTTGTTCAAGTTGGCAAGGCCGCCATTGACGTTGAAGACTCCGTCGCCGGTCCAGCCGACGATGAATTCTGCGCTATTGTTCAAAGTTCCGCTATCGAGCGTGACCGTACCGGTGCCGGTCCCCAGACCCACGGAGAAATTACCCGCGCCGAAGGTCCCGCCGTTGAGTCTAAGGGTCGCTCCGGCAGAAACTCCGTTCGCGGTGGCACTACCCGTTGTAATCGACCCGGAGGCGATTTCCAGGGTTCCCCCAGTCACGCGGATGCCGCCCGATCGCAGATTGTTGGCGGTGGTTCCGCCTGAATCCAAAGTTAGAGTGCCAGCGCCCTGTTTGACGAACGTTGTGATCTGCTGGGCCACCGCAGGAGCGGAGAACACCGGGGCGGAGATCGTACCGGTCCATGTCGAGTCAAAGCCATTGGTATCGATCTGGGCGAGCGTGGTGCTGGTCCCGGCCGTCCCGGTGCCGAAGTTGTTGATCACGATCGGCCGTGCGCTGTCGAATGCCGAGAGCAACCGGAGGATACCTGAACCACTGTTGAACTGAAGGATGTTGGCGGTGTCCCCCATGCTGCCATCCGCGGCGACCTGGAGAATCGATGAATTGCCGAACCGGATGTTGTTGGTGAAGGTGTTGGCAGTATTGTTGAGCGTGAGGGTCCCCACATCTCCTGAAAAGAAGATGGCCGCATTGGCTCCGGTGCCGCTGACAATCCCGCTGATTGTGAGATTCTGGCGGAGGTAGAGGTCACCGGGAGCGGGCAAGTTCAGCAGAACGTTGCCCGTGATGTTGAGAGGAAGCAGCGACAGCCCGGTGCCCAGCGCGTTGTTATTGATGACGAGGCGGTTGGTGACAAAATCCACATTGTTGGCGATGGTCCTTTCGCTACCCGCGCCAAGTGACGAGATGAAAACATTTCCTCCCTGACCGAAGATCACCTTGTTGGAACTGGCTCCGAAGGGGTTGTCCACGGTGATGGCGGTGGCGTTGTTGTAAAGACGCGTGGTGCCGGTCTGGGTGCCGGCCTTGCTGAAAACATAGTTGCCGGTGACGTAGGTCTGAGTGGCTCCTCCAGCAATCGGCACGTCGATCGTGGTGGTGTGAGTGCCAAACGAGTTCCTGAAAACGGCCGGGCCGGCGAGAGTCAGCGGGCCGGTTCCCGTCAGGCTGTAGCCGGTCGTTCCGAAATTCAGGTAGCGGGCGGTGATGGGCCCGGGGAGGGAAACCGCGCCAGCGGTTCCTGTGAAAATCGCCTCGTTTCCACCTGCGGGAGCCACCGGCCATGTCACCTGGCTGGAACCGTTCCACCAGCGGTTGGTGGCCGTATCCCAATCGCCAGCCCCTCCGGGTGTCACACCGGAAGTGATGCCGGGATCCCATGTCAAGGGAAGGACGGTGGGATTCGACGAATAGACACGGAAATAGTCGAGTGACGTGGTTTTGCCCTGGCCGATCACATCAGCGGACGGGTCGAGGCGGAATCCCGTCAATTTTCCGAACAACTGTCCGGAGAAGGTGATCCTAACGGTATGTGGAAGACCGTCGGTGGGGAAATTCGGTTGATTGATGCTCAACGACCGGACCGCGGCGATGCCGCCTGCGTCGTCCGCCCAGAAGAGGTCGATGCGCGAGGTGTCGGCAATGTCCTTGGTGATGTTGAACTCGATGATCGTGTCAGGACTGCTCAGGAGATTGAGTCCAGAGCGGTTCAGGTTCGGGTCGGTGTTGGTAGCACCCTGGGTTCCGGTCAGCTGACCACCGGTCGGTGTGCCAGGGGAGAGGGTGTATTGGGCATTCGCGGTCCAGCTTTCCGTGTCGCCGTCCGTGTTCCATTCGGTGGCGAAGATGGAGGTGTGGGAGCCGGGAATGGGGGTGACCGGATCGATTTCAACCGTTTGCGAGTAGCTGATCTGAGTGAATACCGCCGATGAGGCGAGCATCAGGAATGCGGAGTGGATGGAATTTCTGGATTTCATGGATTTGGCTTTTTGTTAGTTTGGGATGAGGTTGTTTAAAGGGCGAACAGCGGAAGAACCTCAACGAAGGGATTTGTCACGGCGGCGGCGCAGGATGCCCAGCAGACCTAGACCGCCCACCAGTGCCATGTTGCTCGGCTCGGGAACCGCGGACCAGACGAGGTTCACATCGTTGCTGCCACCCGAGATGGTGGTGGTGAATGAACCGAGTGAGGACCAGGAAGACTGGTCATTGGTGATGGTGAAGGCCCCCGTGAGTGACCCAAGCCCGGTGTTGTTCAGAATGCCGGCCCAGGTCTGGTCGGTCTGCCAGAACGGCACCGCGGTCGGCGCGTTTCCGCCGAGGTTGAGCAGCAGGGACGCCCCGGTGATGATGGCATCGCCGCCGGTGATGGTGAGGGTGTCGAAGTTGGTTCCCGGTCCCGAGGTTGCCGGTGCGGCGAGGTCCCATTCGTAGATGCCAGCCAGGCTGACACCCGCTGCGGCGGTGAGGTTGCCGGCGGAGGCGCTGGTAGCCCCGGGAGCGAGAGTGGCTCCGGCCGCAAGGGTCAGAGCACCACCGAGCGTGCCGTCACCGCCAAGGGTGGCCGTGCTGCTGACGTTCACCGCACCGGTGGCCGAACTGTTATCGCCATTGACGAGGAGAGCACCGGCGGAAACGGTGGTGGCTCCGGTGTAGGTGCTGTCTCCGGTCAGAGTCAGGGAGTTTGAACCGTCCTTGGTGAAACCACCGGCGACGGAGGGCATGTCGCCCATTGCGCGGACGATGGTGGCGCTGGAACTTGTGGTATCGATGACGGTGTTGCCGGTGCCGAGCAGGACGGTGATTTCAGCTCCTCCGCGGCCGCCGTCGTCGATGAGGTTGGTGGTGCCGGCAGCGGAATGGAGCGTGCCGCCGTTGAGGTTGAGGGTGAAGTCGTTGACGGAGGCGGTGTAGTTGTAGATCCTTTCGGCTGTCAGACTGCCACCCGAGAGGGTGTAGCTGCTGCCGTTCCCGCCGTCCTGGTGATAGAGATTGGTCACCGTGACATCGCCGCCGCTCTGGGTTCCAACCGAAATGCCGTTGTGGCCGAGAACCAGATCATCGGCGGTGACCGTGCCGCTCTTGATTTCCAGGTTGCCGTTGGCGTTGGCTCCTACTTTGAGGGCTCTGCCGCCGCCGACGTTGAGGGTGGCCCCATCGATGGTTAGAGTGCCGCCACGGGCACCGGCTCCGACAGTATAGGCTCCGTTGAAGGGATCCGATCCGGTGGTCGCGAAGGTGCCGGATTTGAGTGTCAGGTTTCCGCCATTGGCGCTGATCGCACGGATCGAATGGCTGCCCGCGCCGGGGTCGAGGGTGGTGGTTCCGGCACCTGTTTGATAGATCGTTCCGGTTCCGGAGATAGCGTTGGTAACGGTCATCGCGTTGGAACGACTGAACTCAAGAATCGCGTTGTTAGTCACGCTGCCGCCGCCGAGGGTGCCGGTGGTACCGCCTGCGCCGATGCGGAGCGTGCCGGCGGAAATGGTGGTGGTGCCCGCGTAGGAATTCGCACCGGATAATGTGAGCGTTCCACTTCCCGCTTGGGTGAGTGTTCCTGATCCGTCGATGGCTCCGGTGTAGTCGTAAGCGTTCGTGCGGTTGAAACTGAGATTGGAATTGTTGGTGACGCCGGTGGATTTCAGTTCACCGGTCGTGCTGCCGTCGCCCACTTGCAGGGTGCCGCCAGTGATGGTGGTGTTGCCGACGTAGTCATCCGAGTTGTCGGCTTTCAGGACCAGAGTACCCGCACCGACCTTTTCAAAATTCGTGTCACGACCGGGATCGCTGTAAAGACGGCTGACCTTGAGAGTGGCTCCGGAATCGACACCAAATGAAACGGTGACTCCGCCGGTGCCCTCCATGGCGATCTGGGAATTGAGATTGCTTGTCCCAGTAGTGGCGCGGATGGCTCCATTGCCACCGATGCCGGTGCCAGTTACGCGGATGAACTCGGTAGTGGTCAGGCTGCCATCGATTTCGAGGGCAGCGCCGGACTCAATGCTTGTACTTTGAGCTTCCGCGACGGTGGAAGTACCCAGTGCACCCGAGTTCTGGACGCGGATGACCCCACCGCTGATAATGGTTTTTCCGGAGTAGGTATTCGCTCCGGACAGTGTCAAGACACCCGCGCCAACTTTAGTCAAATTGAACGCTCCGGAGACGACCGGGGCGATGGTGATGTCTCCATTACCACCGATGCTGCTGTTTCCTGCCATTACAACACCAGATGTCGATACGGTCGGCGCTTGTGAGACTCCAGCAAGAGTCACGGTCGGAGTGGAGGTGTAGCCTGACCCTGCATTCGTGACAGTGAAGCCGGTTGCTGCGAAGTTTGTCGCATTTCCCGTGATTGTTGCAGTGGCCCCTGCCACTACTGCACCAACCTTAGTTATAGTAGTTGGTGCGGTAGTGTATCCACCACCTGGAGTCGCAATGCTGTAGCCTGTGATAGCACCCGCTGAGACACTAGTCACCAAACCTACGGCCCCGGTGCCACCGCCACCAGTGATGTTAAAGGTATTACCGACGACCCAACCGGTGCCAGCGGAGGTAATCGAGAATGAAGCAGCAGTGAGTCCGAGAGTCGCGGTAGCGGTGGCTCCTGTGCCACCGCCGCCGACGAAGGCCACCGTTGGCACGGTACTATAAACGACACCGGCGATTCCTGTCACAGGTGCTGTCATGCCGGTGACGCCACTGGTGATGCTCGCAGCAGTCGCCGAGCTGTTGATTAATCCGCCGTTAGCACCGAAACCTGTGCCATTGAGGCTGATCTTTTCTAAGACGTTCGAGACTCCATTAAGATCGAGAGTTCCTGTGGATGTGACTGAGGTGGACGCATCAACACTCGTTTGCAGCGCGCCGAAGCCCAGTGAAGTAGCCGTGCCGACTTTCAGCACACCACCGCTAATAGCGATCGGAGCTGAAGAGGTATTTGCTCCACCGAGCGTCCAAGTGCCAGCGCCAGCTTTTGTGATGGCAGTGAAGGCGCCGATGGGTACAGAACTATTTGTTATCGATCCAGCGATTGTTCCGTTACTGGCCCCGTTTAGCGCTAGGGTGTTTGTTTGTCCGCTAACCATCGTGTCACCCCGAAATTGGACGTTACTCAGGGAAAGGTCAGCTGTCGCCGCAGTGAAAGTTTTAGTTCCATTGAAAAAGACACGTATGTCCGAAGTGAACGTCTGAGTATTCGAGCTGCTGTTGACGATGGTGCCAGTGTTGGCTTGGTTGAATTGAAAACCACCGGCATTGGTCATGGTGTAAGCGGAAGCGCCGGAGGCAAAGGTCGAGCTAAAAATATTACCGGAGGTCCAGTTGATAGTGGTTCCACTGATGCCGGCGAGACCGAAGATGACGTCTGAATTTGGAACCACGGCGGCATCGCCAACCCAATTCTGGGCGGTCGCTGAGTTCGCATCCGCCCCGCCGCCGTCCCAGGTGAAGGTGGCGGCGGTGGCGGTGAGGGCTGTAGCGAGGAGGATGCTGGTGGCGAAAGAAGACAGGATCTTGGGTTTCATGAATTTAAAGAATCGGGAATCGCGGATTTCCAGGATGGCGGTTAGCCGACCATCGATGGAATTTGGGAGATGGAGGTTTTGAAATCCGCCTGCCGTTTCCATCCCGGTTGAAGGGGACGATTGGCGGGCAAAATGGGCTTCGGTCGGGCTTAGTTGGGTTGAAACGATTGCCGGTAGGTGGCTGGAATTTCAAAGGACCTGCCGATCAACGCCCTTTGAATGTGGAAATTTAGGATTGCGGACGATTTTCCACAATTATCCCTAGGGATGATGTTTGAATACCGAACTTAAGTTCAGCCGGGACCCGGTCGATGCAGTGCTTGGAATGAAAATCAAAATGCCACCCGGACGTCGGTCCGATGACCGCCGTCCGGATGGCTGATGAATGGGATCAGATGATTACGGTTTCACCACGTTGAGGCGGAGGAACAGTTTGCCGCCGGCCTCGTTGCTGTTGGGCACGGTGATGGTCATGTCGTCGGGCAGGGCGCCGTTTTCATTGACAAGAACCGGAGTGACGTTGGTCCAGGTGCCGAGGTTGGTGCTCCATTGGCCGACTTGCGTGGTAGCGGGTGATTCGGATTCGTCGCTGCGCTTGTAGCTCAGGACCTGGTTCGAGCCGACGGTCGCCAAGGTGGGCAGGATGGCTTGCGAGGAGACGACCGGATTTCCGCTGAGGACGAATTCCAGCAGGTTGCTGATGCCGTCGTTGTCGGGATCCGCGGTGGGGAGCTTCTGGCCGGCGCTGAGCGGCGGGGAGTTGAAGGCCGGGCTGTTGATCCAGGTGGTGAAGGGATCGGATCCGGCACCTACCTGGATTTTGCCTGGGCCGGTGATGGCCCCGCCGCTGTTGAATTCGTCAAAGAGTCCGCTGGATTGCGTTACTCCGTCGATGACGAGCGAAGCGACGATGTCGGTGCCCTCGTTGGGCAGGTTCAGGATCGCGGGCGATGCGGCCACGGTGCCGATGGTGAGGGTGGAGGTATCGGCGAGGTAGGTGCTGCCGAGGCTCAGGACTCCGTCCACCACCGTGGTGTTGCCGGTGTAGGTGTTCGCACCGGTGAGAGTGAGAATACCGGTGCCGCTCTTGGTGAGAGTGCCGACTGCCGACGGGGCGTTTTGCAGGATTTGGTCGATGGCGATGTCAAACCCGTTGGTATCGATTTTGGCTCCGTTCGCAGTGAGGAAGGCATTGGTGAGGCCGCTCATGTAGGTGGCGTCAGTCGCAGCGGGAATCAGCGTGCCGCCGTCGAAGGTGAGAGTGGCGGTGGAGCCGGTGCCGAGGGCGACCGGGGAAACCGCGCGGCCCGTCGGGAAAGCGGGCAAAGTGACCTGCGCCGTACCACCGATGGTGATGGCGGAGGTGACACCGCCTGCCGCGGAGAGCGTGGTGAAGTTGGTGGCGGCGAAGGTGCCGCCGGTGAGGTTCAACGTCGCAACGACATTGGCGGCGAGGGCCGCATCCGCCGCCGCACCGCCCATGCCGAGGTTGGTCAATGTCGCGGTGCCCCCGGTCTGGCTGAAGAGGTTGGTGGTGTTGGTGGAGCCCGCCGCGTCGGTGCGGCCGATTTGCAGCGAGGAGGTCAACAGGCCGGTGCCGCTGAGCACGAAGGTATTGGTGTTCGCCACGGTTGCGGGATTGACGCCCATCCGGATGCCCGGACCGTCCGAAATCAAGGTTCCGCCGCTGAGGTTGTAGGTCGTGGTGCTGTTGCCATTCCCCAACAGCACCCGGCTGCCTGCGTTCGCCGTGATGGTGCCTGCGGAGTGGTTGACGACGGCCGTGTTGCCGCTCTGACCGATGACGAACGAGCCACCTAACGCAAACGTTCCATTCTGGATGTTCAGCATCGGGGAATCCGCAGTGCCGCCAAGGGTGATGCCGCCCGAGTTGACGGTGCGGTTGCCGGAGAGGGTGAGCGTGCCGTTTTGCACGGTCGAGGTGCCGGTGTAGGTCGGTGCGCCGGAGAGCGTCCATGCGCCGGTGCCGTTTTTGGTGACGGAGGTGGGGTTGATGACCCCCGGGATGGTTAGAATCTGGAACGTCCCGCCGGCGGCGGCGGTGGCGTTGCTGAGGGTGACGACCGAGGTGGTGGGATTGATCGCGGTGATGGTGGTGGCTGCCGGGATGCCCGTTCCGGTGATGGTAGCGCCGACGACGATGCCCTGCACGGAGGAGAGAGTCATGGTGGTCGCTCCAATCGCGTAGGCGACGGTGTTCTGGGTTTGCCCGGTGGCGTTGTTGACGATGGACCCGGCGATTTCGGCGGTGCCGGCGGTGGATCCGTTGAGGGTGAGGGTCTTGCTGCGGATCCCGGTGGCGGTGAAGTCGCTGGTGAATTTCAACAAGCCGCTGCCGGCCTGGGTGATGACCGCGCCGCCTGAGCTGCCGGCGAGGTTGATGACGCGGTCGGTGGTTTCGCCGGTGCCGTTGTAATTCAGGTTTCCGGTGGATCCTGCGGAGCCGATGTCGATGGTGCCGAGGGCGACGGTGACCGGAGCGCCGAGGTTGCTGTTAGCAGTGCCGCCGACGACGCTGTTGAGGGAGCTGACGATGAGCGTGCCGTTGAGGACCTGGGATTTCCCGGTGTAGGTGTTCGCTCCGGAGAGGGTCCAGGTGCTCGTGCTGCTTTTCTGCACGGCGGAAGTGAGGCCGCCGGAGCCGCCGTTGCTGATGATACCGGTGACGGCATTGCCGGTATTGGTGCCCAGGAGGGTCCAAACGTTGCTAGACGCGGAGGCTTGGCTGCCGGTCAGGTTGCCGAGGGTGAGAGTCGCCGTGGTCGGGGTGAAATTGACAGCTCCGGGTGCGCCTGCGGTGCTGCGCAGATTCGCGATGTAGAGGCTGTAGCCGTTACCGCCGGTCACGTTGAAGGTGCCGGTTCCGATCGCGGAGTTGCCGGAGCTGCCGTTGAGCTGGATCACCCCGTCGGAACCGATGCCGTTGTTGTTGACGTCGATGGTGGTATTGAAACCACTGCTGCTGCCGAGACTATTGGGAAGGCTGATGGTGCCGCCGCCGTCAATGAGGAGAGAGAGCTTGGTGGTGCCGTTGGCGAAAACGATGCGATTGGTGCCCAAGGCTGCTGGATCGGTGGAAATCAGGCTGCCGGCATTCAACGAGACGTTGCCGGTATAGGTGTTCGCTCCGGAGAGTTTCAACGTTCCGGCGCCGGCCTTGAGGAGACCACCGGACCCCTGGTTTAAAATTTCGCTGACGGTGAAGATGTTGGTGGCGTCGTTGATGTCGAAACCGACTGTTTTCCCGCTAACAATCGTTACCGGGTGGCCGCTGATGGCACCGGAGGCATAGCTGGTTAGAGCGGTGCCGGTGATTTGCAGGTTGCCGCCGTCGAAGATCAAAGGGTTGGCGTTGCCGAGGTTTTCAGTCGTGCCGACGCTGAGGGTCCCCACGCTGAGGGTGGTGGGACCGGTGTGGAGGTTGACGCCGGTTAGTGTTAGCACATTACCTCCAAGCTTGGTGAGACCTCGGGTATTCGCCGGTGTGCTGGTCGTGTAGGAGATCCCGCCAGCGCTGGTGTCGATCCCGACGGATGAGGCAAGGTCATTAGTCACACCCGACAAGCTGCCGGCGAAGAGGCCGTCCACATCGCTGAGGAGGAACTGGGGTGAGGCCGCGCCTACGCCGAGGCCGATGGTGGCACCGGCGGCAACGGTGACCGTCCCGGAGCCAGGTTTGGCGCTGGTGTTGAGGAAGCTGAGTGACCCAGCATCGATGGCGGTGCCGCCGCCGTAGAGGTTTGCGCCGGAGAGCGTCTGCACGCCGGAGCCGATCTTGACGAGCCCGCCGCCACCTGAAATGACGCCTGCGTAGGAAGTGTTGGTGTCGTTGCCACCGGTGGTCAGCGTGCCGACGCCGAGCGTGACATTTCCACCCGTGGCACCGCCGCCTGCTAGAGAGCCGATCTGAGTGTCGAATCCATCCAGATCGAGGACCGCGGTTGCGATGTTGGCCGTGGTGACCGCGGTGTTGAGGCCGAATGCGCCGCTGACGCCGGGATTGGAGGCAATACCCGCTTTCAAGGTGCCGGCGTTGACCGTGACCGCGCCTTTGAAGGTATTGACGCCGGAGAGAGCCCAGGTGCCGGTTCCGTTTTTCGTGAGCGCGCTCCTGGCCCCGGTGGGGATCGATACTTCATTCATCGCACCGCTGATGGTGCCGTTGAAAGCGCCGGTGAGGTTCAGGGTGTTGGTATTGTTCGCAGCCAAGCCGTCGCCCCGGAATCCAACCGAGCCCAGCGCGAAGCCGGCGGTGCTGGCATCGAAGGTTTTGACGGAGTTGAAAAAGACCTGGATGTTGTTCGCGATGGCCTGAACGTTGCTGCTGTTGTTAGCGAGCGAGGTGGTCGCGCCGATGAACTGGATGTTGTTTCCAGTGAACGTGTAGGCGGGCGAGCCTGCGGCGAAGGTGAAGCTGTTCGGGTTGGTGCCGGCGGAGAAATCCCAGTCGATGGCGGTACCGATGGTGCTGGTGGCGTTCCATTCATAGGTCTTGGCCCCGCCGGTGGGGGCGACGTCCCCCACCCAGTTTGCCGGAGTGGTGGCCTTGTTGTCGACACCCCCGCCGTCCCAGGTGAAGTCGGCGGCGTTGGCCGCGAAGGATGAGAGGAACACGATGACAGATGCGCGCGAGGCGCGGTTGAAAGTGGCGGATAACAGGGAATACAGCGGTTTGGATTTCATGAAGTAATGGTATGGGAAAGGAAGAATCGAGATTGGTTTTTCAAGGGAGACATCAAGTCTCTCAGTTGATGTTGCCGAGGGTGCCGGGCCAGTATTTCTTGATGAATTCCGCGCTGGTCAGCTTGGCCGGAAGCTTTTCGATATGACCGTCGGCAAAGAGAACGAACTGATAGTTTCCGAGCGAGGCCAGTTGGCCGCCGATGTCGTGGTAGGCGTGGGCTCCGCTGCCGAGATGGTTGGCAGTGCCTGAAGTGCCTTCGTGCCACTGGACAAGCATGGCGGCCGTTTCCGGGGAGTTGAGCATCGAATAGCGGATGCCCTTGTTGAAGGGAAGGTCCTTCCAGCCGCGGAAAGCGGTGCCATTCGACCAGTTGGTGGTCCATGGAACGATGGCAAAGCTGCGCTTGTAGGTGTCCTTGGCGCGCGGCAGCTTGTCCGCCGGGGAGGTGAAGATTTTGGCCACGGCATTGAGATCCGGGGTGGTTCTGGAATTGATGTTGCCGGTGCCGGCAGGCAGGTTCGAGTAGCCGAGAAATGGCAGCAGGCAGCGGTCCCAGACCGGATCGCCCTGTTGGCTGGGGAAGCGGCCGTTCTCCGCAGTGTATGAAACCAGAGCCACCCCCAGCTGACGGAGGTTGGAGGTGGTGACCGATTCGTCGGCCGACTTTCTCATGCGCGAGGCCATCCCGAACACGATGGCCGCGAGCGTGGCGATGATGGTGACGACGACAAGCAGCTCCACGAGAGTGAAGCCCTGGCAACGGCGGAGTGGTGGGGCTTGCATGGGTTTGGCGCAGAGCGCGTGAATCAGTCGCGAAGGTAGGATTTCCTCCGTGAAGACAACGTTACGCAGTACGGCCATGCCTACAATTATCCCCAGGGATGATATTTAGAGGAAGGTGACGCCAACACGTGCCGCCACCCTGACAGATCAGGTTCCGCCGCAAGAAACTCTCGACGTCGCGACCCCCTGTGCAATGATACAGGCAGTTAGCAGACCGGATGGCTTGTCAGAAATCCGGTCATGAACCCCATCGAGATTCCCACACACCACCCTTGCGACATGCCGCGCGTCCGCGTCGAAGCATGATGTTAGAAAAACACCTTACCCCATGAAATCCATCCTCATCCCTTTGATGTCCGTCGCCCTGGTCTCCATCCCTGCCGGAGCCAAGCCAGCCGCGATTGCGGCAAACTCGACGAAAAGTCCCCTCACCTCCTACGTGGTCCAACCCAAGCGGGTGGTCTGGAAATCCGACAAGGGCGTCGCCAATTCCGAAAACCTGCTCAAGCCGCATAGCGGCCAGGCCGTGCTGATCGAACCCGTGCCGCCGATGGTGATCCAACCGGGCGGAGCGGTGGTCATCGACTTCGGGGTGGAGATCGCCGGTTCAATCGAGCTCTTCACCCCCATGACCAATGAAAAGACGATGCCCGCCGTGCGCATCCGCTTCGGAGAGTCCGTGGCGGAGACAATGGCGGAACTCGGCGAGCGCGGCGCGCAGAACGACCATGCCCTTCGTGACCAGGTCGTCAAACTCCCGTGGCTGGGGAAAACGACGATCGGCCCCAGCGGCTTCCGCTTCGCACGCATCGACAACATGGATCCGAAGATCAATGTCGAGCTCAGCCAGGTCCGCGCGATTCTAACTCTCCGCGACATTCCCTACACCGGTTCCTTCAAGTGCTCCGACGACCGGCTCAATCAGATCTGGGAGACCGGCGCCTACACCGTGCACCTCAACATGCAGGAGTTCCTGTGGGATGGCATCAAGCGCGACCGCCTCGTCTGGCTCGGCGACATGCATCCGGAGGTCAGCGTGATCAACAGCGTCTTCGGCCACAACGAGGTGGTGCCTGATAGTCTCGACATGATCCGCGACGTCACACCCGTGACCGAGTGGATGAACGGCATCAGCTCCTACTCGATGTGGTGGATCCTCATCCATGAGGATTGGTACCGGCATCACGGAAACCTCGACTACCTCAAGCAACAGCAGACCTATCTGACAGCACTGCTGAAGCGCCTGAGCACCTACGTCGGCAAGGACGGCCGGGAAAAACTCGACGGCATGCGGTTTCTCGACTGGCCGACGTTTGAAAACAAAACCGCCGTGCACGAAGGGCTGCAAGCGATGATGACCCTGACGATGGAAAGCGGTGCGCGGCTGACCGAAATCCTCGGCGACACGGAGACTTCCAAACTTTGCACGGACACCGCCAAGCTCCTGCGCACGCACCAGCCGGAGGCCAGCGGCCGCAAGTCGCCCGCCGCACTTCTATCACTCGCGGGACTCCGCGATTCCGCGGAGGTGGCCAAGGTCCTCAAAAAGGACGGCCCCAAGGACCTCAGCACCTTCTACGGATTCTATGTGCTCAACGCCCTCGCCAAATCCGGCGACATCGATACCGGACTCGATTTCATCAGCCAATACTGGGGCGGCATGATCGACTTCGGAGCCACCACTTTCTGGGAGGACTTCGATCTCGCATGGACCGAGAACGCGGGCCGGATCGACGAGCCAGTGGCTCCCGGAAAGAAGGATCTGCACGGCGACTTCGGCGCGCATTGTTATGTCGGATTCCGCCACAGCTTCTGCCACGGCTGGGCTGGCGGACCCACGGCCTGGCTCAGCAGAAATGTGTTAGGCATTACGCCCTTGGCTCCCGGTTTTGCCAAGGTGGGCATCACTCCGAATCTCGGCCGGCTTGAATGGGCGGAAGGTTCCTATCCGACTCCGAAGGGGCCGATCCACGTCCGGCATGAAAAACAGGCGGACGGCACTGTGAAATCCACGGTCAAGCTGCCCGAGGGAGTCACGAGGGAGTGAGACCCTCAGAGATTCGGGCCGCGCTGGCGGACTGAGTCGAGATACTTCACGGCGGCCTCCGTGCGGGATCTGACGTGCAGTTTTTCGTAGATGTTCTTGAGGTGCCCCCTAACAGTCTCGGTGCTGATGCCGAGGCGGTCGGCAATCTCCTTGTTGGCGAGCCCCTCGGCGATCAACTGGGCGACCTCGGTCTCCCGTTGGGACAAGTGGACGGTTTCCTGACCGCTGTCGGTTTGCGCCGGGCTTTGATGGAATGCCTCGACCACCCGCCGGGCGATTTCCGCGCTCATCGGAGCGCCACCGGAATGCACGTCGAGAATCGCCTGGCGCACGTCGGCGGCCCGGGAACGCTTGATGAGGTATCCGCAGGCACCGGCCTTGAGCGCGTTGAAGATCTTCTCGTGCTCGCGGTGGACGGTAACGATGATGACCTGGATCTCGGGCAGGTGGCGTTTGAGCAATGCGGTGGCCTCGATCCCGGACATGCCCGGCAGGTTGATGTCCATCAGCACGATCGACGGCCGGAAGGCATCGATTTTTTTCAGTCCTTCCTCGGCGGTGCCCCAGACGCCGATGCAGCGCGCGTTCGGAATCGATTCCACGACCCGGGAAAGACTTTCTCCCAGTGCCGCGTTGTCTTCGACGATCGCGACTTCAATGGTCTTTTTAGGCTCCGGAGGCATGGCGGTTGAGACTACTGTTGATGGGGTTCAGGCGCAAGCATCGGAACGAGGAAGCGGACGACGGTGCCACCTCCCGGCCGGTTGGTGACTGTGGATTCGCCGCCGCAGGCCTGCATCCGCACCTTGAAGTTTTCGAGTCCGTGGCCGCGTGACAGGGCGTAGTCATCCACGCCCTTGCCGTCGTCCTCCACGCTGATGTCGAGCATGTTGTCCGCCATCGCGGCATTCAGCCATGCGGACTTCGCTCCCGAGTGCTTGACGATGTTGTTGAATGCCTCGCGGACGGCGAGGAACACCGAGTGGCGCACCGTGGCGTCGAGCGGAAGGTCCGGAATGCCGGTGGCGATGTTCAGCCGCAGGGTGATTCCCGCGCGGTCGAGAAACTCGGTCGCAAAACCCGCTAGGTAGCCGATCAGGGATGCCAGCGTGTCTTCGCGCGGGTTCACTGCCCAGACGATTTCGTCGAGGGTGAGGCCAAGTGTGCGGGACTTGTGGGACAACTCGTCGAGATGTTTCTGGAACGCGCTGCCCTCCGCCTGTTCGGCGCCCAGGTCCGCCAGCAGCGCGAGTTCGGTGAGGGATGCGCCGAGTTCATCATGCAGGTCCCTGGCGATTCTCGCCCGTTCGACTTCCCGGGTGTTGCGGATTTTCAGCAACGAGATGCGGCGTTTGAGCCGGACGCGGGCGATCAGCCAGCCGATGCATCCGGCGATGAGGATGACTGCGATCACCGCCTGGGTGAAGAACCACGCGGTTTCCCAGAAGTGGGGTTTCACCTCGACGTCCAGAACGGCCGCTGTGGGGCTGAGCAGGCCGTCGCCATTCATCGCGAGCACCTCGAAGCGGTATTTTCCGGGAGGAACCGATTCGTAAGTGGTGACGCGTTGCGTGCCGACATCGCGCCAGGAATCCTCGAGGCCGACAAGCCGGGTGCGGTAGGCGACCTTCTCCGGCGAGCTGAAACTGAGGCCATGGTAGGAAAACTCGAGCCGGGTGCGGCCGGGGCCGAGACGGAGTTTCGTGTTTGTCAGGGACTGCTTGGTTCCATCAGCGGTGACACCCCGCAGGAATACCGGCGGCGGCGTGCGGTTCACCATGGTGCGCGTGGGATCGAGGCGCACCACGCCGAGACTGGTGGGAAACCAGATCGATCCATCGCTGAGACGCCAGCCCGCCGGGTGATGGCCGCCGACGCACTCGCGGGTTGGCAATCCGTCCGAACGGTCCATCCGCAGCCAGTGGATTGAAACGTCGGGGT
>JBGSTM010000369.1:0-5833 GCA_041736495.1 Akkermansiaceae bacterium
GCGGGGCTTTCGCGGTTCATTGGCTGCGCTCTCGGCGTGAGGGCGCTACCTTTTTGGCGGCTCATTGGCTGGGAAGAACAGGCAGGAATGCCTGTGTCACGGAGCGGGCGGATGCTATTCCGGGGTGGCGGGGACGACGAGGGTGGGGACGGTGGCTTTGCGGACCATGCCTTCGGCGACGCTGCCGAGGAGGAGGGAGGCGATGACGCCGTGGCCGTGCGAGCCGATGACGACGAAATCGGCACCGCTTTCCTTGACGCGGGCGAGCAGGGCGTGGAGCGGGCTGCCTTCGGTCATGTGGGAGGTGGCGGCGGGCACGGTGGCCTGCACGGTGGCTAGAAGTTCCGCCAGTTTGGCGGTGGCCCGGCGCTGGGCTTCCTCGTGGAAGGCATTCATGGCCGGGAACTCGTCCGGGGTGAAGCCGTAGGCGGTGTAGCTGGGTTCCGGCTCGACGACGTGGAGCACTTCGAGCCCCGCGCCGAAGGAGTTCGCCAGACTCGTGGCCATTTCCAGGACTCCGGGAGTGGCGTTTGAGAAATCGACTGCAACGATGATGTTTTTCATGGCTTCTCCAAGCAACACCCGGTGGCTTTTGATGTAAAGGAGCATCGGGAGGCGGGGTGAGAATGTCGTGTGGGGCGCATTCCCGGTTTGGCAAAGTCCGGATCATGCGCCAAGCTGCCGCCGCCATGATCCGATTTCTCCATACCCGCATCCGCGTCCAGAGTCTGGATGCGTCCGTCTCCTTTTATGAAAAACTCGGTTATGCCGAGAAGGAACGGAGGGAGTCGCCGGAGGGGAACCAGCTGGCGTTTCTCGAACTGCCCGGAAACGACGTGTTTCTGGAGCTGACCTGGTCGGAGGACTACAAGACGACCTGCCCGGAGGACCTGATGCACACGGCGCTGGGGGTGGATGACATCATCGAATACTGCGACGGTGTGGAAAAGGCCGGCATCGAGATCTGGCCTTCCGGCTGGCGGGAGAAATTCTCGGGTGGCGGCAGGAAGATGGCCTTTGTCACGGATCCGGATGGGTACGAGGTGGAGATTTTGGAGAGGTGATGGACTGATCCATGCACGTGGGAGGTTTTCACTGGCCGACATGTCGGCCAGTGGGAAAGCGGGGACATGTCCCCGCAGTCCGAGAGGATTAGGCTTCACCTTGATGCCAGCGCTTTTGCCACCTCCTGGATCGCTTCATCGATGGCGTAGGCTCCGGCGGTGAGCGCGATTTTTTCTCCGGGGCGGAAATCAGCGGCGTCCAACTCGTCGGCGGTTGCCACGATCAGGGCTTGTCGGCTGCGGCGCAGGGCGGTTTCCATGAGAGCTTCGCAGGAGGATTCCCCGGCGTCGCCGACGATCACCACGCGCCCGCACATCACGAGGAGACGTTCGAGCGCTTCTTCGCGGGCGGTCATCGACGGCGAAACGGTGTCCAGGAATGTTACTTTCGCGTCATGCCAGCGCAGCCTGAGTTGTTGGGCGAGCCATGACACGCGGCGGGGTGAGAGCGTCGTCTGGCAGACCGCCCCGAACGCGGGGGAAAATTCCAAGCGCGAGGTGTCGGTGGTGTCCTGAAGAATCGTGGCACCGGAATTTCCGCCGGAAATCGCCAGAGTTTCCGCATCTTCGTGGCGGCCGATGACGAGGGCCCGCGCGCCTTCCATTTTCAGCAGGCCGAGCGCCACCTGTGCCCGGCGGACGTGGGGGGAAGTCAGGTCCTCGATGGGGAAATTGGACTCCTGCCAATGGCGGCGCTGGCGGGCGGTGATGCCGGTGTAGGGAGTGGCCACGGTCCGGAGTTTGAAAAAGTCCGGCTCATCGACGTTTTCCGAAATGCCCTGCGAGGCGAGGAACGCGCTGACTCCCCGATCCGGCATGAAGCGTCCCGCCACGCCGGTTTTCCTCGATTTCGCGAGGAGCGTGATCCGCTCCAACGCCGCGCGGGTGGTCTCGTCCATGCCGAGCACCGCCGCGATGCGCACCTCGGGGCCGGTGGCGGAGGGATTGAAGCGCTTGTCGGCGAGCTCCTTCATGACTTTGTAATGCAAAGTATTTGGGCGCGAAGTTGGGTGAAATCGTTGCATGGCGACTCGCTTTGTATCGCAAAGTTAAACCCGGGCAAGCGGATTATTTCCCCAGGCCGAGAATTTGTTCGAGGATGCCGAGGTAGGCCACAAACGCGGCGCGGCCGGAGACCGTCAGCACGTAGAGCGTCTGCGGGCGGCCGTCGCCGGTGAGTTTTTCGCCTGCGATGAACTCGGCTTTTTCCAAGATGCGGAGGTGGGTGATCAGGTTCCCGTCGGACATGTCGAGCTGGGACTTCAGGTCCTGGAAGGGCCACGGCTCGACCCGCGAGGCGAGCAGCGTCATGATCGACAGCCGTCCTTTCTCGTGAATCGTTTTATCCAGTTGGGAGAAATCGATCATGCCGGCTGCTCTTCGCGTCGCGCGGTGGTGACGATCAACGCGCCGTAAATCAAGTGAAAGCCGCCGAAGGAGATGGCCATGAGGCGCGAGCTGTTGAGATACATCATCCAGCGGCGGTCCAAGTGAATCACATCGGTGACGGTGGCCAGGCTGCAGATGCCGAAGACGACGAAGGCCCAGCCGAGCCAGACCATGGATTTGGGGGCGAATTCCCGGATGGCGAGCAGGGCCAGGCCGTAGTGGACGATCCACATGCAGGCGGCGGCCACTTCATTGCCGGCGCGGACGAACAACAGCCCCAGGAACCCTCCGGCGATCAGCGAGGGCATCGCGCCGCGGAGCGCGAGCTTCAAGCCCGGACCCCAGAACGCCTGGCGGGTGCACGCTTTCATCCGGTAAGATTGGAAGGCGTAAAACAACAGCACCACCGCCAATCCGCCGAACCACCATGCGGCCCATTGCCAGCCGAGCCGTTTTTCCGAGAACCACGCCACGGTCATCGACACCGCGCCGCCGATCAGCGCGGTCTCGCCGGAGAGTGCCCGGAAAATGGTCGCCCGCTCCATCATTGAACGGATGATCCTCAACTGCTCCACCGCTTCTTCCTGCGTCGTCATGTCTTGCTTTGCCATGCAAAGCCGCGAAGATGCAAGTGAGGATTTGTTTTGCCGGGAGAAGCGGTGAGGAAAATTACGGGATCCCGGCTTGTCAGAAAATGGGGCCATGCCACGGTATCCGGATGATACGGATCGGGATGGCATGGCTGATGGTGCTGGGTTCGGTAGCGGTGAACGCGGCCGAGGTGAAACTCAAGTGTGCGCTGGATGGCCTGCTCGCCTTTCCCCAGATCTGGGAAACAACACCGGACCAGCTGGCAAAGCAATATGGGGGAGAAAAGGGCGAGAACATCAAGTGGCTGACGGAAGACCGGACGCGGGCGAAATTCAGCCGGCGGCTTTACTCGAACGCGGAGATCGATCTGACCTTGCTCGGAGGGGAGGTTCCGATTGAAGAGGCGGTTGTCGATTTCGCGGATGGGAAACTGAATGTCATCACCTTGTCGATTTTCAACCGGGGCGATGGAGGCACGCTGTCGCGGCCGGAATTCGAGCGTCGCCTGAAACTGATAGGAGGGATGCTCAGCAAGGGGCTCGCCGGGAAGGCGATGGAAATCAAGGCGGACAAACAACAGGGGCTGCTCGCCGAGGGATACCGCTGGAACACGCCGGCCGGCATGGCGCTGTTGGAATGCAACGAGGGCGCGCTCACTTCGGCTTCAATCGAATTCCTGCGGCTGCGGGTGGCGCGGAAAGGAGCCACCGGCGGTCTCGCGGCGTCCATGCTCACGACGCGGGGCGGAGCAGCGGTGAAGTTGTCGGACCTGCCGCGGAATGTGAGGAAGGACGACAAGGGGAACGTGGTGGTGGGCGGTCTGCCGATGGTCGATCAGGGCAACAAGGGCTATTGCGTAGTCGCGTCCGTGCAGCGGCTGTTCGAATACTACGGGATGGGTGCGGACATGCACCAGATCGCGGAAGTCTCCAAGGCGGATCCGAAACAAGGCACCAGCACCCTGGCGATGGCGCAGGAACTGGACAAGATTGATTTCCGGTTCAAGACGCGGCTGAAAATTCTGGGGATGATGGATCAGTCCGGTGGATTGGTCCAGGTGGAGCGCGACTTCAAAGTCGGCAGGCCGGTGGATGAAGCAGCCTTCCTGAAACTGATCCGCAACCACGTGGACGACGGAGTTCCGTTATTGTGGTCCCTTGAGCTCGGCCGGTTTCCCGAAGTGCCGAATCTGCAGGAGCAAGAAGGGGGAGGCCACATGCGACTCATCACCGGCTACAATGACAAGGATCAAACGCTGGTTTTCACCGACTCATGGGGTGCCGGTCACGAGAAAAAAACGATGAAAATGGCCGACGCCTATCGGGCGACGAACGGCTTGTTCGTCTTGCAGCCGACGGTGCGCTGAGATCGGCCGGATGCCGTCCGTGATGGTTCTATCGAGAGTCGCCACCCCGAATAGGAAGCTGGTTCTCCGTTCCATTTGTTTCTAGCTGAACATCCCGCGTCCGGCGAGTTGGCCGAGCCAGGACGGGAAATCGAGTTTCGGGGCGATGGTCTCCGCCAGTGCCGCCAGATCCTTGACCGGGCGCGAGCCGTCCATGGCCACGGCGATCCGCTGACAAATCTCATCGAGGCGGCAGGGAGAGTGATAGAGATCGGCCATCGGCTGGGCTTTTTCCGCCGCCAGCAGGCGCAGGGGCCCGAGGTTGGGAAATTCCGGGGTGGTCGGGTCGAAGCGCACCGGCTCGTCCCGCAACAGGACGAGACCCCTGCGGGCGGAGTTCACCACCAGCCGCAGCAGTCTTTGGGCGGGATCTGGGGAGACTCCCGCCACTTTCGCGAGCAGTTCGCGGACGGACACCGACTCCAGTCTGGACTCTGCCAGGACCGAGAAAAACGCCACTGCCAGCGGATCCTCGAACCGGGCCAGCTCGTTGCCGTCGTGATTGAGCAACCGCACGCCACTCGCCAGGCGTTCCGTGGCATTGGGATTCCTGACGGAGAAGTTGAGAACCACGGCGGGATTGACCCGGTCGTGGACCGGCGCATCGGCGCGGCATAACAGCGACCGGCGGAAGGTGCGGTTCGTGAGCACGTCGATGGTCTGCTGGAGGGCGAGCGGATCCTTGGCGAGCGGCTTGAGGAGTTCCGCCGATCCGGGAGCCAGCGAGGCGGGCAGATCCTCGACCAACTGGGATTCGCCGAGATAACGCAATCCGCACCGGCCGGCGTGACCGGTGAAGTCGAGGAAGGTGCACGGCTCGTTGACAGGGCCGAAATCATCGAAGAAGAGCGAGGTTGAGCCCTTGCCGAACATCGCGTGCAGCACCGCAGTCAGATGCCGCGCGTACGGCGTGTGGTTCCCCGCCGCTGTGGCCAGAAACGCGAGGATCTCCTCGGAATCCCCGCCGGCCGCCCCGGTCACGGCCAAGCGGTTCGTTAGACCGACCAGGGTTTTGCGCAGCGACCAGCCGGGAAGGGTGTTATAACTGATCAACGCCACTCCGCGTGGAGAAAGTCTCGCCGCACAAAGTTCCATCAGTCCCTGCCGCACCTCGTCCGGCACCCAGGAATAGACGCCGTGGGCGATGATGAAATCGAAATCCGTTCCGGGGCCGGGATCGTAGGTGCGCAGATCGGTTTCGATGAAATCCACATTTGTCAGTCCCGCCCGCACGGCCGTTTCCCGGGCTTCTTCGATCGCCGCCGTCGAGAAATCAATTCCGACGAACCGGCTCCCCGGCCAGCGGGCGGCGAGCGGCAGCAGGTTGTGGCCGGCCGCGCAGCCGATTTCCAGAAAGCGGGCGCCTGAAGGAGCCGGCACGTCC
>JBGSTM010000046.1:0-25438 GCA_041736495.1 Akkermansiaceae bacterium
TGGATCGTCACCAGCACCGGCACGAAACTCACCCCCGAGCTCTGGAGCGGCGACAGCTACCGCGGCGGCGGATGCCTGCGGGTTTCCGGCAAGCTGGATGCGACGAACACCCTGCGGCTCTATCTCACGGATCTAACGGTGAATGCCAACACCCGGCTGAAAATCACGTTCAAGCGCGAAGGCCTCTCCGGCGTGGACTCGCTGATGCAGGCGGGAGTTGGACCGTTAGGCTCTCCCTTCACCTTTTATCCCGTTGGCGCGTGCGCCATCGATGGCTGGAATCAAACCACGATCAACCTCAGCGCCCATGCCGGAACCAACATCGCCGCGCTGGCACTGAGATTTGCCTCCGGCACCACGGTGGACTCCTACGAAATACGCATTGGCGAAATCGTGGTGTATGACGAAACGGCACCCGCGCCGGAGCCGCCTGCGAACATCCAGCCCTTGGACGTGGTCGGCTGGAACGGCGTGGTCAGCGGACGTGTGAAGTGGGACCATGTGGCCGGGGAACATGACACCTACCATGTTTATGTGCGCCTCACGGATGGATCGTTGGTATTTGTCGGCAGCACCCCAAGCAACTATTTCTATTTTGAGAACATTCCGATTTCCGGTGACTACAACTCCGTCGTGGTCCGAACCGTCGGGCGGGATGCCACGGAGTCACGGTTCTCGGACACCGGAAACTATGCTTCCTGGGCCACCAGCCAGGGCATTCCCGGAGCACCCGCCAGCGAAGACTTTGACAATGATGGCATGACCAACCTGATGGAATACGCCCTCGGCATGAACCCGAAAGCCGCCAGCCCTTCCGCAGGTGTTCTTTCCGGCAGCGTGATCACCTATACCAAAGGCGCCGACGCCATCGCCAATGGAGACGTCTCCTGGGCCATCGAAAGTTCCCAAACCCTCGCCCCGAACTCATGGCTCCCCCAAGTCTCCCACGCAGCGGGAAACCCATCCTCGGCTATCAGCCATCACTTCGTGCCAGGATCCTTGACGAAGACTTTCTTCCGTCTCCGGGTCATCAGCGCGCCCTGATGTAAATGCGTCTCCACCTCCGCTCCCCAATTCAAAACCCATGCACGCCGCCCCATCGCCGAAGACACCACGTCCCCTGATCCGCCTGTTCGCATTGCTATCAGGAATTATTGGCGGTCCCTTGCAGGGCACCATCACCATCGATCAGACCTCGTTTTCCTACAGTCAGAACTTCGACACGCCTGACTTCGCAACTGAAGTCGATGCGGCCGGCACCGGGGCTCCCATCGCATGGTCGTGGGCCAGCGGTTCGACCTACGCCGGCTGGACCCGCCAGGTGGTCATCAACAGCGTGAATACCACCAACAAGGACTACATCGGCGAGTTTGCGAGCAACACCATCCGCTTCGGCAACATGGGCAACGGGGGCAGCTTCAACGCCGTCTCGAGCCCGCCTAACGACCGAGCCCTCGGCCTGCTGATGGAGGGAATCGTGGGAGCCGGAAATACCGCGTCCTTCGGAGTCGTCTTTGAGGTCGGTGCGGGCCTGCAAGTGACGGGCGCGACCGTTGGCTACAACGGCGAGCAGTGGTTCCGGGCTGCGGCCACCGCCAATGACCGGCTGGATTTCCAATACAAGATTCTCAACAGCTACAACCCCGCGACGTTCCGGATCCATACCGAGAGCGGCTGGACGGACGTGGATCCCCTCGATTTTCCGGTGCTGAAGACGGGGGCCAATCAGAAGATCGACGGCAACGCCACAGGGAATCGAAGCTCTCTCTCGAGCCCAATTTCTCTCAACGCCTCGGCAGGTCAGTTCATCGCCTTCCGCTGGACCAATGCCTCCGATAGCATCATCTCCCAGGCCGCATTGGCGGTGGACGACCTTACCATCGATTTCACCGCCACGCCGGTCGCCGGGCAGAATTCACCGAACTTCATCGTGATCGTGACCGACGACCAGCGCTGGGACTCGACCAGCTTCATGCAGTCGCGCATGGCCTCGCTCGGCCGCACCGCGCGCTTTCCCTACCTGACGAATCCTCTCCCCGCGACTCCCAACCTGGACCGGCTCTCGACCGAGGGGATCCACTTCGACAACGGTTTCTGTGTTTACTCGCTGTGCTCTCCTTCGCGCTCAGTCATGCTAACGGGTCTCTATCCCCATCGCAACGGGGTGACTTACAACGACCAGGAATTCCCGGTCGGAACGACCACCTACGCGAGTCTCCTGCGCGATGCGGGCTGGGCCACAGGTTACTTCGGGAAATGGCACCACGGAGTGCAGACGGAGCGCCCAAGCTTCACCCATCAACGTTCGTTCCGCGGCCAAGGGAGCTACTATGGAACCACCTTCTATGATGAGAACGGTGTCGCCGCCATTTCCAACAAATGGGTGGACGAGCAATCCACCGATTACCTGATCGACTTCATCAACGCCCAACACTCGGCCGGGGAGCCATTTCTCGCCTTCCTCGGTTTCAAAACTCCGCACGGTCCGCGGCAGGATGCAGAAGGTATTTCCAACGCCCCGGCCGGTTTTGACACCCTCTTTACGGGCACCGATCCCGTGCCCGTGCCCAGTCTGCTGAGCCAAGGCGCTTCGCCGCCACCTTGGAAACCCGACGCCAACACGACGGGCCTGGGTAACGATTCACGCAATTACCTGCGGCTGGTTTCAGCCGCCGACGCCCAGATCGGCCGGATCCTCGACCGGCTAACCAGTCTTGGAACCCTCGACAACACGGCCGTGATCTTCCTGAGCGACAACGGGTATTTCATCGGGGAACACGGCCTCGGCGACAAGCGCGCCGCCTTCGAGGAAAGCCTGCGCATCCCCTTCATGATCCGCTACCCGGCGGTGCAAGCGGGCGGCACCGGGCGTATCGCCAACGAAATGGCGCTCAACGTGGACCTCGCCCCGACCATCCTCGATCTAGCAGGACTGCCGATTCCGGCGGAAATGCAAGGCCGCAGTCTCCGGCCTCTCATCGAGAACCAAACCCCGTCCGACTGGCGCGACTCGTTCTTCTTCAGCTACACGGACGATCCCGAATTTGCGGGCTCCACCGCCGACTTCATCGGTGTCAGGCTCGAGAACGGAAGCAAACTCGTGCGCTACGCCTTGGATTCCTCCTGGGACGAGTTCTACAAGACCTCGCCGACCGGTCCGGGCTCCGACCCCTATGAAATTTCCAACCTCGTCTCCGCCCCCTCCGCGGCGACTGAGGTTGCCGCCCTGCAAACGCGACTCGAACAGAAGACCCGCGACCTCGGCTTCCTCCAGCAGATCGACGTGCAAGGTGGCGACCCGATGACCATGCAGGTTCAGGCCGGGGCCACCTATCCGTTCGTGCTCGAGACATCCACCGATCTCAGCAACTGGACCACTGCCAGCACCTTCGAAGGTTCGGGAAAAACATCGGTCATCGATCTGGTTTCGGGAACTCCCGCCTCATGGGACGTCACCGTGGACGGAGATGCGGCCGACCACGTTCTAATCGGAAGTGATCCGGTCACCGCCAGCAACGGGCCCAGCATCCTTGCCTGCGGTGCGAACACCGGAGTGGGACGCAACGCCGTGCTCGTTTTCGCCCTGCCACCGCTGCCTGCCGGTCAGGAACTGAAAATCGCCCAACTGGAAATTGTCGCTAAAAAGAACTTCGCCAAGTGGTGGGAGGCCGACCTGTGGGCCTTGGGCATCAAAGGCAACACTTCCCCCATCCTCGAATACCATGGTACTCCTAACAATCCCGCACCTGCGGGTTTGCGAAAACTCCAGGATGCGATTTTCGACGTCAGCTTGCCGGATGTCGCGACCACCATCCGCAGCAGCCTCGCCTCCGGCCTCTCCGCCTATCTCCGCTCGTTCTATCTGTCGAACCCGGACTACGCGGGAGGCCAGTATGTTTTCCTGCGCATCAACCCGGAGAAAATCGACATGTCCAGCGAGGGCAACGAACGCTACGACGTGTTCGCCGCCGGGAACTCAAACGGCCAGGCGGGTGCCAAACTGCACCTGTCGTTCCAGTCCCAGACCTCCGAACCAAAGCGATTCTGGCGTGTCGGATACGGGCTCGATTGAGGGCAGATCACCCCTAACACGGTATTTTTGTTAGCAGTTTCTCAAAACGCAGTTCCAGCGCTAGCATTGAGCAAACCTTCGCACCCGCGGTACGCGGCCGTCACTTATCAGGCGCGGCCTGCACCGCTTCCGGCTTCCCGAACGCGGGCAAATCGAAATCAAGGACCCCCACCATCGGCGCGGCGCCAGCAATTCGCAGGGGACGAATCCACCTATTTCCTGCCGAAGAAGCCGCCGAGGCTGCCTAGCAGTCCGCCCGGATCGGGGGATTTTCCGGCGAGCACGTCATCGATCATGCCGTGATAGGATTCGGGTATCTTGGTTTTCACGAAGTCCGCGACGGTGGCGATCGCCTTGTCGGTCATTTCCTCGCTGAGTCCGAGGGCCGTGAGCCTTTGTTTGAGTTCGTTCATGGTCGGTGGGGATTGAGGTCGAAAGAAACAGCGATGGAAAACCGCCCGTTTCGGGAGATGAAAATGAGTCGTCGCCTATGAATGCACAAGGGTTTTCACCCTCGCCCGGGACGGAATGACCCGTCGTCAAAAAAGCATTGCCCGAACCCTGCATTTTCCGTGGCGTGATCGGTTTCCCAATACACGTCGCGGCTGATGTCGGAAACCGTCGGCGGCACGCCGTTCTCGGCGAATTCGACTGCCGAGCTTGCCTCTGCTTTCGCCTCAACGGAGATTCGCTTCGATCCGGCTTCGTCGAGAATCCCCTCCGCCACCAGATGCCGCTCCCACAGCCACATCGGGTCGCGGGCCTTTTTCGCTTCGATCTCTTCAGGTGTGCGGTATTTCTTGTGGTTCGCATCGGCGACGGAAAAGCCGTAATATCTGTAAGTGGAAATCTCAATGACGGTTGGCCGCAGATGCTCCCGCGCGCGCTGGATGGCAGGCTGGATTCGAGCCCGGAGTTCGTAGGGGTTCTCATCACTGATCAAATCCCATTCGATACCGTAAGTCTCCGCCCGGCGGGCCAGGCAGCCTTTGAAGGCGGATGAGCGCGAGACCGACGTCCCCATCGCATAGCCATTATTTTCAATGATATAAATGACCGGTAAAGAGAATAAACCCGCGAGATTGAGCGACTCATGATAGACACCCTGGTTGACGGAGCCATCTCCGAGAAAACAGAAGACGACCCCCTTGATGTCCCGCTGCTTCAAAGCGAATGCAAGTCCCGCCGCAAGCGGCGTTTGTGCTGCGGCAATCCCATGGCAACCCCAATGGTGCCTGGTGGGATCGAATAAGGAAAAAGCGCCAGCCTTACCTTTCGAGCAGCCGTTGGTTTTACCGAAAAACTCCGCCATGCACGGCCCCATTTCCATCCCGGCAGCGAGCGCATGTCCGATTCCGCGAGGCCCGCTGATGCCGTGGTCATGTGGTCCCATCACCGACCGGACGCTGGCGGCGACGGATTCCTGTCCGATGCTGAGAATCAACCACCCTCCCATTTTCCCACCGTTGTAATTCATGAGCGCCTTTTGCTCGAATCTCCGGATCCGCATCATCTGCCGATAAAGGTCGATCTTCCCCTCGGCGGACCAATCCTGGTTGATGGCATGTTCGCGGTAATCCATGGACTTGCTCCCATCAAAGCGGACCCTCATTTCTTCGTCCATCCCGTTCTTTTCTCCCACTGCGACCGCCAGTCCTCGGCTTCGCTTTTGAAATCCTGGTCGCCGATGCGGTTGAGTGCCCAGCGCGAGGCCCGGGAATTGTTGTGCACATCGAGAGCGGCTTGTGAGAATCCGGCGTAGGCCAGGTCGCGCCAGACGCCGTCCGGCAATTCGTTCAACCACCGGCCCGAAGCCTCCAGATTCCCGGCGAGAAATGGTTCCACGGCGTGTTGAAAGAGATCCATGGTTTCTTTCCTCACCGGCAGCGTCATCGCCCATTCGGCGACTTCGCGGGCAGCTCCAGTGCGGGCGACTTTCTGGAGCTGTTGGACGGTTTCCCGCTGTTCCAGTTTACCCCACGCCTCTTCATCCACTAGCAGATCCGCCAGCCCGAGCACGTTCTCCGGCTTGTCGGAATCCCTGAACACCGCCCAAACGATTTCCTCCCGCGCTGCCTGCGGAAGATCTTCGATTTCACCCGCGATCGCTTCCGCCGGATTTCCGGCAAGCGCCCTTCCTAACAAATTTGCTTTCACCCTCACCATCCGGTCGTCGTCTCCCAGCCGGACGACCTCCTGCTTCATCGTCGTTAGATCCACCTCTCCCGCCGGCAGGGAAGTGAATTCCATCAACTGCTCCGCACTTACCATCTCCGGCGGCAATTCCGAGAAAACCCCAAACAGCTCCCCTTCCGTCACGCCACCCGCTCCCGCCTGGACGGCGGCGTGGCAGATCCCGATCGCCACCGGCCGGTCCCGCCAGGAAAGCTCCGCGACCCGGTTTGCTAGAAACAGCGGATCGCTCCTGCCCACCGCCTCCATCCACACCCGCCGCAGCATGCCGGTGCCCACCCCGAACTGCCGTCCGCGGATCATGTCCCAACCTTGCTGCGGGTTGCTTGCCAACACTTCGGAAAAAACATCCAGCAGCGGACCACTTGGATCGGACTCCGCCATGCCGTCGCTGTCCCATGCTTCGCCCAGCGCGGCTTCGATGGCCGCTGCCAGATCCACCTCCGCCCAGCGCGCGAGCAGATCCCGCTGGATCCGGACGCGCTCCCGGGTGGTGTAGATTCCTTCCCGCAGTGCTTTCCATGCCCGCGCGTATTCGCTGCCGGTCCATGCTTTGGCCGCGCGATGGACGGTGGCCGAAGGTCTTGCGGCCTTTTCCTTCGTGCCGACGGTTTCCGGACCGCCCGCATCGCGGTCCGCAGACTGCCACGCGATGAATCCGCCAGCGGACAACACCAGCAGGTGGCTGGCCACGAGAACCGCATGGGATTTCCTGCTCATGGCTTGCTTGGATAGAATTGTTCGCTCAGCGCGCGGGCCTGCGCGGGGCTCTCCCCGGCCGTTGCCACCAGCACGGAATTCATCGCCGCCTCCCGATGGATGCCCGGCGGCAATTGTTTCACCCACTCGATGTAGTCGTCGCCATAGCGCCACAAATTCGCCCGGACCTTTGTATTCCAGCCTTTGAGTTTGCGGTCCTGTTCTTCCGGAGATCCCGCATCCGGCACTTCGGCGAGAAATCCCAGGAAATCGTCCGGCGAGACATTCGCAAAGCTCTGCCAGGTGGTGTCGAGCAAGACGTTCCGCCGCTTTTCGGGTGGCAGGGCGTCGAGCAATGGCAGCGCCCTTTTCGCGTCCTCCTCGGCGAGTTCGCGAAACAGGTTCACCCGCGCCGCCTCGTCGTCCGCCGCTGGCAACGCGTGCCGCACCGCCGCCCACACGTCGTCGAGCGACGACTTCCCGGTCCGAAATTCAAACCGCCAGTCGCGGCCGTTTTCAAGGAGCCGGCGGACATCCGCAGCCACCAGGGCCTCTACCAGTTCGTTCCTCGGCCTGCCGTCGAAATCCGGATTCTGTTTCAGGATTTCCAAGCGCTGTTCCAGATCCAGCCCGGCCACTTCGAGAACCGCGTTGTTCAATTCCTCCCACGACGCGCGGGGTATCTCGCCTTTCAATTCGCCGCTTGTCTGAATCCCGCGCAGCCATTCGGCCGCTTTCACGCTCGATCCGGCGAAGCCCGCGAGCAGGTCGGTTCTATCAGCGGTTCCCCGGATCCGCCTTACCATCGCCAGCAGACTGTCCCTTTCCTCGAACCGGGTGGCCGCGCCGACGCGCCGGAGGAAGCGCTCGCCATCATCCGCGGGATTTTCCGAGACCAGTGGCTCCGCGCGGAACTCCAGAAACTCTTCCCGGCCCGAACTCCGCCAGATCGCCTCGGCGAGTTTTTCATAGAGGGCGAACCCGCCGCCCGCCCTCATTTCATTCAGAGCGACCGCGCACAAGGTGCCGAAGGTCACCCTGTCCCTGGCCAGCCAACCGACCGAGGCGAGCACGCCGTTTTCGGTGGCGATCCCGATGATCACATGCCTGTTGAGCAGTTCCGGAATTCCGGCCTCTTCACAGGCGCGATCATTCAGGATGAATCCCATGGCCTCGTGCGGATTCTGTTTCATCCAATGCAGCACCCGCACCTCGACCTCCGCGACACGCGCCGCCTGCCCGTCTCGTGTTAGACCACTCCTCCAGTCCGCGCCACCCAGACCGGCGACTGCGGATACCACCGCGCCTTTCAGATCCTTCGCGACTGGCAGCGTGGCCTTGAGGTCCGCGTATCTGGATTTTTTTCCGGTGCGCTCGTTCAGGAAATCGGCGAGCAACCCTTCGCCGTCGCTGGTCGGAGCTTGTCCATCCCGGTTCGCGAGTTTGGTGAACTCCGGAGCATCCTCATCATCCACCTGCCCGCGCTCGAGCGACTTCCGGACCACGCCGTAGCCCAGAACCAGCGCGAGCAAGTGCGTCACCAGCAGGATTTTCGATTTCCGGGCCATGGGTGGAAAAGCGCCGGAACACTCCGACCTCTTTGATTAACGGCGGGTATAAACTTTTCCCGTCCATTCTGGAAACCATTAATTCATGCGGACCGCCACTTCACGGACCCGCCCCGAATCCGTGCCTGCCCCTTGCGGTGGAATCCTCCCCGCCATGTCCGCTGCGCCCAGAATTGTTGCTCTTGGGATGGCCGAAGACGCTGTGGTTTGTCGGCCAGCCGTCCTTTTCCGCGATGACGCTAGAGCGCCGTGGGTTGTGGGTGGCTTCCCGCATGAATCCGCACGGGAGTGCCGACGCGGCAGTGTTGATAGAAGAACTTCTGGCCTTCCTCAGGCGCCCGGATGCAGCCTTTGCTGGTCGCCTGGCCGCGGGCGAATCCCCCGACGTGCATCCCCACACCATCGGCGGTGAGGCGCATCCACAGGGGCATCGCGATGCCCTGATAGACCGTGCCCGGAGGCCTGGGGCCGACGTGTTCCCAGTGCTTGGCCACCACGACTTCCCGGGTGTTGGGCCGCACATATTGACCATACAGATTCGAGCGCTTGTGAGGGAGCTTCTCGGTGACTCGGAAACTGCCATGCGGGGTTTCCTTGCCCTCCATCCCGGTCGAAACGTCCATTTCCGCGAGCAGCATGCCGGTCTTGGTGAGGAGCTGCGCGGTCTGGGTGGTCATCGAGATGTCCACTTTGACCGGGCCCGACGGTGGCTCGGCCACCACGATTCTGGACCGCGGCGGGAGTGGTGGGGGTGAGGATGGCACGGGTGCGGCACAGGATGCCAGGCATCCGGCGACGGCGAGGAGGATGAGGGTATGGCGCATCATCTAAAATCGGGTTGGCCGAGATTTGTCGGATTCCGGGGCGATTGGAAGTGAATCGTTGAGGGTGATAGAGTTTTCCGGGCCCGTTTCGCCGGGGATTTCGGGGCAAGGTGATCGAGGCGTATCCGAACCGGCTGGTGGTGGATGTGGGAGCATCCGGGTTTCAACCAAGTCAGGCCTTGCGCAAATGCCCGCGGATCCAAGAGGGATTTCTCCGGCAATCCACCACCGATCTCACGCGAACGGTTTCAGATTCCACGGTGTAGTAGATGGCAAAGGGAAAGCGCTTGGAAAGGGCGCGATGAAGGTTTTTGTATGCTTGGCGGTGGATGCCGCCGAAGATGCGGAGGGAGTCAATGTCCGAGTAGAGGGTATCGAGGAAATGGCTGCCTAGGCCGACTTCCTGGGCTTCGTAGAAGCGGTAGCCGTCGATCAGATCGACTTGGGCGAGATCGAGAAGCTCAATCTTCATGAAACAGCATCCTTGATCTGCTGCTTGGCGGTTTCCCAGTCGATAAATTCGGCGTTACCATCCCGGATGAGTTGCTCGCGCTCGTCGAGGAGGTCCTTGTGCCATTGGGGGACTTCGAGGTCGGCCTCCTGTGGGGCGATGCCGTCCCAGAGGGCTTCCATCATCAGCAGTTTTTCGTGGAGAGGAAGTTCCCGGATCTCGGCGAGTGCGATCATGGAGATTTCTTTACCAGAAATTCGGGAGGACACAACCCGCGATGTTCCGGAAGGATCCGCACTCCGCGGCAGACTGGGATTGACGGCCCAAGCGGCGTGTCCAAGCTCGCGCTCATGATAGCGAGATTGCGGGGCAAGGTGATCGAGGCGTATCCGAACCGGCTGGTGGTGGATGTGCACGGGGTGGGCTATGAGGTTTTCATCCCGCTTTCCACCTTCGACCGGCTGCACGCGGCGGAGGGGCTGGACGTGGATCTGCGGACGCACCTGCATTTCAGCCAGCTAGGGCAGAAGTTGTTCGGCTTCGCAAGCGAGGAGGAGCGGGACGTTTTCCTGCTGCTGATAGACCGGGTCAGCGGCGTGGGTCCGACAATGGCGGTTTCGGTGTTGAGCGGGATGAACGTGAACGATTTCAAAAAATGTGTGGTCGCGGGTGACGTAGCCGGGCTTTCCAGACTCAAGGGCGTGGGCAAAAAAACCGCAGAACGCATCGTGCTGGAGCTGAAGGACAAAGTGGGCGTCACGGAAACCTGGCAGGACGCGGCGGCCGGCCAGGTCAGCGCCGGCGCGGCCGACGCGGAGCTGGCACTCATCGCGCTGGGCTACAAACAGGTGGACGCGCGCAAGGCGGTTCGCAAAATCCTCGACGCCGATCCTGTGGCACCGACGGAAGCCCTGGTCCGCGGGGCATTGCGCGCACTCCAAGGGTAGCGCGTCCGCGGAATCCGGGCGACCGCGTGCGATTGGCCGAATGGCCATGGGCACTTTTAATTTCTCGCCAGCATAATTTCCCACCGGCAGTCTGCGCCCCACAGAAGCGGATTTAGGTTTCCGCCCGGCGAACGCTGTAGTCCCCAACCATGTCCACCACTTCCGTGACTGAAAAAATCGGCCGTTACCGCTGGCGCATCTGCGCGGTTCTGTTCCTTGCCACCACGATCAACTACATCGACCGGAACGTGTTCTCGTTCACAATGCTGGACACGACTTTCCGACACCAGATGCTGGGCCTCCCGCTCGACCAGCCGTTGACGGACGCGGACATGGCGACCTTCCGGGAGAAGATGAGTTTCCTCGATTCGATCTTCAAATACTGCTACGCGTTCGGTTTCCTGTTAGCCGGTTATATGATCGACCGCATCGGCGTCCGCCGCGGCTACACCGTGAGCATCAGTGGCTGGAGTCTGGCCGCAGTCCTACACGGTCTGGTCAGTTCCGTGGCGGGCATGGCCTGGGCGCGCGGCCTGCTAGGAATCGGCGAAGCGGGAAATTTCCCTGCTGCCATCAAGACGGTTTCCGAGTGGTTTCCGCGGAAGGAGCGAAGTTTCGCCACAGGCATCTTCAACGCCGGAGCCAATGTCGGCATCATCGTCACCGCCATCTGCGTGCCATTCATCATCTCGCACTTCGGCTGGCGGGCGAGCTTCATCGTGACCGGGGCCATCGGCGTCTTCGTGCTTTTCTGGTGGCTCGCGGTTTACCGCACGCCCGAGCAGCATCCGAAACTCTCCCCCGAGGAACTCGCCTTCATCCGGCAGGATGGCCCGCCGGAAGTCGAGAAAGTCGTGAAATGGCGCGAACTGGTGAAATACCGCGCCACCTGGGCGTTCGCGATTCCAAAGTTCATGACCGACGCGATCTGGTGGTTCTATCTCACCTGGTTGCCGACCTTTTTCAACAGCAACCCTGAATTCACCACCAAGCTCGATCTCAAGCAGGTCGGCATTCCGTTCCTCATCATCTATCTGGTTTCGGACGGCGGCAGTATTTTCTTCGGCTGGCTCGCCACCCGATTCATCGGCATGGGATGGAGCGTGAACAAGGCGCGCAAGATCACCATGCTGATCTGCGCGGTCTGCGTGGTACCCATCGTCTTCGCTTCCATGACCAGCAGCATCACGCTGGCGATCGCCCTCATCGCACTGGCCACCGCCGCCCATCAGGGCTGGAGCGCCAATCTTTTCACCACCGTCTCCGACCAGTTCCCCCGCCGCGCGGTGGGCAGCGTCGTCGGCATCGGCGGGCTGATGGGCGGTCTCGGCGGCGCGCTGCTGGCGGCGAAGGTCGGCTTCATCATCAACACCGGCGGCTACGTGCCGCTCTTCGCGATTGCAGCTTCCGCTTACGTGCTCGCCCTGCTCGTGATGCAATTGCTCTCGCCGAGGTTGGAGACGGTCAGAATGCCGGATTGATGCTGGAACGATTCCAGGTGAGTCCAACGGCTCTTTTTCCTCTCCCCTTCGCATGTGTCGCCAGGCCTCCTGCCGTCGCAGAAATGCGAGCGGTCTCCTTTTTCACCACTAAGCGACCGGAGTCCGGCACCCTCAAAAGCGGCTCAGTCCCCTCGCAGACTGTTTCCGATGCCAGCTCCGGGCCAGCGCGGATCGGGAACGCTCAATCCGGTGTGACAACCGGTTGCCGCCCTTTTCCGAATTTGGCCCGGGCGATTTCGATGACCATGGGCAACAGGGAAACTCCGATGATTCCGAAAACCACCAGCTCGAAGTTGTTCTTCACCATCGGGAAATTTTCGAAATACCAACCTGCTGGAAGCAGGAATCCCACCCGATCCCGCCACGAACGGGGCAAAGATCCGCACGATGGGAACAAAGCGCGCGATGATGATGGTCTTGCCGCCGTAGCTTACGAAAAATTCCGAGGTTTTATCCAGGTGGCTTTGTTTGATGATTTTGGGAACTTCCGGATCGCCCAACCGCTGAACCTGCGGCCGATCCAATAGTTTACCGTGTCTCCCAGAATGGCAGCCACCAGCAGGACAATTCCGGCAATCCAGACATTGATCCCGGAATTCGGATCGGCTGAGATCGCGCCCTCTGCGAACAGGAGGGAATCGCCTTCATCGCCGTGGCGAGGGATCCCATTGTTGTGGCAAGTACTCCGGCAATGACCGAACCGCGCAGACCACCGGGCATCACGTCGATGACGAATTAAAGGAAGATCCTGATGCTGTCCGGTTTGCCTCCGGCCATCGGCAGGTTCGGATCAGACACTACATGCCCGTAATAAACGGATAGCAGGATGCCGGTGGTGAGGACCGCAAAAGTCACGGGAATATCGGCGACGCCTGAAAGGATGGTCGCCACTGCGCTCTGGCGTTTGTTCTTCGCAGTAAGCATGCGCTGCACCATGTCCTGATCCGTGCCGTGGGTCCCCAGCGTGACGAACAGCGAGCCGAACAACCCCTCCCAGACGGTGAACTCCGTTTCCAGCACGCTTCTGACCTTGCCCCATGCCGTGTCCGCCGGAGCATCGCCCTCCCATTGCCATAGCGAAAGGTCACGCGCTCCGGAGAGATGGGATTTCACGCCCTCCCAGCTGCCGGGAATGTGGCTTAGCAGATACCAGACGGGAAACCCGAGCGCCACGAAGAGCACGGCGATTTGCAGCACGTCGGTCCAGATCACCGCCTGATGCCGCCCGCCGCCGTGTAGGCGGCGGTTAGGATGCTGATGGGGAAATCCAGGAGCAAGGCCCGCATGTTGCGGAGGCTAGTGACCCAGCGCCGTGTTCCAAGCCCCAAGTTAGGGCAAGCCACGCTGTCTCACTTGGGGATGGTTTAATCCAGCTTTGGATCGCAAATACCGTTTCCGTTTCGGGATGTCTTGAGCACGGACCACAGCCATTTTGTTCCTTGTCAGTCAGAAGGAGGCGGGACAACCTGCCCTCGGGTCGCCGATTCCGTCGCGACACCATCCTAAAAAACCCTACGACACGGTGAGCAAATCCACTTCGTTCCTCATAATCGGTATTTTAATCGGCGTGATCGCCGCGGGCGGCTGGTTCTCCTGGCTCGGCGGCTCGAAATCGCAGGCGAGCGAAGGCGTGCGGGTGTTGAAAATCGCCCATGCCCTGCCGGTCAGCCACCCGGTCCACAAGGGGCTGGAGGAACTCAAGCGGCTGGCCGAGGAACGGTCCGGCGGTAAATTGAAGATCAACATCTTTCCCAGCGAACAGCTCGGCACGGAAACCCAGTGCCTCGAAAAGGTCCAGGCCGGCACGCTCGACATCACCAAGGTCAGCGCGGCGGCGATCGGCAATTTCGTCCCTTCCTATCAGATTTTCGGCCTTCCCTATCTGTTTCGGGACGAGGCTCACTACTGGACGGTACTGGAGGGCGAGGTCGGCGCCGAGATGCTGGACGTGGTGAAAACCCGCGGCGACGGATCGCCCAGCGGATTGCAGGGACTCGGTTATTTCGACAGCGGCAGCCGGAGTTTCTACACCGTCAAACCGGTGGCCAGCGCCGCTGATCTCAAGGGCAAGAAGATCCGGGTGATGGCCGACCAGGTCGCCATGGACATGGTCCAGGCAATGGGCGGATCGCCGACGCCAATTTCCTTCGGCGAGCTTTATACCGCCCTCAAACAGGGGACGGTGGACGGCGCGGAGAACAACCCGCCGAGTTTCGTCGCGAGCCGCCACTATGAAATTTGCAAAAACTACGTGCTCGACCACCACACGCGGATCCCGGACGTGATCCTGGCGAGCAGCAAGCTGTGGGATTCGCTCGACGCGCAGGAGCGTGAGTGGCTGCGAAGCTCGGTGAAAGACGCCGGAAAATTCCAACGCGAACTCTGGAAAGTGGAGACGGAAAACTCACTCGCCCTTCTGCGCAAGGAAGGCGTCAACATCATCGAGCCGGATCCCGAATCGTTCCGCGCGGCCTCGTCGTCCATCGTCGAGAAATACACGAACGAGACGACACGTCCTTTGATCGAAAAAATCCGTGCCGCCAACTGAGCCATGTGGAATCAAATCAAACGCATCACCGCGATCTCACTCGGCTGGGTCTCGATCGCGGTCTTCCTGATCCTGACCTTCGACGTGCTGCTGGGAGTTTTCACCCGCAAGGTTCTCGGCGACCAGGTCCGCTGGACGGAAGAACTCGCCCGCTTCCTCCTCGTCTGGATTTCCTTCCTCGGCGGTGCGATCGCCTACCTGGATGACAAGCACCTCGGCGTGGACCTGCTGGTGGACCGCATCGACCCCGCGGCCCGGCGGGTGGCGCGGATCGTGACGCACGGGCTGGTATTCGCCTTCGCGTTGTTCGTCATGGGCATCGGCGGAACGCAGCTGGTGATCGACCGCTTTGACTCGGGACAGGTTTTGTCCGCGCTGCAGATCAACAAGGCGTGGTTCTATCTGGCGGTGCCCGTCAGTGGTTATGTCATCAGTTTGTTCGCACTCGGAAACGTCATCTATCTGCTGACCGGAGCGCACGACATCGAAAACGCCGAATCGAACGAAGAGGAGGTGGCGTCGTGAGCGAGGGACTTGCCGTGCTGCTTGCGATCTTCATCGCGCTGATGCTGCTGGACGCGCCGATCGCGTTTGTCATCGGCATCGCCACCGTGATGGCGGCGTGGGCGCTGGGCTATGGCGACGTCTTGATCTCGGTGGCCCGCGACATGGGAAACGGGCTGGACAGTTTCGCACTGCTGGCGATTCCCTTTTTCATTCTCGCCGGCGACCTGATGGGTGCCGGTGGACTGGCCGGCCGCCTGATCGATTTCGCGGCCGTGTTCCTCGGCCGTTTCCGCGGCGGACTGGCGATGGTGAACACGCTGACATGCATGCTTTTCGGCGCGATTTCCGGCTCGGCGGCGGCGGCGGTTTCCTCAGTCGGCGGCACCCTGATTCCGGAAATGAACCGTAAGGGTTATCCGAAGGATTTCAACATCGCCCTCACGGCATCCGCGGCTACGACCGGCCTGCTGATCCCGCCGAGCAACGTGATGATCGTCTATGCGGTGGTCGCGTCCAATGTGTCTATCAGCGCATTGTTCATTGCGGGAGTGTTCCCGGGAATCGTCATCGGCCTCCTCATCATGGCCGTGGCGCTCATGGTGAGCCGGAGAAACGGCTACGGCGGGGACCAGGAGCATGTGGCCGGTGAAATCAAGCGCTCGCCGCTGGCCTGCACCTGGCGCGCGCTGCCGAGCCTGTTGCTCGTCGTCTTCGTGCTGGGAGGAATCTTGAGCGGCTGGTTCACGCCGACGGAAGCCTCCGCAGTGGCGGTGCTCTGGGCGTTTCTGCTGGCAGTGGTGATTTATCGCGAAGTCCCGCTCAAGACGCTGCCTCGGCTGGCGATCGGCTCGGCTCGCACCACCGGCATCGTCATGTTGCTGGTCGCGGTGAGCCAGGCGATGAGCGGCCTTCTAACGGAAGAACAGGTGCCGCAGATTGTCAGTGAGGCGCTGCTCGGGTTTTCCTCGAATCCGCTGATGATCCTGCTGACGATCAACATTATTCTGCTAGTCGTGGGGACGTTCATGGACATGACTCCTGCGGTGCTGGTGTTCACGCCGATCTTCCTGCCGGTGGCCGTGGGCATTGGCATCGATCCGGTGCACTTCGGGATGATCCTCATTGCCAACCTCTGCATCGGCCTTTGCACGCCGCCGGTTGGGACCTGCCTGTTTCTCGGTTGCAGCGTGGGCAAGTCGAACATCGCGAAGGTTTCACTGGCGATGCTGCCGTTTTATGGGGCGATGTTCATTGGCTTGATCCTGATCACCTACTGGCCGGCACTCTCGCTGTGGCTGCCGAAGGCGCTCGGAGTGATGGACTGAATTTCAATCCGCCTTTGAATCCGACCGACCGCCCATGTAGCGTGCTCGGCTAACATTTTCACCGCCGTGTACGACATGTTCCCGAGGATACCCATGACCCTGCTGGTGCCGAAGTTCAAGGAAATCGTGCTGTAACCCGCTCCAGTCCCTACTATCACTCTTCACGCACTTCACGGGGAACGTTGATCGCAGCTTCCGGTGGAGGGATATCGAAAGTTGAAGCATCCCTGCAAGTCTGAGAAATCACCAAAAAATGCCCATCGATTTTCAGCAAATACTGTCAAAGCGGAAGCTGGTTTTGACTTGGCTCCTCGTATGCGGCTGGGCTTCACAGGTTGAGGCCGCGCCTCCAGTGATCATCTCCCAAAGCGGGTCACTGCAGATGAAGGCGGGTGATTATTTCACCGCTTATGTGGACGCGGCGGGTGACATGCTGAGCTACCAATGGGCCAGGGATGGAGTTCCTTTACCCGGTGAAACCGCAGATCAGATCACCGTGGTCGGAGCAAACGAAGCGAAGGCCGGGACCTATCAGGTCACGGTATCCAACCAAGACGGCGCGATCTCCAGTCAGCCGGTTGAGTTGAAGGTCTTTCCCCCGCCGGTCATCAACGTGGCAGCCGGTGGCAGGGGGACCATCTCCATTCCCGGACACCTCGCCTATTACGACCTTTCCCTGCCGACCAACTACGCGACCTCGACCACGCCATTTCCCGTCATCATCACCTCATCGCCGAATGGCGGTGGAATGGTCGACCACTTCCGGACGGTCGCGGAAGAGAAGAAGTGGATTTTGATCGGGATTTCCCAAAGCAAGAACGGGCAGGAATCACTGGCTCGGACTCATTTCATCCGGGCAATCTTTGAGCACGCGCTGGCAAATCTGAAGATTGATCCCAACCGCATCTTCGTCGGCGGCTTTTCAGGTGGCGGGCTGGGCAGCTTCGGTGTCGCGATGGGGAACGCACCCCTCGTGGCGGGTGTTTTCTCGATGGGCGGCTGGTTGGGAAACAACTATAATAGGGATAGGGACATGTATCTGCCTGGGATCCTGGTGGCACGGGCCAACGGTGCCTCCGATGCCGGAGCTAACAACTATTTGAGTCGTGACGCCGCCTACCTTTCCTCCTATCTGGAAGGCGGCGGGCTCAGAGACTGGAGTTTCACCGGGGGCCACGTAGCAGCTCCCGCCGCCATTCAGCGCGAGGTGTTTGACTGGCTGACTTTGCAAACCGCAGCCTCGACCGGCGAACAGCGGGATTTCGCCAATCGGCAAGAGTCGCTCTGGAAGGCACGGGTGACTGCAGGAGAGAGTGCAGCGGTTTATGAGGAGGTGGTGATAGGGGCTTTCGGATCGCCGCGCACGCCGCTGGCATTGGCAGCATGGAGGACACTGGATTTCATGTTGGCAAATCCCTTGCTCTTCCTGCGGGAGCCTCCCCAAAACTTTCCTGAGTTTGCCCGGCGCAATCATTTAGCACTCCATCACTATTTCAGTTCATTCGCATTCCTGCAGCAGCGCGATCCGTCGCGGCAGAGATCCGTCACCGCTGCTGCCATGGCATTTGGCGATGTTCTGTGGAACATGCAGTGGAATCGCGAATCCGAGGCGGAGAGTCTTTTCCGGCATCAGAGTCACACCGCTTTCGACGCCTACGTGCTCGACAACGCGCTGTCCGATCACCCGGAACCTCCGCACCGCGGTGACTGGGACGACGACGGTCGTGATAACTACTCTGAATTTGTCCTCGGCTCCGACCCACGGGTCGCCGACAACACTTCGCCCGCAGAAATCCAGATGGTTTCCGGCGAAGTTTACGCGAGTGTTCCCGGAGCGCGGACTGGGCCGATGGCAAGCGTCGTCCCCCAGGTGGCAGCCAGCCCGGGCGGTCCCTGGATCGGGATGCCGGAAGGCAGTCGTGGATTCCAGCCTCATTCCGATGGCAGCGCCAAGCTCACCTTCAGTGCCGGGAGAGTGACCGATGCTCCACGCAAGTTCGTGAGATTCATGCCGGTGATGGATCAATTGATCTGGCACGATGCCAACGAAGACGGCATTCCCTATAACTATCAATTCCCCCGGTCATCGCTCTTCGGGGAGGAGCCCTCGGGCGATCTAGCAACCCTTCCCGACGCCCGACGCGAAACTTCCGTGCCTGGAGGTGCTCCCCTCTACCTGAGATATCTAGCGGCCGCCGAGACGGGAAATTCGTTTGGGTTCAGCCCGTCGTCCCGCTATCACCCCGCCCTCGCCGGATACTGCGGCAACCTGTTGCACGAGGTATGGATGAACGTTTCGGGCAACACTCTTTCAACCGCTGCAGCGGTCATGAACAGCCGGGCTCCCGATGACGTGCGCCTGATCCCCACCACCCAAGCCCCATGGTTCACCGGCGGCACCGGCAATCTCCTCGGGGTGAACTATCTTGAGCGGACCCGCGGCTATCTGGTCCCCGGCATCACCGGGAACCATGTCTTCTCAATTGCCGGCGATGACCAAAGCGAGCTATGGCTATCAACCGGTGAACAGCGGACCGGTATCACCCGCGTCGCCAATGTGGCGACTTCGTCGGCCTATCAAAACTACACCCAGACTGCCGCGCAGACCTCCATGCCGATCCATCTCGTGGCCGGGCGTTCTTATTATTTGGAAATTCTGCACAAACAGGGAAGTGGCGGCGAGCATTGCAGTATCACCTGGATCGTGCCCGGAACCTCCACCCGGTCACTCATTCCCTCGACCAATCTGCGCTGCCCACCGGCGGATCTCATTGGCTGGTGATCGTGATCAAAAAATCACGAGCCGTTCGCGGATCCGCCCGACCGCCCACGCGGCGTGTTCGGCGATCAGCGGATCCATGTCCGCAGCAGCTTTTCGCAATGCCGGGAGATCCTCGGCGGTGCCCGCATTTCCTAACGCCACACAAACGTTTCTCAAGAACCGAGGGCGTTTGATGCGTTTGATTGGGGATTTCGCGAACAGGCTGCGGAAGCCTTCATCGTCGAGTTCGAGGAAATCGCGCAGGCGATTTTCAATCACCGTGGCTCTCGCGTGGAAGGTCATTTCCCGTGACTCACTTGCGAAGCGGTTCCATGGGCACGCATCGAGGCAGTCGTCGCAACCGTAGATCCGGTCGCCCATCGCGACGCGGAACTCTTCGGGAATCGGGCCCTTGTGCTCGATCGTTAGATAGGAAATGCAGCGCCGCGCATCCAGCCGCCGCGGCGCGGTGATGGCCTGCGTGGGACAAGCGGTGATGCAGGCGGTGCATTTCCCGCAGTGGTCGCCATAGGGCGCGTCCGGAGTTAGGTCGAGCGTGGTCAGCAGTTCCGCCAGAAAAAACCATGCACCCATGCGGCGGTGGATCTGCACGGTGGATTTCCCGTTCCAGCCGAGTCCGGCGTCGCTCGCGAAGTCGCGTTCGAGTACCGGCCCGGTATCCACATAAAATCGCTGGATGCCGCCGAGCGTTTGGAGTTTCGAGTCGAACTCCCGCAGCCGCTTTTCGATGAGATCATGATAGTCCTCGTTCCAGGCATAGCGGGCAATCCGGTAACCACCCTCGTGGCCTTCGGGAAACGGAGTACTGCCCGGGTAGTAGTTCAGAGCGAGGCAGATGATGGATTTGCAACCCGCTAACACCTCCCGCGGATCACACCGCCGCTCCGGAGTGCGTTCCAGCCACGCCATTTCCCCGTGTTTTCCTTCCGCAATCCAGTCGCGGAACAAATCCGCGTGGCTCGCTTCTTTGGCCACTGCGATGCGGCAGTCGTCGAAGCCCAGTTCCTGAGCCCACACTTTGACTTGTCCCACCATGGCACTCACAAATGGCCGGTGAAGAAGTAGCGTGCGCTTTCAAGAATCCCGGTCGCCAGCTCCTTGCAATCCAAGCCCGCTGTTTCCACCTTGAGATGGGCCGCCTCCGCGTAAAGGGGCTTGCGCTCGGCGAGCAGCGCCTCGACCCGCGCTGCCGGATCATCGGTGTGCAGCAACGGTCGATCCCGGTTTTTCGACGTCCGGTCGAGGATCACCGCGGTCGGCGCATGCAGCCAGACGACGTAGCCGAGCTGGCGCAGCAACTCCCGGTTCGCCTGTCGGCCGACCACTCCGCCGCCTGTCGAAATGATCCGGCGGGCGGCCGTGGGATCGGTGAGCTCTTCCAGCAAACCCGTCTCCATCTCGCGGAATTTTTCCTCCCCATCCTCCGCGAATATCGCGGTGATTGGTTTCCCCGCGCGTTGCTCGATGACATGGTCCATGTCGATCAGCGGATAGCCGAGCCGCTGGTGGAGCTCGCGCCCGACCGTGGATTTGCCACTGCCCATGAAGCCGATCAGAACAATGTTCTTCGGCGGGGTTTGCGATTCGTTCATGCCAGCACCCTAGAGTCACAGCGGCGCGGGGATAAACCGTAAAAACCACGCGGGACGTCATTTGGAGAAAATTCCCCGGCCGGAGCCGCCTCTCTGGCAAGGGAAGTTGGTATGGCCCCTGCTTAAACTAGTGTGAACAAACGGAAAAACCTTCATACCGTAACGTTCTCCAACTCCAATTCCAAACCGCCATGAAATTGTTTCCCCGCCTCGCATCCACCGCGTTCGCACTCCTCGCCATGTGCGGGAGTCTCAATGCCGAGCCTTTGAAAATCGCCTATTCCGACTGGCCCGGCTGGGTCGCCTGGGAGATCGGCGTGCAAAAAGGCTGGTTTAAGGAAGCCGGCGTTGACGTCGAATTCCTGTGGTTCGACTACGTGCCTTCGATGGATGCCTATGTCGCCGGAAAGGTCGATGCGGTCTGCATGACCAACGGCGACGCCCTCGTCACCGGAGCCACCGGCAAGCCATCCGTCGCCATCATCATCAATGATTTCTCAAACGGAAACGACATGATCGTCGCCGCGCCCGGCATCGAATCCGTCAAGGATCTCAAAGGCAAAAAGGTCGGCCTCGAAGAAGGCTTCGTTTCCCACCTGCTGCTGCTCACCGGACTCGAAAAGGCCGGCATGAAGGCCGAGGACGTCACCATCGTCAACACCCCCACCAACGAAACGCCTCAAGTCCTCGCCTCGAAGGCCGTGGACGCCATCGGCGCATGGCAGCCAAATTCCGGCCAGGCCCTCAAGGTGCTGCCCGGTTCGAAACCGATCTTCACCTCCGCCGACGCACCCGGAATCATCTACGACGTGCTCGCCGTTTCTCCCGAAAGTCTTGAAAAGCGAAAGGATGACTGGATGAAAGTCACCAAAGTCTGGTATCGCATCGCCGACTACATGGCCGATGAGGCGAACCTCGACGACGTGCTGAAAATCCTCTCCGCCCGGGTCAAAATCACTCCGGAAGAATACGAACCCTTCCTCAAAGGGACCGCCATCCTTTCCCTCGAAGACGCCCTCAAGCGCTGGGATACCGCTCCAGGACTCGGCACCATTTACGGATCCTCCAAGATTGCCGACGAGTTCAACCTGAGGTTCAAGGTCTACGAGAAAAGCCAGGACGCGGCGAAGTATCTCGACCCTTCGTTCACCAAGGCCCTTGCCGCCGAGAAGGCCAAGTAAGCGCTACGTTAGAGCTCAATCCCAGCCATGCCGCATCGCAAGCCGGGCGGCATGGCTCCTCACACCCACCAATCTTCCGTTTCCCCAATGACCCGCCGCGTCATCTTTAAAGATTGGTTTCTGATCCGCCGGGATCTGCCGCAATCCCGACAACTCGCACTCACGTTTGTTTCGTTCCTGCTTCCCATCGCGCTGTGGTGTTTCGTCTCCTACGTCCCGTGGATCTGGCACCCGGACGTGAAGATCGAACTTTCCGCCGAGCGCGAGGGCGTGACCACCGTCTTCACCGCGGGAGATCATGTCAGCAGGGCCTTCTTCCCGGAATTCGTCGAAGCGGTTAGAAAGGACAATGCCGCCACCCTCGCGGCGCGCGAGGCAGGGACCTCCGAGAGCGGAGCCAAGCGCAAGAACCAGAAACTTCTCCGACAGCTCGCACCGCTCGCCGTCTCACATGACTGGCTGCCCTACACCGAGGCCCAGAACGACGCCGTGCTCTACACCCTCTGGCGCGACATCGCCACCGGCGCGAAGACCACCCGCAAGCCCGCACTCACCGCGGAAAACCTCGAAATTGTGCGTCAGAACTGGGCACTCCTATCCACCGCCTCACCCGAGTTTTCCTACGCGAAACTTCCGGATCAAGCCCTCCTGAAACTCATCCCGCAAGGCAAGCCGGCAAATCCGATCTATCTGCCAGCGCCGGATGAAGTGATCCGCACCGGCCTGCGCGATTTCACCGCCAAGGTGCCCGATGGAGAACTGACCATGCTTGATCGCTACAAGCGGTCACTGCAGGTGATTTTCATGGGTTTCTTCTGGGCCTGCGTCGTCGGAATCCCTATCGGAATCCTTTGCGGCGTCTTCGACTTTTTCTCGAAACTCTTCGAACCCTTCGTCGACTTCTTCCGCTACATGCCAGCTCCCACCTTCAGCACCCTGCTGGTCGCGGTGCTGCTGGCTGGCGATGCTCCGAAGATCGCGCTCGTCTTCATCGGCACCGTTTTCCAAATGATCCTCGTCGTTTCAAAAACCACCCGCCTGCTGGATCCATCGTTGCTGGAGGCCGCGCAGACCCTCGGCGCGAAACCCCGCCAGATGATCACCCATGTGGTCATTCCCGGCATCCTGCCGAATCTCTACAATGATCTCAGAATTTTGTTAGGCTGGGCGTGGACCTGGCTGGTCATCGCCGAACTCATCGGCGTGAAAAGCGGGCTCACCGAGTTCATCGAGACCCAGGGCCGCTTCCGGAACTTCGACCGCGTGTTCCCCGTCATCATCCTCATCGGTGTCACCGGATTCGTGATGGACCAGTTCCTCTCGTGGCTGCACGGCCTCTTCTTCCCCTGGGCGGGGAAAACCGGGCCGTTCTCACGAAATCTCATCAGGGCCCTTAGATGGCCGGTCGACGTCCTGGCCTCCGTCACTAACCGCAAACGCGAAATCCAACCATGAACGCCGATCTCGCACTTCCCGACTACCGCGAGCAATCGCCCGAAGTCGCCGCCCGCTTCGCCCGCCTCCGCGAACGCCCGGTGGCCCTCCAGGTCACCGGCCTGACCAAACAGTTCGAAACCCCGCGCGGCGTGATCACTGCGCTCGACGATGTTTCCTTTTCCGTCCACAAGCGCGAGCTGCTCAGCGTCATCGGCCCGTCCGGCTGCGGCAAGTCCACGCTGGTTAGAATTCTCGCTGGCCTCGAAACCCCGACCGCCGGCGAGCTCCGCGTCTACGGCGAGCCCGTCTCCGGCCCCGGCCCGGACCGTGGCATGGTCTTCCAGGGCTACACCCTCTTCCCGTGGCGCACGGTGAAGGAAAACGTCATGTTCGGCCCGCGCATGGCCGGCACTTCCGCGTTCTCCGCGGAATCCGAAGCCCGCGAATGGATCGAGCTCGTCGGTCTGTCAAAATTCGAGAACGCCTACCCGCACCAGCTTTCCGGCGGCATGAAACAACGCGTCGCCATCGCCCGCGCGCTCGCCAACCAGCCGCGCGTCCTCTTCATGGACGAGCCCTTCGGTGCCCTCGACGCCCAGACCCGCTGCCAGATGCAGTCCTATCTGTTGGAAATCTGGAAAAACGTGGACATCACCATCGTCTTCATCACCCACGACCTCGACGAGGCGGTCTTTCTATCCGACCGCATCCTCGTCCTCGATGCCAACCCGGGACGTGTCCGCGAAGTGGTCGAGGTCCCCGTGCCCCGCCCGCGGGACTCCGGGCAGCTTTTCCATCCGTCCTTCATGGGCGTGCGCAAGCACATCGACAACCTGATCCACCCGCCCGGGCAGGAGCAGAAAGAAGCTCCCGTCCTGCGACTGGCCGTTTCGGATCCGGACGTTGTCTGAGATTTTCTATCAAGCCCCGGCGATTTGCCGTCTCCACACTTCACACTTATTCACCCAAACTTATGAACCAAGAACAAATCCGCGCCATGCGCGACGATCTCAAAAAACAAGGCGTCAAATACTGCATCGGCGCGTTCGTCGACATCCACGGCGTGCCCAAGGGCAAATTCGTGCCCATCGACCACTTCGAGGACTTCGCCGCCGGCAGCGAGCTTTACACCGGCTACGCCCTCGACGGCCTCGGCCAGCGGCCTAACGACGATGAGATCGCCTCCCTGCCCGACCTAACACGAGGCTGCGTCCTGCCCTGGAACAAGGAAGTCGCGTGGTTTCCGGCAGACAACACTTTCAAGGGCCAGCCCTATGAAGTCAGCACCCGCGTCGCCCTCAAGAAACAACTCGCCGAAGCGGCGAAGATGGGATTCGGCATGAACCTCGGCATCGAGTGCGAGTTGTTCGTCGTCAAACTCGCCGAAGACGGGACCCTGAAAATCCCCAACCCGGATGACGACCTGACGAAAGCCTGTTATGACGTGAAGTGTTTCCTCGACCGCTATCAATGGATCGACAAGGTCTCCACCGCGATCAACGACCTTGGCTGGGATCTCTACTCGCTGGACCATGAGGACGCGAACTCGCAGTTCGAGTTCGACTTCAAATACGCCGACGCCCTGACCATGTGCGACCGCTACATCTTCTTCCGCACCATGGCCAAGCACTACGCCGCGGAGGAAGGATTGTTAGCGACGTTCATGCCCAAGCCCTTTGCCAACCGCACGGGCAACGGTGCCCACTTCAACATGTCGTTCTACGATCTGGAGACTGGCGAGAACCTCTTCAAGTGCCCGCACGCCGAAGATCCGCGCGGCCTCGGCATCAGCGAGCTCGGCTATCAGTTC